>CAYXGP010000102.1:0-27542 GCA_964464515.1 uncultured Enterobacterales bacterium
GCGTCGAGCTGCCGGCCGCCGTGGTTGGAGACCATGACCCCTGCGGCGCCGCAGTCCATCGCCCGCTCCGCGTCATCGCCTCGACAGATCCCCTTCACGAGCACCGGCAGATGCGTGATCCCGCTCAACCAGCGCAGAGTCTCCCAGGAGATTGCGGGATCGATGAAGTCGGCCACGTATCGGCTCAGTCCGGACTCCCCGGCCACCGCCGGCACTCCAGCCGCCCCCGTCGCGGTGATGTTCTCCATCTTCAGGTGCGCGGGGAGGTGGAACCCACCCCGCACGTCGTCCTCCCGGCAACCCAGCACCGGCGCGTCCACCGTGAAGACCAGCGCGGTGCAGCCCGCGGCCTCCGCGCGGGCGACCAGCGCCGCCGTCGCGCCCCGGTCGCGGTAGACGTAGAGCTGAAACCACGTGCGCCCCTGCGCACACACCGCCTCCACCGCGGTGGTCGACAGCGAGCTGAGCACCATGATCGAACCCGCCGCGGCCATGGCGCGGGCGACAGCCAGCTCTCCGTCGGGGTGGGCGAGGCGCTGGAAGGCGGTGGGCGCCGCCAGCACCGGCAGCGACAGCTCCTGGCCCAGGAGCGCGGTGACCATCGATCGCTGGGAGACATCCGCCAGCACCCGATAGTGGATCGCCAGCCGCTCCCAGGCGGTCCGGTTCTCGCGCAGCGCCACGCGGTCGCGGGCTCCACCCGAGTAGTAGGCGCGAGCCATCGGCGACAGGCGCTCGCGGGCGGCGTGCTCCACGTCGGCGAGGTTGACGAAGGCGGTGGGATCGAACATGACTGTCTCGCTCCGTTCAGCCTCTCTCCGCTCAGGTCCGCTGGGGTGGGGCTCACCGAGGCAGGGCCCGCGGGAGAGGGGCCGCGGCGATCCGGCTCTATCCGGAGGCCGGCTCCAGGAGGAGAGTCGATGACTGAGATCTGGCAAGGCGAAGATGACCTTCAGCTGACGCTCTGGCCGACCGGCTCGGCGCGGGGCACCCGACTCCGCTGGTCGTGGGACGAGCTGTGTGAGCGACTCGCGCTTCCCGACGCCCCCCCAGCGCGCCCGGCAGACGCCCGCCGATGGAGCCCCGAGGCCGCAGGCCCCAGCGGCCCCCGCAGCTGCGGGCTGCTGCTGACCTACGATCCCTCCACGGCAAACGCCGAGCAGCTCGCGACGTGGTGGGGAGCGTACCAGAGCGTCTGGGTCAACACCTTCGACACGGACGGCACGCCGCTCCTCGCCCTGCTCCTGGCGACCACTCGCCCGCTCACCGAGGCCGAACGCGCCGCTCTTCTGCGCTGGGCGGCGCGGCGCAGCGGCAGCCCCCTCGTCCCGCCCCCGTTCGGGCAGATCCTCTGCTGGCCTCGGAAGACCCCCGCCACCGATGACGCACTGGGCTCCCTGTTTCAGACCTCTCCGCTGTTCAGCGGGGCACTGACCGGACGCCGGCTCGACCCGGACGCCGCGCGCGAGGAGCTGGCCGCGTTCGATCGCGAAGACGCCGACCGAAGCGCCGCTGAGCGCCGCGCCGCCGCCGCTCGGGAGGCCCGCGCCGCCCTCGATCGCTCCGCGCCCCGGCTGGGCTCCCTGCCCACGAAGGCGTGGCTCGCGGCCCGCGCGGGTCCTCCGGTCGTCCCGTTCGCGGGCGGTCTTCCCGGACTGTGGCCGGGGCTGCATCTGCTGACGGGGCCGATCAGCTCCGGACGGCGCCAGCTCGCCCTGCAGCTCGCGAGCGGCGCCTCGCGGAGCGGCGCGCCGATCCTCCTGATCTCCGAGCTGTCGGGAGAGGAGCTCGCGGCCCGGTTCGCAGCGATCCTCCATCAGGTCCCGTGGTCGCCGGGCCGGCTGGGCGCCCCCCCGCCGCCGGGCCTGGAGGCCGCCCTGGACACCCTCACCGATCTGCCGGTGTGGGGCACCGCCGACGGAGGTGCCGCCGCGGCGTTCGTCGATCAGCTCGATGCGGACGGTCCGGTGCCGGTGGTGGTGATCGACCGCAGTCCCGCACCGGAGCTGCGCACGCTGCGCGCGCTGGGGCGGCGCGCCGTGGTCCTCGTGATCCGCGCCGGGGATCCGGGCGACCTCACGATCGCCGATCGCGATGCTGCCGACACGGTGCTGAGTCTGTCCATCGACCGGGGTGTGCCCGGCGGACGAGCGCTCGAGATCTCACGGCGGGGATCACATGCACAGTCGCTGAGCACGGATCTGATGACGAATGGGACGTGGTTCGGTCCCCGCAAGGGCTGATTTTTCCAGCCGTTCAGCGCTCACGCCCGGAGGAAACCAAGCGAACAGTTAACGACTGAAAAACCGGACAGTCAGAGCGACCCGAGACGCTCCGACACCCGCTGCGCGTCGCTGTCTCTCTGCAAACCTTGATACTGCGACAGCGCCAGCTCGAACCCCTCCCGCGCCAGGTCGATCCGCCCCCCGGCCTGTGCCAGCTCCCCAGCGAGGAACGCGACCCGCGCCAGATCGGGGTGCCGCGAGCCGAGCGCGGCGATCTCGCTCCTGGTCTGCGCCATGCGCTCGGCCCAGGTGTCCCAGCGACGCTGACCGGCCTCGCACGCCAGCCGGATGAGCGAGGTCGTGCCCCGCATCAGCCGATCGGCCGACCCGAGGGCCTCCGCCTCGACCAGGAACGCAGCGACCTCCGCGAACATGAACTGCTCCAGCCGGACCAACGCCAGGTTGACCAGGGCGACGGCCATGCCCTTGATCATCCCCGTGGAGCGGTTCCGCTTGAGGGCGACGCGGTAGTGCTCCTCGGCCAGCCCGAGGTTGCCCAGGTTCCGCTCCACCTCGCCCAGCAGATCGTAGGTGTTGGTGACGTTGATCGTGGAGCCGGCGCGCTCGAAGTGACCCCGCGCGATCAGGGACTCCCGGCGGGCGGTGATGAAGTCGCCCCGGGCCAGCGCGAACGCGCCGAGGCACAGGTGCGACGAGCCCAGCCCGCTGTCGTCGCCGATCTCGCGGAACTCCGCCACCGCGGCCTCGACCTGCTCCAGCCCCCCGGCAAGATCCCCACTCTCCAGCAACGGCTCGGCAGAGAGCTGCAGGCAATGGGCGGCCATGGAGCGATCTCCGAGGGCGACGTAGAGCCCGATGGCGGCGACGAACCACGCATGCGACCGACGGAACTCCCCCCGGGAGTACGCGATGCGCCCCCCCTCCATCTGCGCGCGAGCGCGCAGCCGCTGCCAGCGCGGCCGCACGGTCTCTTCCTCCGGCCGGGCGTCGATGGCCGCCACCGCCCGCTCTGCCGCCGCCATCGCGTCGTCGAACTGCCCCCGGACGCCGCACAGCCGCGCCTCGATGAGCCAGCCCTCGATCCAGCGAGGATCGTCGCTCGGCAGGGCGAGCTGCTCGATGGCGCGATCGCGGAGGGGAACCAGCGCGTCGGCGAGGCGGAACTGGCCCCGGTCGAGTCGCGCCATCACCGCCTCGGTGAGGTGCCGGACCGCCTGCCGGGGCTCGCCGGCTTCGAGCAGGTGTCGTCCCAGGCGCTCCGACTGGACGCGATCACGCGGGAGCGGCTGCAGCACCTCGGCCACGCACAGGTGGTGGGCGATCCAGCGACCCTGCTCCCGGCAGCGCCGCAGGAGGCTCTCGGGGAACATGCTGTGGGCGAACGTCCAGCTCCGCTGACCATCAGAGCTGGGCTCCAGCACCGCCAGCCCCCCCTCGAGCAGCGCGTCGAGAAGCCCCGGGGCGGGCCGTATCCCGGCCAGCTCGCAGGCCGCCAGCCACTCGGAGCCGTCGACCTGTCGCCCGATGATCGCCGCCAGCTCCAGGGCCACGGCGTCGTCTGCGAACCGCCCGCCCACGAAGCGCTCGATGAGCTGCTCCCAGACCTGATGGAGGCTGTCGGGGATCTCCACCCGCACACCCGGTCGCAGCGACAGCCCGTCCTGCCCCGCCACCAGCAGGTCGCGGCGCACCCAGTCGCCGACGAGCCGGTGGACGAACAGGGGGTTGCCGCCGCTCCGCTCGCAGACCTCCGTGGCCAGGCTCCCGTGGAGATCGAGGATCTGCTCGATGAACTCCAGGGTGGCGTCGCGCGGCAGCGGCCCGACGGGGATCGACTCCGCGCGGTCCTCCTCCAGCAGTCGGTCGATCAGCTCCTGCTCGACGGGGCGCTGCGCGAGGATCTCGGGGTTTACCGTGAGCACCGCGAGGATGGCGCTCCGGCCAGGCTCACAGCGCTCCAGCAGCCAGCGCACGAGCCCCAGCGCGTCCGAGCCCCACTCGACGTCCTTCATCCGCAGGATGACCGGCCGCTCCTCGCTCTGCCAGCTCAGCCAGCGCTGGAGGAGGCCGTACCGCCTGGCCGGCGACCCCGATCCCCCTCGCCCGCCGTCTTCCGGAAACAGCAACTCGGTGAGGGCGTTGATGTCCTCGTCGAGCGCGGGGCCGAGCTGGTGCAGGAACTGCGAGATACGCCGACGCCCGCCGTCGCGGTCGCACCCCTCGGCGTTCATCGTGCGCAGCAGCATCGGCGCGAGGCCGTCGCGGGGGCCGCCCGCGGGGCTGTGGGTGCCCCGCACCACGTTCGCCATCCCCAGCTCGTGCGCGCGTTCGCACAGCCACCCCGCCAGCCGGCTGCGACCGAAGCCGCTCGGCCCCGACAGGATCACCACGCGGGGCTCCTTCCGCTCGTGCACCGCCCGAAGCTGCGCCCACAGCCGATCGCGCTCGGAGTCGCGATCCACCATGGGGATCGCGCGCACCGCGAACAGGCCCAGGCCCGCGCCCAGCCAACGCCGGCGGGTGATCCGAGGCCGCTGCCGGCGCCAGTCATCGACGAACGGCGGCGGCTGCCAGGCCGCAGAGACCCGAGGCCGGTGGCGCTGCTGCAGCCGCTGGGGGGACAGCTTGCCCAGCGGCACGGTGTCGTCGGGGTCCCCCTCGGAGGGGTCGGGCGGCGGACGCACCGCGCGGGTGGTGGCCTCGCCCAGCTCCCGCAGCGCCCAGGCGGCGTCGGAGGCGCGGCGCCAGCGGTCGGAGATCGGCTTCGCCATGAGCCGCGTGATCCATCCCTGGATCCCCTCCGGCACGGAGATGCGCGGACGGGGAGGGGGGGTGGGCCATGTCAGGTGCGCCCACATCAGACTATCGAGGGTGCGCGCCGACGAGAACGGAGCGGTGCCGCAGACCATCTCCCACGTCAGGCAGCCCACCGCGTACAGGTCCGTCCACGGCCCGTAGTCTCGCACCCGCTGCTCGAACTGCTCGGGGGCCATGTACTGCGGGGTGCCCACCGTGAAGTCGGTGGGATCTCCCGTGAGGCTGTGCCGGGCGGTGTGCGCCAGCCCGAAGTCGCCCAGCTTGATGCCGCCGCGATCGTCGCACAGGACGTTCCGCGGCTTGACGTCGCGATGGATGATGCCGCGGGCATGCGCGTGGGCCAGCGCCTCCAGCAGCGACAGCAGCACCCCGCGCAGCTCTTTCCAGGGACGCACCCCGCGCTGCTCGCGCAGCGTCCCGCCGGTCATCAGCTCGGTCGCCAGCCAGGGGCTCCCGGCGGTGAGCGCTCCGCCGCTGGAGATCTCCGCCGCCTTGGGTACGAGCCCGTGATCGTAGACCGTGAGGATGTTCGGGTGGTCCAGCCCCGCGACCGCGCGGATCTCGTTGGCGAACGCCGTGGCCTTCCAGCGATGGCGCGACCGCCGGGCCGTCAGCACCTTGAAGGCCACCTCCAGCGCACCCTCCCCCTCGCCGTGGACCGCCGACCACACCTCGGCCGAGCCCCCCCGGCCGATGATCTCCTTCAGCCGGAAGGGACCGACCCGGACCGCCTTCGGGGGGTCAGCGGTCATCGGACGGCTGGAGATAGACCAGCCCGCTGTAGTTGAGGTGGGAACCCAGCACACTCCCGGGATCGGCGACGCGCGCCTGGTCCTGCAGCTCCATTCCGTGATCGGCGGTCACAACGAACAGGGTGTCCTCGAACGCGCCCGCTGCGGCGTACAGATCGAGGAGCTGCCCGAAGCGCGCGTCGGACTCCTCCAGGCGGGTGCGCAGGGTGTCTCCGTGGGGCCCGGTGTGCTCGCCGGCGGCGTCGGTCAGGTAGAAGCTGAGGCCCAGCAGCAGCGGCGGCCCGCTGTCCTCGAAGATCTGGCCGACCTGCAGCACGGCTGCGTCGTCGGCCAGAGAGTACGACGCCGAGGTGTCGGCGCGGCGGTCCTTCAGCACCGAGCGCGTAGCTCCTCGGAACGTCAGCTCGTTCACGGAGGCGATCACCGCGTCCGGATCGCGGCGCGCGGCGGCCTCGAACAGCGTCTCGACGTCGGGCGACAGGTAGGCGTCGGCCACCTCTTGCGCCGCGGAGGCGCTGACCAGCAGGGTGGACAGGTCGTAGCCGGGCGCCGCCGCGTCGGCCGCGCGATCGTGAAAGCTGTTCGACAGCAGCCCGTGGTGGCCCTGCCACGCCCCCGTGAATACCGAGAGGTGACCGGGGAAGGAGAAGCTCGGCCAGCCGACGATGGAGCCCCCCCCGACCACTGCGCCGTCGGCGATCCGCGCAAAGGCCGGCAGCCGCCCCGCGTCGATGGCGTCGCGCAGCTCGGTGTGGCTCAGGCCGTCGAAGACGATCACGACCGCCCGCTCAGCGGCGCCGTGCAGGCAGTCGCCGTCGAGGAGCTCGGTGAGCACCCGCCCGTCCTGCCACGCGAGGAGCTGCCCCGAAGACATCCGACCGGTCTGCCCGTCCACGCCGGTCACCGCGGGCACGCCCAGGAGCGCCGCCACCGTGGGTGCGATGTCCACCGACCGCGCAGCGACGTCGTGCGTGCCGGGGGCCACACCGGGGCCGCGCAGCAGCAGGGGCGCGCGGCTCTGCGCGACGCTCAGGCCGCCGTGCGATCCCACCCCTCCGCGGGCGTAGGCCGCGCGGATGTATACGAGATCGGGCGCGTTCGCGGCGTCGAAGATCTGCGCCAGCCGCGCGGCGGTGTGCGGGAAGCTGCCGTCCTCCGTGGCGACGAACGACAGCCGCGGATCGCCCTCTTCGTACCCCTGGGCGGGGTAGCTGGTGGACTCCGGGTTGGCGCCAGCCGCCAGCTCGCTCTCCAGCGTGGACAGCGCCAGCGGATCGTCCGGCAGCGGCGGCGCGGGATCCCAGGTGAAGGTGAGCGCGCCCTCCGCGTCGCGGCTCTGGAGGAGCGCGCTGCTCCCCTCGGCGGCGTGGACGCCGATGCGCTCGTCGGACTCTCGAGCAGCCACCGCCACCACGCCCGGATCCGCCAGCAGGGCCGCCGCCAGCTCAGCGATGATGTCCGGATCGGGGGGCGCCGCGCCTGGCCCGAGGGAGACGGGATCACCGGGCTCAGCGAGGGTCCAGGGATCGGCCGGGCAGTCAGATGAGGTGCCCGGGATCGGCGTACTGGCGGTGCCGGTGGTCGGGCTGCTGGTGGTCGAGGCTGAGCCCGCCGTGTCCAGCGCCGAAGAGTCGCACCCCCAGAGCACGCTGAACAGGAGTATGGAGGAAGGACCGCCCATCTCCCGCACGATACTCCGCTCTCCGCCGATGGCCCAGCCTCCGCCACCGATATGCCACTCCCCCGCCGCATTCGCGGAGGCGTTGGCCGGGCTGCGCTGCTGGGATCGTGCCGTCGAGGCGACGTTCCGCGCCACCGGCGAGGCCCGGGTCGACGCCGCGCTCCAGAACCGCGAGGAGCTGCTCACGCTGTGCGAGTTCATCGCCCGGTATCGAGTACGATCGTACCTGGAGATCGGGGTGTGGACGGGGCGCCTGGTCTCGGCGCTGCATGCGGTGTTCGACTTCGACACGGTGGCGGTGTGCGATCAGCGTTGGGCCGAGCAGCTCGGTCTGCCCATCGCCGTGCCGGTCGACGCCCACACGTACTGGGGCGACTCCGACGAGGCGGGGTACGTGGAGTGGCGGCGGCGGCTACCGCCCATCGATCTCGTGCTGATCGACGGCGATCATCGGTACCGCGGAGTGCGGCGGGACTTCGAGATCAACCGGGCGCTGCCGCACCGGTTCCTGGCGTTTCACGACATCTCCGGATTTCACTCCGCGACGCGAGGGGTGGCGCGGCTGTGGGGGGAGTTGGAGGGGAGCAAGCTGGAGATCTGTCGGCCGCATCGGGAGCTGGGGTTATCGGTGACGACGATGGGGATCGGGATCTGGTCGGAGACGGAGGAGCTTTAGCAGCGCGAGCCGCCTGCTCTACTGCGGGAACAGATCGATCATCGAGAACAAGAACCCAGCATCAGCAACCAGTGGGTCAAGCGTCATGGTCGTCTGCCGATTCTCCTGACTCGTTCCTGTTGTCGAGCGATGTTCCGGCTGTGGATCAGGCGCGGTCTCGTGGATCGCGGTCTCGTGGATCGCGGTCTCGTGGAGGCGTGGTCTAGTGGTTGAACGGCATCGCGGCTTCACGGTCAACGGAGCCGCTCTGGAGGAGGCCACGGTCTCGCGGAACCACGGGTCGCTTCGCTCACGACTCCACGGCTTCACGGAGCGCGGGCCACGACTGCTCCACAGCGGGAATGTGCGCTGAACAGGCATCGAGTTCAAGCAACGAGATCGAGAGCGATCATCGACTGACGATCAGCGAGATCGAGAGCGATCAACGAGAACGCTTGCTTCACAACCAGCCCGTGCTCAAGCTCACCCCATGCCCCTGACCGATCGCCTCCGCTCCTGGCTCTCCAGCGACGACACCCCCGACTGGACCGCTACCCTCCTCGCCATCGAAGACACCCTCGGCCCACCCCGACTGCGAGTCGTGGAGACCGGCCTCCAGGGGTCCCTGCTCGGTCACCCCATAGACATCCGACAGCGACAGATCCTCACCCGAACCAGCGCGGTGATCACCGCGGCCCTCCCCGACATCCCCGAGCTGTCCGGCGGCACCGAGGCCCCGGACATGGAGATGACCCTGGGCATCGTCCCGCACCGAACGCCGCTGCGCATCGCGGCCGCCGATCCCTCGCTGGCGGACGATCTGCTGGAGGACGAGGAGGTGCTGCGGGGACTGGACGCCGCGGGGGGGCGCGGCCTGCTCCTGCTGGACGGCGATCGCCTGTTGTTGCGGCCGGCCCACACCACGCCGACGGGAATCGCACAGGCCACCGCCGCGGTGGTGGGACTGGCCCGCGCGCTCACCGCTTGCGCCCAGCGGCCCTGGCGCGCGTACGCCGAGGCCCACGGGATGATCTGGAGCGACGGCGCCATCCTCCACCCGGAGCAGCGGCTCGTGGTCAGCCACACTCCCGACGGGGCCCGCGTGACGGTGGGTCTCGCCCCCA
Source organism: uncultured Enterobacterales bacterium (assembly GCA_964464515.1). Classification (GTDB taxonomy): domain Bacteria; phylum Myxococcota_A; class UBA796; order UBA796; family UBA2385; genus CAYXGP01. The sequence goes on from CAYXGP010000102.1 coordinate 9,276, forward strand.
CGCTCCCCGGCGCGCTCCGTCTCTCGCTCGGTCCGCCCGGCGTCTCCATCGGCGATCCAGTGCTCGACGCGACGGTGCGGGTGGAGACCGATGACACCGCCGCCGCGCGCCGCCTCCTCTCCGCGGGAACCCTCCACGGACCGCTCCTCGATCTGCTGCACACGTGGGAGGGCTCGCACGTCACGCCCGAGCAGGTGGTCCTCACAGCGGCGGATCGTCTGCACGTCGGACTCCCCCGCGCGGTGGACGCAGCGACAGGGCTGGCGCGCGCGCTGGAGGTGGCAGCTTCGGGTGGGGCTTTGCGCGGGCGGTCCGGGGCGCGATAGGCTGCCGGAAACACCACGCGGTGGGCCATGTCGGGCAGTCGATTCCTTCTCCTCTTCGTATTCGTCGGCGCCACCGGCTGCGGGCCCAAGCCGCTCGCGCTCACGTGCACGCCGGAGAACACCACGGCGACCTACGATCTTACGCTGCCCTCGGGCACGAAGATCACCGGCGACCTGGGCTGCAAGGCCGGGGTCCAGCTCCGCAGCAAGGAGAAGAGTCGACGCCGACTCATGCTCCTGCTCGACTCCGGCAGCGCCTCCCAGGCTGACACCGGCGCCGGCGGTCCCGACCAGCTCGACACTGCGGACTCTGGGCTTCCCCACGGCGGTGTGGCGCTGGGCATCGCGTGGTCCAAGTGGGAGCGCGCCTTTGAGGGCATGCTCGACGTCGATCCGTGGGACTTCACCCTCCCGCGCAACGAGACCCAGCTCCAGGGCACGGCAGAGGCCTTCGCCGCCAACCCCGAGATGCGCGACACCGCCGTCCTGGTAGCCTACTACGACGACGGCACCGAGCGGATCTACCGCTCCGAAGACAGCGGGGAGATCCGCGCCGCGCGGTACAGGTACATCAAGAAGACCGAAGAGACGACGCACCTTCAGCTCGTGATCGACGACCTGGTGTTGGAGAACGACGCCGTGCTCTCGCTGCAGGCCGATCTGGAGATCTCCGGCACCCCCCTGGAGGAGTAGTCACTGATTGCGCACCACCGCTTCTGTGTATTCAGCGCCGTCGCTCGGAAGATGGCCCCGCGCCGGTTACCAGGGTACGTCTCCCGCACACGGTGGAGGTGAGGCAGCCTTGCAACCCGGATGGTGCATCGCCATCCATGCAACAAGACAACTCAAGCGTCCCTGGTGCCCTCTTGTCTGTGGGCGCGTCGCCCGCCTGCGCCGACCTCATGGTGGTTGGGGCGGAGCGCCGACGCGCAGTATGCCCCAGCCCAGAGGTCCCGGGTACCCCACGCATTCCACCCCAACCACCATGAGGTCGGCGCAGGCGGGCGACGCTTCTTGAGCTGAGTCCCCCAGGCCTGAGATCAGCGAAGACGCCTCGCCTCCACCGCGCGCCCCGTACCGAACGCTGGCCGACCGAACACTGGCCGACCGAACACTGGCCGATCCAACGCTGAGCTACCCGACGAGCGTCGCGGCTTCCTCAGCGAGCGTCGCCGCCAGTAGCGCCGCGTCCTCTCGGGGCAGTGCAGCGACCAGCCCGCTGTGCTCCTCGCCCAGCTCCCTCCAGACGTCCTCACTCACCTCGTGGGCCATTTCATCCGGGCTCGCCGAAGGGCCCAGCTTGGATCGCGCCGCGGCCACACGCGCGGGAGTGAGGCGACTCAGCATCGCGTACTCCAACACATCCAGCGGCGCCGTGGTCGGCGCGTCCCACTTGCGCGCCTGGAGGTAGCGCGCGTCTTCCGCGAAGCGTGGGTTCTTTCGTTTAAGCGTCGGCCGCCTCTCACCCACGAGGACCGGCTCCCGCGGCTTGAGCACGATCCCCTCGGCCAGATTGTCACCGAGCGGAGGCAGACCGAGCCGCGCCGGGACCTCGGTCGTGAAATCGACGGACTGTGTCAGCGCATCGGACCACCCGCCGATGAAGCGCGGCGGCACGAATGGAACGCCCGCCGCCTCCAGCGCCGTTGTCATCTCGTCGAAGCCCCACCACCCGCGTCGAGCCTCCTCTGAGACAACGTCGAAAGCGACGAATCGAACATCGGGGTGGTACCAGACGCCCGTCTGGACAGGCTGAACGCCGCTCACCGCGGGGACATCGGGGTGGGGATAGCCTCCACCGAACAGCTCACCGTAGACGAAGAGACGGGGCGCGCCCTGGGCGGCGAACAGGCGACGCAGCGGCTCACGCAACCGATTCAGCACCCGATTGTGACCGAAGAAGTCTTCCCCCGGCCCCAGCAGCGCCTTCCGCCGCGCGCAGTCGATCCCATCTCCAGAGATGACGAAGCAGAAGTTGGCGCCGTGGATCTTCTCGGTCACAACCCAGTCAACGCGGGAGAGCCGCCGCAGAGCAGCGGGATCGGCCTCCCAGCTCCGGCTGGACATCGGGATGCGGTCGTAGGGGGTGAACACGGTTCCTCCCAACGTATGCGGTCGATCACGGCGCGGACGCTGTCCCCGCGCCCCCCGCGGGCACTGCTCCGGCAGCCTCTGAAGGCGTCGGGACCGGGTTGATATCCAACATAAACCGCGCGACGCCCTCTTGCTTCACCAGGTCGATCACCTCGATCACCGCGCCGTGCGAGATCGTCTTGTCGGCAGCGATGAGACAGACGACCTCTCCCCCCTCACCGCTCGCCTCTGCGCTCCGAGCCGACCGCACAGCCGATCGCAGCCCGTCCTCGGTGATCGGCTCGCCGTCCAGGTAGAGCTCCCCCTGCGCGTCGATCGCGATGCCGAGGGAGGTGTCGTCGCGGCTCTCGCCGGTGGCGGCGTCGGGCAGCTCCATCTTGATCGCCTGCCGGACGATGTACGTCGCCGTCACCATGAAGATGATCAAGATCACCAGAACCACGTCGACGAACGGCGTGATGTTGATATCGACGATGGCATCGTCGGACGAGCCCGACAGCTTCGAGCCCACCTCAGCCCCCGGTCCGCTCGGGATGGTGGGCTCGTGCGATCATGAACCGGGCCACCATGAGCTGCGCCAGGCTCTCGACCCGCGCCAACACCGCCTTGTTGCGCCCACCAAACCAGTTGTACAGCACCACCGCCGGGATGGCGACCATCAGGCCGATCGCGGTCGCTACCAGCGCCTCCGAGATGCCCGACATCACCGCACCGGCCGCCTCGGCCGTCTCCAGCGACAGGTCGTTGAACGCCCGGATGATGCCCAGCACGGTGCCGAACAGGCCGATGAACGGCGCGTTGGCGCCGACGGTCCCGATGATCAGCAGACCGCGCTCCAGGCCCAGCTTCTCCATCGCGATCACGCCGGCCATCGCCGCCTCGGCCGGCTCGGCGCCGCCCTCCTGCGCCGCGCGCGCCCCGGCCTCCAGCACCCGGGCCTCGATGCCCTTCATTCCCGCCAGCTTCTCGATGAGCGGCGAAGCCTCGCCCCCGGCCAGGAACGGCTGGAGCGCCCCGTGCAGATCGGCCTGCGGGGTGCGGTTCAGCGCGCTGTAGATGAAGCGCTCGGCGGCCACCGCCACGCAGACCACCGACAACGCCACGAGCAGCCAGAGGACCCACTCGGCGCCGATCAGGGCGAAGGACAGGAGCTGTGTCTGGAGCAAGTCGGGCCTCGCGGAAGGGAGCGGCGGGGTGGCATCCTAACGGCGGATCGGATGTCCTGCCGGGCCGATCAGCGGGTGCCTCGCCGGCAGCGGGAACCCCCAACCCGCGCGGGCTTCCGTTGGACACCGGACGTCGCCCGGCGGCATCAACAGCGCCGCGTTCGCGGCCGCGATCCACTCTCCCGGAGTGGTCGGATGCAGCGGGCCGGCCAGCGTACACCCGGCCTCGGTCAGGAACCACGCTCCAGGGGCGAGGGGGGTCTGGTCCGGCGGGACGAAGAACGCCGTGAACCGATCGTTGAGGAATGTGGTGACGTCGACGTCAGCGGAGATGTGGTCCAGGGCACCGCCGGTCTCTCCCACGAAGACCGCCAGCGGACCGGTGATGGGATCGTTCGGACCGGACCAGCGCACCCAGGGGGCCATCGACCAGCGGGGCAGTCCCTCTGGGGCCGACAGCGGCGGCGGGTCCGCGGGATCGTCGCATCCCAGATGGAGCGCCAGTGCCAGGATTGAAAGGGGAAGGAGAGGCGACGGCCGGACTCGAACCGGCGAATACAGGTTTTGCAAACCCGCCCCTTAACCACTTGGGTACGTCGCCATTGGCCTCGCCACCCGAAGGAGGGTCATCGGCCGGGTCTCTCATATTCAGGTATGACAGATGGTCAAGGGCACCCACACCGGTCGGGAGGGCCACTTCATGACACCGCGACACGCACCGCTCTGCTGCCTCTTCCTGTCACTGTCCTGTTCGAGCGAGGAGCCCTCCGTTGGCCCCCCTCCGTCCGCCGACACCTCAGCGGTCGCCGAGACCACGCCGGACACGCCGACCCCGACATGCCCGACCGTGGAAGGGACGACGCCCTGGGACAGAGCGATCGACGTCTATTACCTGGACGTGATCAAGATCCGCCTCTCGACACCCGACGAGAATGTCCAACTCAGCCTGAAGAACCTGGATGGGACGGCCACCTCGAGCACCAGAGCTCAGATCGATGACAGCGCGACGACGACATTCACGCCATCCGAGCCGCTCGAACGCGGAGAGGGCTACACCGCGACGTTCACCTGGTGCGACGGCGCCGCGGATCATAGAATCAAATTCACCACCAACCCGTTCGGCGACCCGATCGACCTGTCGGCGCTCCCTGGTCAGGTTTTTCGATTGGATATGGACCGCGCCTCGTACCCCGGGGGGTTGAGCTTCGAGCTGTTCATGGCCTCCACCTTCAAGACAGCAACGCCTGAACTCCTGTTCGAGTTGTCTGGCGGGGAAGACAGCTCGATCGATCTCCTGGGCGCGCTCCCCATCAACGAATGGTCCCAGGACACTTGCTGGACCACGTCTGCTATCGAAGATCTGGACCTGAGCGAGAACCCCATCTTCACAGGCCAGACCGGGGCGCTGTCGCTGAGGGTGCCCGAAGGAGCGTTCAAGTTGGGCTCAGCGCGTATCTCGGGGGTCTTTGGACCCGATGCGACGGAATTCCGTGGAGGCACGCTCTCCGGGGAATGGGATGCCCGCAATGACGCGTCCATGAGGACCATTCTGGGAACCGATGATCCAGACGAAATCTGTAGGGTCCTCCTCTCGCTCAACGTGAGGTGTGGCCTATGCAAGTCCGATGAAAGCCCCTACTGTATCAACTTCCTCGCCCACGAGGTCGATGGTGAGTTGATCGACCTGGACGCGCTGACCTGCATCGCTGAAGACTCATGCTATCCGACCTGCGAGACCTCGACCTGCGAGACGGTCCAAGACGGAATCTGTGAGTGATCCGATTGGGAGGCTACCTCGGCTTACGCCGTCCCACCGATGTTCTACTCCCCGATGGCCTCACGCAGGGCCTCGATCTCGGCGTCGGTGAGGCTCGGATTATCGTAGAACCCCAGGTAGCCCCCGAGGTAGGTGACGTTGTAGAGGCCGCTCAGGTCGGTCAGCGATTCGTTCTGGTAGATCTTGAGATCGCCCCCAATGGAGGTCAGGCCCTCCAACCCATCCAATGTAACGAGCCCGTCGTTGCCCCGGATATCGAAATCCCACCCGATGGAGGTCACGTTCTCGAATCCGCTGAAGTCCACCAACCCGTCGCTGTACATGATCTCCACCGGGCCGCTGATCGTGTCCAGCTCATCCATACCCCCGAGATCAACCAGCCCATCGCAGTAGTAGATGTTGAGGCCGCTGACCCTTGTCAGGCTGCCGAGGGCGCTGAGGTCTGTCAGGTAATGGACGCTCTCCAACTCAAGGGTTCCAGCGATGGTGGTCAAGTTGTCCAGTCCCTGCAGAGAGACCAGCTCGTTTCCCCAGATCTCGACGCCGCCCCCGATGGACGTCAGGCCCTCCAGGCCGTGCAGCGTCTGCAGGTAATTTCCGGTGAGGCGAACAGCGCCACCGATGGTGTTCAGGTTGTCCAGGCCGCGCATGTCCTCCAGGGCGCCGTTCCCCCACAGGAAGAGCCGGTCGCCGATGTGGTTCAACCCCTCCAGGCCGTGGATATCTGCCAGTGCGTCGTTATCGTAGAGGATGAGCTCACCGCCGAGGGTGGTCAGTCCCTCCAGCCCGAGCAGAGTCATCAGCCCATCGTTGAATGAGACCGAGAGATCCCCCTCGATGGTGGTCAGGCTGTCGAGGCCGATCAATGTCTCCAGGCTGGGGTTCTGGTCGATGGAGACCTGGCTGCCGATGGTACTCAGGGACTCCAGACCGGTCAGATCGATCAGCGCGTTGTTTCCGTGCAACACGAGGCGTCGGTCGATGGTCGTCAGATCATCGAGGCCACCGAGGTTGACCAGCCCATCGTTCTTCTCGATGTAGAGCCCACCTGCGGAGACCAGAGCAGAAAGACCGCTCAGGTCAACCAGTCCATCCATCTGGGTGATGGAGAGGCTCCCGCCGATAGTGGTCAGACTCGACAACTCCTGCAGATCGACCACCTGTCTGCTGCCGTCGATGTGGAGTGAGCCGGCGAGAGACGTTCGGTTCTCCAGGCCGCTCAGATCGAGCAGCCCCCTGTTTTCGAGGATGTAGGTACCCCACCCGACCTCCCCCACCTGCTCCAGCCCCGTCAGATCTACCGCCCAATCATTGCCCGCGATGAATAGGTCAGCGCCAACGGTCGGATTGCTGTCCAGCCCGCTGAAGTCGATCATTCCGTCGTTGTCCTCGATAATGAGGTCCCCACCGATCCGAGTCAGCTTGTCCAGTCCGCTGAGATCGACCAGTCGGTCGCAGCCCGAGATGGACAGGGTCCCCCCACGGAGGGGTTCCTCTTCCTCGCCGTGCCAGCCCGTCGCGCGGATGCGCTCAGCGGCCCCGGCCATCGTCCCGGCCACCTGGGCGATTCCATAGGTCAAGCCTGGGTTGCTTCTCCAGTCCGCGGGAGCGGCCCGGCGGCGCTGCTCCACAGCCGCTGCGTCCACAGTGGCTGTGTCTGCAACGGCTCGTAAGCGCCGAAGATGGGGGGGGAGTCCCGGTGTCCGGGCCGGACAGGGGGTCCGTACAGACCGTGGGGAATCTACGTCCCGACAAGAGAATCGGGGCCCCCCAGAGAGGGCGTGCAGGTCATCAGGCCGGGCGCTGGCCGGTGCGATGACCGGAGCCCGCTCAGCAAGAGGCGACTCGACGCTCTCCAAGCAGCTCAGACTTGTCAGATCATCGATCTCCAGCAGCTCGATGTCGATCGTGCCGATCACCTGGGGATGGCACGGACAGAGCGCCTCGATGTCGGAGAGCTCGATGAGGTCACCAACCCACGGCTCTGGAATGTTGCGGGTCCTGTCTGCGTCGTCACAGTCGAGGGGGTCCCCCTTCGATCCAGGATGACCCAGAGCGTCGAAGCCGTCGCTGTCGGCGTCGTAGTCGCTGCCGCCGTCACAGTCGCTGTCGATACCGTCGTACCAGACCTCCTCGACGTTCGGACTCACGTCCGGGTCCGTGTCATCGCAGTCGAGCTCGGCGGTGACCCCGTCACCGTCCGCGTCCACACCGGAAGCGGAGATACTGAGAGGGGCATGGTTCGCGGGCGGTGCCTCGTTGCAGGTCAGAGTCAACGCCGCGGCGAACAGGATACGAGAGAACAGGACCCGAGAGCGCCGGCTCACAACAGACTCAGCAACAGGTGGACCTTGCCGGCGTCGTCGCCGCGGTCGTCGTTGCTCGGGGCGCCGATCAGGAGGTCGCTGCGGCCGTCCCCGTCCACATCACCAGCGCCCGACAGGCTGGTCCCGGCCTCGTCGTCGCGCTCCTCACCCACAAAGCCGTAGTCCACGTCGGCCAGCTCGACAGCGGGACCGAGATCGCTGGATCGGACCATGTACGCTTTGCAATAGGCCGATCCAGCGCCAGCGTAGGAAGGGGCCCCGATCAGGATGTCCGCGCGCCCGTCGCCATCGACATCTCCCCCGTCGGCGACGCTGTAGCCGGCGTAATCTTCGGGCTCGTCGCCCGCGAGACCGTGGTCGGCGTCTGCCAGCGCGAAGGTGGATGTCGAGAGGCTGCCGCCCAGGATCACATACACCTTGCCCGCGTGGTAGCCGCCCTGGTCGCTGAACGGGGCCCCGACGAGGACATCGCTGCGCCCATCGCCGTCGACGTCCCCCGCCCCGGAGACGCTCCGACCTGCAGAGTCATACGCGTCTTCTCCGATGAATGTGTAATCAGCGTCGCCGAGATCCAGCACGTCCCCCAGCCCCCCACCCAGGACGAGGGATGCCTTGCCCGCGTCCATCCCCGCGTCGTCGTTCTCGTGGGCGCCGATGAGGAGGTCCGCCAGGCCATCACCGTCGACGTCTCCGGCACCGGAAACGCTGTGACCGGCGTGATCGTCTTCGGCGCTGCCGACGAGCCGGGTGTCCGCGTCCGCCAGATCGATCTCGGCTCCTTCGGTGAAGCCGGCGTCCAGGATCAGGTAGGCCTGCCCGGCGTAGTCGTACGATCCGCTGTTGTTGGATTGGGTTCCGATCAGCAGATCATCGATCCCGTCACCGTTGACGTCACCGGCGCCGGAGACGCTCCGACCGCCGATGTCGCTGTCGTCGCTCGCCACGAAGCGGATGTCGGCGTCGGCGAGGTTCATGGAAGAAGCACCCAGGCTGCCGCCCAGCAGCAGGTACGCCGTGCCGGCGAACCGGGAGGTCTCGCTGTCGGTGTAGGTGGCGCCGACCAGGATATCGTCGAGCCCATCGCCGTCCACGTCACCCGCGCCTGAGACGCTGAGGTCTTTCAAGGAGTAGCCCTCTTCGCCGATGAAGGAGTGGTCCGCGCTGTAGAGCTCGATGGTCCGGGACGGCCCCAGGCGTCCCCCCAGGATCAGGTACGTCTTTCCTGCGTCCCTGCCGCCGACGTCGTTACCGTAGGCCCCGATGAGCAGGTCGGCCCGCCCATCTCCGTCCACGTCACCAGCGGACGCCACCGCGTGACCGGCGAGGTCGCCGCCCCCTCCACCGAGGAAGGCGTACTCAGCGTTCGCCAGGCTGCCGCCGACCTCGCCGTCACAATTGAAGTCCCCATCCAGCAGCCACTCGCTGGCCTCCGGGTGGATCGACGCGTCCGTGTCGTCACAGTCGCCCCCGCCGTACGCGTCGAGGGCGTGTCCATCGCCGTCGGAGTCGTAGTCGTCTTCCCCATCGCAGTCCGAGTCGACGCCGTCGTACCAGACATCGTCAGCGCCCGGATAGACGCTGGCGTCAGCGTCGTCGCAGTCCTGACCGCCCCACGCGTCGCTGCCGACGCCGTCGCCGTCCGAGTCGATGCCGTCTGCGCCGTCGCAGTTCTGATCGGTCTGATCGCCGGCGAGATCGATGGCGACCGGACTGATGCCGGGGTTGTTGTCGTCGCAGTCCCCCTCTTCGATGCTGTAACCGTCCCGATCGGCGTCATCGAGCTCAGTCGAGCAAGCGAGGAGTGCCTGTGATAGAAAAAAGGGCCGGAGAATCATCTGCGCACGCTCACCCGCCGAGGGGTGCCACGGTCACCACGTTCGGCCCCAGCGGGGTGGCGGCCAACCCCCTGGCCTGGAGGATGACGGCCAGGGCCTGATCCCAGGGCACATCGACCAGACGTACGGTGACGGCACCGCGGACATCGTCCGTGCACACGAAGTTGAGCCCCGAGACCGACGAGATGAGCCGAAGGACGCTGTGGATGTCGGCGTCCTGGAGATCGAGGCTGATCGGACGGGCATCGGAGACGACGACGCCGGTCGCCTGCGCGGCAGAGGCTGGAGCGACCTGCCCCCCCGCGCGAATCAGCACGCCCTCGCCCGCGTGTGCACAGAGCAGGATGGTCAGCAGAAGCAACATGGGACCCAACTAACAGGCCGTCACGGGGACGCCGCGCTGAATGTTCACCGCCGTGAGCCCGAAGCTCCCCGAGCCCGGGTTAGCCATCGGCCATGCTCCCACTCAGCGTCACGATCATCGCCCGCGACGAGGAAGACCGCATCGGCGCGGCCATCCGGTCGGTGGCGTTCGCCGACGAGGTGCTGGTGCTCGACTCCGGCTCGGCCGACCGCACCGTGGAGGTGGCGCGCGGACTGGGCGCCCGCGTGATCGAGACCGACTGGCCCGGCCACGTCGCCCAGAAGAACCGGGCCCTGGCCCTGGCCCGCCACCGCTGGGTGCTGAGCATCGACGCCGACGAGCGCGTGGACGCGACCCTCGCCGAGCAGATCGCGGCGCTGCGGGCAGGAGACCCCGATCGGGCGGGCTACCGCTTTCCGCGTCTGTCGTGGTGGCAGGGTCGCCCCATCTGGCACGGCAACTGGTACCCCGACGACCGCATCCGGCTGGTCGATCGCCACAAGGCGGAGTGGGTGGGCGACGACCCGCACGACTCCCTGGAGGTGGACGGCCCCGTGGGGCGTCTGCGCGGTCACCTCCAGCACCACCCCTTCCGCAGCCTGTCCGAGCACCTGCGCACGATCGACCGCTACACCGCGACCGCGGCCGACCGGGCCATGGCGGCGGGTCGCCGGGCCCGCTGGTGGGACGTGGTCTTTCGCCCGCCGCTACATTTCGCGAAGGCGATGCTACTCAGAGCAGGTTTCGCCGACGGGCTGCGCGGCTGGGCCCTCGCCGGTCTCGGCGCGACCTATGTGTTGCTGAAGTGGACCCGCATCGCGCTCCGCATCCCCGGCCAGCCTGTCCCAGCTCAGGGGCCTCTCCGAGCTGGGAGACCTTTTCGAGTTCGGGGGCCTGTCCTGGATCAGGAGAGGTGAACGCGCCGCTGGCGGTCGTGGTGCGGCGTCTGTCCGACCAGGGCGGCACCGAGCGCTTCACCCTGGGGTTCGTCCGCTGGCTCGTGGCGGATGGGCAATCCGTGGACGTCTGGTGCGCAGGGGTGGACGTGCGCGTGCCGGGGGTGACCGTCCGCCCCCTGAAGGCGGGAGGTCGCGGGAGGATCGCCCGCCTGCTGTCGCTGTCCGGCGCCGCGCGGCGGGTGCCCCGGGAGCGGTACCGGGCTGTGGTGGGCATGCTGCGCGCCCCGGGGTTCGACGTCTTCCGAGCAGGCGGGGGCTGCCACGCCGCGTGGATGCGCGCGCGCGGCTGGAGCCTCGCCGATCAAGTGGAGCTGTCGGCCGATCGCGCCGCGGTCACCACCGCCCGCGCCGTGGTCGTCAACAGCGAGATGGCCGGCCGTGAGCTGACCGCCGAGTACGGTGTGGCCCCCGAGCGGGTGCGCCTCGTCCGCAACGGCGTGGATCTGGAGCGCTTCCGCCCGCGGCCCGACGTCACCCTGTCGGCCCCCGGTCCTCCCAAGCCAGGACCGCCGACCCTGAGACCGCCGACCCTGAGACCTCCGCTCCCTCGACCGCTGGTGGGGTTCATCGGCCACGGCTGGGCGCGCAAGGGGCTGCCCGCCGCCCTCACAGCGATCGCGCGACTGCCGGACGTGCACCTGGCGGTCTGGGGAAGAGAGCGCCACCCCGAGCGCTATCATCGCCTCACGCGCCGCCTGGGGGTCTCCGAGCGGGTTCACTTCTGCGGCGAGGCCCCCCGCCCCGAAGACGTGCTCCCCGCGCTGGACGCATTCGTGCTGCCGACCCGCTACGATCCCTTCGCCAACGTCTGCCTGGAGGCGCTGGCTTGTGGGGTGCCGGTGGTGACGTCGGGACGGAATGGTGCGGCAGAGGTGCTCCCTGCGCCCTGGCTGGTGGTCGATGATCCTGCGGACGACGCGGGGATCGCCGCGGCAGTGGAACGGGTCTTGCTTCAGCCGGGGCTGCGCGAAGACGCCCGCCAGGCGGCGGCATCCCTCCCCGCCGAGCGCGCCTTCGCCGAACTCTCCGCGCTCGTCCAGGAGCTGAGCCCATGACCGCTCCCCGCACCTCTCGCCTCCGCGCCTTCTTCTCCAGATGGCTGGCCCGCCTGGGGATCCTCCTGCTCGGGATGGGCTGCTGCGGGCTGGCGACCGCCGGCCTGACGTACAAGCGGCTCGTGGTCGACGACCCCGCGCCCCACACCGAGCACGCCGCGGTGATGGCGGTGATCTCGGAGGAATCCCCGGTGCTGTATAGCGACCGGGTGAGCCGCATCGGCGTCTTCTTCTCCAGCGAGCACCGCGAGTACGTTCCCTACGATCGCATCCCCCGCGCTTGGGTCGACGCGATCGTCGCCGCGGAGGACCAGCGATTCTTCGACCATCACGGCGTGGATGTGCTGGGCATCACCCGCGCGATGGTGGCGAACGTGCAAGCGCGGCGGCTGGTGGCGGGCGGCTCCACGCTCACCCAGCAGACCGCCAAGAACCTGTACTACCGCGCCGATCGCTCTCTCCGCAGCAAGTGGGACGAGCTGGTCGACGCGCTGCGCCTGGAGCGCCGCTACGAGAAGGGGCAGATCCTCGAGTTCTACGCCAACCAGTTCCACGTCAGCGCCAATGGCCGCGGCCTGGGCATCGCCGCGCGCTACTTCTTCGACAAGGACGTCGAGCAGCTCGACACCCTGGAGTGCGCCTTTCTGGCCGGGCTGGTGAAGGGACCCGCCAACTACAACCCCTTCATCGGCCGCACGCAGGAGCGCCGCGACCGCGCCCGCCACCGCGCCCACCTGCGCACCCGCTACGTTCTCGACCGCATGCTCGACATGGGCAGCCTCACGGCCGACGAACACGCCGCGCTGATCGTCCGCGAGATCCCCTTCAAGCGCGGGCGCTTCCGCTACGAGTCGAGCGTGCTGATCGACGCCGTCGCAGAGCGTCTGGAGAGCCAGCCCTTCCCCGCGCTGTTCGCTGACCTGGGCATCGAGAACCCCTCCACCGCTGGGATCCAGGTCGTCACCACCCTCGACAGGGACGCCCAGCGCGAGGCCACCTGGGCGATGTGGCATCACCTCTCGGAGGTCGGCCCGCTGCTGGAGGGCGTCCCCGAGCTGCGGCTGCCGGACTCCCGCGCGTCGTCCACCCCCATGCCCGATCCACCTGCCCGCCACACCTTCCACGTCGCGCGGATCACCGGCCGCACGGACGATGCCCTCATAGCTGACGTCGGCGGCCACCCCTGCGAGATCGACGCGCCAGCGCTGGAGCACATGGCGAGAATCGTCGCCCGCGGTCGCACCGGAGATCGCCGACGCGGGGCCCGCAGCTCCGACGTCACCGCGCTGCGAGAGGCGCTGCCCGACGGCGCGGTGGTGTGGGTCAGCGTGCGCGACCCTGAGCTGTGCGACCTCGAGGTGCGCCCCGAGCTCCAGGGCGCGAGCGTGCTGCTGGAGAAGGGCCGCATCCGCGCGCTGGTGGGCGGCAACGACAACCGCAACTTCAACCGCGCCACGTCCGCCTACCGGCAGCTCGGCAGCACCTGGAAGCCGCTGGTCTACGCCGCCGCGCTGCAGCTCGGCTGGACCCCCGACGACGTCCTCGACAACCGGCTGGCGACCTTCCACTTCGAGACCGTCTGGTACTGGCCCGGCGCCGATCACAACGGCGAAGACGCCGTCTCGCTGGCCTGGGCCGGCACCCGCAGCGAGAACGTCGCGTCGATCTGGCTGCTCGTTCACCTGATCGATCGGCTGGACGAGACGGAGCTGATGGCGCTGGCCGCGCGCGTCGGCCTGGCCCGCGGCGAGGATGAGGCCCGCAGCGACTATATCCGCCGCGTCCGCGACGACGACGGCGTCATCTCCACGGCCTCGCGCCGCCCCCAGCTGGCGTTCGTGGCCGCCCGCCAGGACGTCCTGGGCACCCTCGATGACCCCATGGAGCGGCTCGATCTGCAGTCGCTGCTGTACGGCCGCGGCGTGGACCGCGAGCGCGCCGCGGTGCGCAGCCGTCTGCGGGGCGACGCTCGGCAGGCCCACCTCGACGTGCTCGACCACACCTACACGAACCTCGCGCCGGCGGCGACGGAGTGCCGCACGCAGCTCACCACCCTGCGCGACCTCGTGGCCCGCGGCAAGCGAGCGCGGCTGGTGTTCGACCCGCTCAAGACGCTCGCGCCGCCGCCGAGCGCGCTGCCCGCAGCCTCAGAGCTGTCTGCGCTGTCGGTGCAGATGGGCGACGAGACCCTCGCGGTGTCCTGCGGACGCCCGCCCGCCAGCGAAGACGACGACCCTGCATGGCTGTCCCTGGACGACGAGCTGCTGGCGGAGATCGCCGCGGGCCTCGACCAACGCCTGATCGACGACGACGAGATCCGCGTGGACGGGCGGCTGCGGCTGGTGACGATGGAGGCGCTCATGCAGGCGGCGGCGCTGCGGGAGTCTTCGCTGTCGGCGGTCGACCCCTACGACCTGGAGTCGCTCATCCACCACCCCGACTTCCGCGCGCTGCTGTCGATGCGCGCGGTGACGATGCTGGCGAAGACCCACGGGATCGACGCCGCCGTGCCACCGGTCCTCTCGATGCCGCTGGGCGCCGTGGACATCACGCTGGTGGAGGCCGCGAGCCTGTACGAGTCGCTGATCAGCGGCAGGGCCTGGAGCTTCCCCGGGTCGACCACCGAGGCGGGCGAGACCGACGGCCTGCGGCGCAGCCGACCGGTGGACAGCCCCGAGCAGCCCACGCAGCTCATCTCGGAGATCCGCGATCGGTTCGGCAACGTGCTCTACCGCGCCGAGCCCGCTGGTCGCGAGGTGGCGCCGTCCTGGGTGGGCCCGCAGGTCCGCGACGTGCTGGAGAACGTCGTGCGCTGGGGCACGGGACGCCGCGCGAACGGCGCCGTGAAGATCGGCAACCACGAGCTCCCCCTGGCGGGCAAGACCGGGACGACCAACGGCTTCCGGAACGCCGCGTTCTGCGGCTGGATCCCCCAGGCCGGCGAGCTGGGCTGGAGCTGGCGGCGCCCGCTCACCCTCGCGGTGTACGTCGGCTACGACGACAACCGACCGATGGCGCGCGGCCGCGCGCGGCTGGCGGGCTCGTCCGGCGCGCTGCCGGCGTGGATCTACACGGCCCGAGGGCTGGCCGAGAGCGGCGTCCTGGGAGAGCCCGCGGCCGGCTGGGTCGCCAGCGGCGTCATGGCCGACGGTCCTGAATTCGGCGCGGTGCCGGTGGAGGCGAAGAGCGGCCTCCGCGCAGAGCCCGGGCAGGACACGGAGGGCCGCTCGGTGCTGATCCGGCGCGGCGCCCAGCGCGGTGACGACGCTGAAGCGCTCCGCGGCGTGGAGATGCCGTTCACCCCCGCGGGATGACCGGCCCCCCGGCGACGGGATAGGCCCCCGCCATGGTGTGGGTGCTGCTCGCGATGGGGTGCATGGCCCGGATGGGGGGTCCGGTCCCCGCACACCCGGAGCCTGCGGCACAGACCTTCGATGCCGCTCGGCTGGTCGCCCTGGAGCATCAGCTCGCCGAGCTCCTCGCGACCGAGGAGGCCACCGGAGACGCCGATCGCGCCGATCGCCTCCGCGCAGCGCTGCGACTGCTCCGCCGCAGCAAGACCCTCGACCCGACCGCGCAGGTGGTCATCGGTGGCTACCTGGAGGAGATCGCGCTGATCGAAGGCCGGGCGCGGGTGTTCGACGCCCCCATCTTGTTCGCGCCGAAGCAGGCCGCCGCGGTCACGATCGTCGAGGAGGAGCTGATCGAGGACGCGCCAGAGCCCCCTCCCGAAGAAGACACGACTGAAGACGAGACGGACAACACAGAGCCGGCCGCGATCGGGCCGGGCGTCCCGCTCCCGCTCGACCTGATCGAGGCACCGGAGCCCGTCGATTCTTCTCCGCCGACGACCCAGCGCACGCCAGCCGAGATCCTCCTGCTCGCCGGCGCCCCCGCCGAGGCCCTCGCCCAGCTCTCCTGGTGCCCCGGGGTGGACTGCTCCGAGGCCGATCTCGAGACATGGTTCCAGGCCCGGGGGGCCCTCATCACCCGGCAGGTCGCCGACGCCCGCGCTGCCATCGAGGCCCCCCCGAGCGACGATCGCGCGCTCACGCTGCGAGAACACTACCGAGAGGTCGCCGCCCTGATCGAGCGCTTCCCAGACGCCACGGCCGACCTGGAGGACTGCCGCGCCGAGCTCCAGCTCGCGATCGAAGACAGCCCATGACACCGGCCGTCCTGGCGCTGGTGCTCTTCCTCAGCGCGCTGGACTTCACCATGGCCGTGGTCACGTTCACCGCGTTCGCCAGGCCCGAAAAGCTGGTGCCGGTGGTGGCTCGGGTGTTCCGCAGAGACGCCGCCTGGGAGCAGGGGCTGCTCGATCCACTGGAGGAGGATCTGCTGGTCGAGATGGTGCTGCGGCTGCGGGGGCCGATGCTGGCGGGGATGTTCGCGTGGAGCTTTCTGTGCGGGGCGGTGGTGGCTTGGGTTCGGCTCTGAGCCTCAATACGCCGTCGTACGATAGACCGGCTGAAACAACCGCTCCTCTCGAGCGCACGCCAGATTCAACCCACAGTCATCACACCGCGGCGCCTCGATCTCCAGGCAGACCTTCCGGCCGTTCCGAAAGAAAAATCCGTCGATGGCGCCCGTAGACAGCCCCGACGCGCTCTCCAATGCACGAAGAGCGTCCCGGCAGGCCACCCGGATCGCGGCCTCCGTATCGGCATCCACCCACCGACGCCCCTCCAGGAGCGCCCGCACAGACGGCTCGAGTATGCGGACACAGCCCGTGCGGAGACAGCCGCGCATCAGGTGGTAGTCGACGATGGGATCGATCTCCCCATCCCGGGGCAGAAACCCCTCCGGTCGAGCGGAGAGGATGAGCGCGAGCAGGGTGGCCTTCTTCAGGAGGGGGTCTTCGGCGAAGCCGGGCAGCCTGCAGAGAAGGGAGATGAACCGGCGCGCCGGACGGGGCCGGCGGCCCGCCGCGGCCACCAGCGCGTCGATCCCGGGGTTGGTCTTCAGCGCCTCTCCGTAGGCTTGCTGTAGAATGCGATGACTCGCGGCGTCGGGGATCGGACAGCGCCCGTCGTCGGCGCGGCAGATCCGATCGAATAGCAGGGGCTCCGAGGCCAGCCGGGCCGGCTCCAGCACCCGGGGGTCGTCTCGCACGGCGCGGGTGAACGCGCGCCAGACGAAGTCCGAGCCCTTGCACCGGACTCCGTCGATCTCGGCGTACATCGGACCGGTCCAACGTACGGAGTCGGCGCTCCAGAATCCATACTGGTGCAACGTAGCCAGCGCGAGGGTCTGCAGGGCGTTGGGCTCACCAGCCTCCGGAAAGGGCCCGCCGGTGAACGTCAGCGCGGACGCGACGGACTCGAGCGACGCGCCCAGCCGAGCGATCTGCTCGGGATCGGGCTCAGCCACGTTCAGAGCCGGTGTCGCTCGTCGCGGACGCACCCCGCTTCTGGTCCCGAGGTAGGCGAGCAGCGGCTCCCCGCCCGGCCCCTCCAGGATGCGGCGGGCCATCTCCAGGCCGACAGGAGCGGTCGGGACGCCCTGCACTCGAGCGCCGAGCCACCCGCCGCACAGCGCATCGCCAGCGCCGGTGGGATCGACGACGCGGGCGCGGGGCGCCGGATGCACCGTCACCCGACCCGCCTTGTGGTGGAGCAGACCTGCTGGGCCGCGCGTGAGGCAGATCTCCGGGCGCTCCGGGAGCGCTCCTGCGAGCAGCTCGGCGGCCTCTCGATGGTTGAGGAAGAACAGATCGACCGCGGTCATCAGGGCCCACACCGCGTCCGGCTCGCGAGCGACGGCGCAGGGAAAGGTGCCCGCGGAGATCGAGCCGGCGTAGCCCCGCGCGCGCAGCTCGGAGACGAAGGTGATCTGCAGCGCGGTGTCCCCAGCCAGGGGCGCGACGTGGATGTGGTCCGCTCCCAGCCAGCGACGGGGGATGTCGGCGGCGCAGGTCTGTCCTTCGACGCCCGGCTCGACCGACGAGTACCGCACGGCACCGTCGGGCCCGTGGGTGAGGTTCATCGTCGGCAGCGCGCCCGGGACCGGCACCAGCCCCCCCGGATCCACGGCTCCAGGCCGGAACGCGCGCCGCACCAGCGCCGGAAGGACAGGAGGAACGCGCGAGACCAGACCCACGCTGGCCCCGGTGAGACGCGCGGCGAGGGCGGTGAGCAGGCCTGCGCCGCCGAGCACCTCCAGCGGGCCGGTCGGGCCGGTCACCCGATGCACGCTCGGACCGCCGATCACGACGAGCTGAGGAGGGAGGAGATCCATCTCGCTCCTGCTATCCGTCCGCCGCGGGAACCGCGGCGGCTGGTTCGTCTCTGTCGTGGAGCAGTTGCGGAGATGATCACGGCCACCTACTGTCGGTCCCTCGGGAGATCGGCGGCCGCGACTT
>CAYXGP010000103.1:0-3317 GCA_964464515.1 uncultured Enterobacterales bacterium
ACGGTGTCGCGCTCGTCCGAGCACCACTCCCCCACGGCGTCCGGAACGACCTCATCGAGATCGACGCAGCCGACCATCAACAGCAGGGACGGCAGCAGCAGGATGCGTAGGAGGGAGGTCACGCCAAGGAGCTTAGCATCGGTGCCGGGGCGGTGGTACGTTGAGGACGTGAGCGCACAGGACCACCTCGAGCGAGCCCATGAGAATCTCATCGCTGTTGACTGGGCGCTGGGGGCCGGCGCACCGAACGTCTGTGCAAGCCGCGCCTACTACGCGGCCTTCCATGCCGCGATCGCTGCGCTCATTCATTTCCGGGACCCTCGACCCCAACGCTGGGATCATGGATGGGTACAGGCGAGCTTCGCCCACCTCCTGCGCAGTCGGTCTGGGATCCCGGGGCGCTTCAAGAGCACGCTGACGACGCTGCTCAGCTCACGCCGATTGGCCGACTACGAAGCGACAGGTGTATCTCGCAAACGGGCAGAGCGCGTCTGTAGACAGGCTCGCGACTTCGTCACGGCGATAGAGCGCGGCCTCAACCCGGGCACGTCATGATCACACTCACCACCAGCGCCGCCCGGATCATCCACATGATCCTTGGTCAAGCGGGACGTTCGTCTGAGGGCGGACCGACGGAGAGCCACGAGCAGAATATCTCACCGCCTGACTGGCAGGTCGTCGACGGCGGCTCCTCGCTGGCGGCTCGCAACGCAGCGCTCCAAGCCATGCTCCACTGGCTCACCACGCGCGAAGGAGTCGCGCATTGGGAGCTGGAGAGCCACGCCAACGTCCGTGACCCCATCTATATCTACGTACCATGTACAGACGATGATCGGGCCATCGAGCTCGGCGAACGGGCGGCAGAGCTATCGGTAGATCTCCTGGAACGCTCCTCATGGTACGTGGTGGTCGTTCCAGTCGTGGGCACGGAGAGATAGTGTCCTGGGATTCAGACAAGGCTCAGGCGTTCCTCGCCTGGTTGGGGACGCAACCCATGCAGCCATGCCCCATCTGTGCATCACAGGATTGGATGGTAGACACCGAGCTGGGCTCCCTCCCCGGGAGCACACCGGGCGGGGGACTGAACCTGAGCCGTGGCTTCAGCGTCATCCTCATCTCCTGCCAGAAGTGTGGCTTCGTCCGTCACTTCATGGCACGAGACTGGCTGAAAGACAGCTGATCGAACCGACGCATGCAGGCCCCCACCACCGACACCGATCTCACCCCCTGGGTGGTCTCCGCCGAAGAGGTCGGCAAGCGCTTCGACATCTACCTCGACGACCGGGGCCGCCTGTTTGAGTTCCTCGGAAACCGCACCCACCACTCCGAGCACTGGGCGCTGCGCGATGTGTCGTTCCAGGTGCGGGCAGGTCACAGCTTCGGCATCATCGGGCCAAACGGCGCCGGAAAGTCCACCCTGCTCAAGCTGATCGGCGGCATCACGCGGCCCACCGAGGGCCAGCTCAGGATCCGGGCCAGCCTGTCCACCCTGCTCGACCTGGGCCTGGGGTTCCACAAGGACTTCACCGGGCGCGAGAACATCCGGCTGAACTGCTCGCTGCTGGGGATGCGCGAGGCCGAGATCGTGGCGCGGATGCCGGCGATCATCTCGTTCGCGGAGCTCGGCGACTTCATCGACTACCCGGTGCGAACCTACTCGGCGGGCATGAACCTGCGGCTGGGATTCGCGATCACCGCGCACACAGACGCCGACGTGTTCCTCGTGGACGAGGTGCTGGCGGTGGGCGACCAGTACTTCCAGCGTCGCTGCATCCGCAAGATCGAGGAGTTCCTGGCGCAGGGACGGACCATCATCCTGGTCAGCCACGACCTGCACGCGGTGCGCAGCCTGTGCGACGAGGCCCTGTGGCTGGACCAGGGGCGGGTGCGGGCGTTGGGCCCCGCGCGGCAGGTGGTCGAGCGGTACATGGACATCGAGCGAGAGCGCGCCGCCGGAGCGCGCAAGCGACGACAGGCCCCGATCGCCCCGATGGCCCCCGCCACGCCGCCGGCCTACCAGGCGTCAGTCGCCGATCCCGCGCTGGAGCGCGCCGTGCTGGAGGCCTGCGCCCTGCCCGAGGCCCGCGAGCTGTGGGCCGAAGATGTCGAGACGACCCCTTACGACGTCACCGACGGCGACACGCCGGTCATCCAGGGCAGCGGCGAGATCCGGGTGCTCTCGGTGAAGGTGCTGGACGGCCGCGGACGGCCCCGAACCCGGTTCCGCCTGGGCGAAGACATGGTGATCGCCGCGACATTCCGGACGACCCAGCCGGTGGTGCGGCCGATCTTCGGCGTCGCGATCTTCCGCTCGGACGGGGTGTACATCCACGGGCCCAATACACGCTATGACGAGGTGCTAGATGGGACCTACCACGGTATCTACACGTTCTTCATCCAGTGGCGAAAGCTGCCGCTGCTGGGCGGGCGGTACCGACTCAGCGTCGCGGTGTTCGACAAGGGACACCTCAAGCCGCACGTCTGGCAGAATCAGCTCTATGACTTCGAGGTGGTGTCCGAGCTCGAGGACCACGGAATCGTTTTGTTGGAGCATGCGTGGGGGTTGATCACGCATGTGGATGGGACGGAGTAGACACTGCTTTCACGCGGTGTTCACGCTCACGCTCACGCGGATCGCGGATCGTGGAACCGTGGTTCGTGGAGCCGCGGTCACGTGGATCGTGGAACCGTGATCACGCGAGATCGCGAGATCGCGGACTGGCGAAGTCGAGGGGCCGAATTCACGTGGGCACGCGGACACGGCGCCACGATTTCACGATTGCGCGAGTTCACGATCGCGCGATCCACGATCCACGATCCACGATCCACGATCCACGATCCACGATCCACGATCCAGGCCAGCCCGACTGACCAATAAATGCCAAAGAACATCCTCCTGATCGGCCAGGGCCCCCTCCCCGGCCCCGAAATCCACAAGCTCGGCTTCCCCCAGCTCCGCACCGACCACTTCCGCGCCGCCCTGACCGCCACCGGCCACCCCATCCGCCTCCTCCTCCTCGGCCAGCGCAGCAGCCCCCTCCCCCCTCCAGACGCCCCCTGGTCCGCCCCATTCGACATCAAGGAAGAAGGCGCCGACTGGATCGATCGCGCCCGGACACTCGCCGCAGACGCCGACGTCATCGTCTCAGCGGGCCCCTACAACCCCGGCCGGGTCGCCGCGCTCATCGCAGGCGATCGCCCGCTGTGGGGCGACATCCCCGGCGATCCGTTCAGCGAGTTGGAGGCGGTCGCCCGCGTATCGCCGCTCTCCGCCGAGCGCCGCGCCGCCGCGCTCGCCGCCGCCCGCCCCCAGCGCC
>CAYXGP010000103.1:3327-27438 GCA_964464515.1 uncultured Enterobacterales bacterium
GGCGGCCCTCCCCCTGCTCTACCGGGCTGACGCCTTCTCCACGATCAGCACCCCCCAACTCCACGCGGCGATGGGCCAGCTCGGAGTGCTCGGCCGGGTCGATCCGCCGACGCCACGAGTCTGCACCATCCCCATCGCGAACCATCTCCCGCACGACCCCGCGCCCCCCCGCGCCCGCGCCCCGGGCAGCCCCCTCTGCGTCGCCCTGTCCGGCGCGTTCAACCCCTGGTTCGATGTCGAGACGCTGGTCAGCGGCCTGGACGGCGCCCTATCTGCGCTCCCCGATCTCCGCGTGCTCTGCACCGGCGGCCCGGTCTCCGGGCTGCCCGACGACGGGTGGCGTCGATTCAAGCGCTGGGCGACCGTGCACCGAGGACGCGTGACGCTGGCCGGCTGGGTACCCCAGCGAACGCTCCCTCTGGCGCTCGCCCCGGCTCATGTGGGATTGAGCCTCGATCGCGCCGGCAGCGAGCCTGTGCTGGGCAGCCGCACCCGCGTGCTGCTGTTCACCCGACTCGGCATGGGCACCATCGCGACCGACCGCACCGAGATCGTCCGCGAAGCCTCCGATCACCTCCGCGCGATCCCAGCCGGTGATCCGGCAGAGCTCACCGCCGCGCTGGTCGCCGAGCACGTCGAGGGGCGCTCGGAGGCTGCCATCCTGCAGACACGCGCAGTGCTGACCGAGCGCTACGATCCGCAGCGCATCGCCGCGCCTCTGCTGGAGTTCGTCGCCCGCCCGCAGCGCGCGGCGGCTTCACCGCAGAACGCAGAGACGCTGGCAGCGGAGGTCACCCGCCTACGGCAGGAGCTGGCGGCGCTCCATGGGTCACCCACGTGGAAGACCCTCTCCACGGCCCACCGAGCCCTCCGCCGATTGACCCGGCGGCCCGACTCCACCTGAGCAGGGACGCTACGCGAGCTTCGACATCAAAAAGAGCCACCCCAGGAGACACAACAGCCCGACCGGCAGAGCGATCAGCCAGGACCAGCGCTTGCGACGCTCCAGAACGAGGTCACAGTCAGGGCAGACCGCACCGAGGGTGCGCATGGACAGCGGGACATCCCGCGCGACGAGGTCGGCCGCGTTCTTCTCGAGGCCGCAGACCTCACAGTCTCCGCGGAAGTCCCCCGCGGAACCTCCATCCGACTCGCTGCGGATCTGGCCCGAGCGCCGCTGCTCGGTTCGCTCCCGGCCCTTCCTGGCGGCGCGCTCCTGACGCCGCAGAAACTTGCCGACTCCCGGGTACATGAACCCTCCACGCTCCGGCAGATTCATAGCACGGCTCGGTCACCCGGGGCGGTTGCCGAGGGAGAACCTCGCGCTATGCTCCACGGATGAAATTCCCTGTACCCGCCCGCTCAGGAAGAGGCGACGTCTTGCGAACCCGGAGACAATAATGACCGCACTGCTCCTGCTCACCACCACTGCGCTGGCCGTCGGAGCCCCCGAGGGGCTGGTCTCCTGGTGGCCGGCCAACGGCTCGGCAGACGATGTGATCGACGAGAACCACGGCGCGCTGGACAACGTCACCTACGGCCCCGGCATGGTGGGCGACGCCTTCCTCTTCGACGCCGGCACCGGCCGCGTGGAGATCGCCTCGTCACCCTCGCTGATGCCCGGCGAGGGCGACTTCAGCGTCGAGGCGTGGGTCCGAACCGACACCGCCAACGTCGGCGTGATCAGCAGCACCCGCGACACCTCCACCAACGGACACATCTTCTACTCGCGGTACGGCTACCTCTACGCCTGGGTGGGCTCCTCCCGGGTCGAGTCCAGCGCCCCGAACATCGCCGATGACGCCTGGCACCACGTGGCGCTCACGGTCGATCGGGACGACGTCATGACGCTCTACGTCGATGGCGCCGCGGTCGGGACCGCCGACCTGTCGATGGCCAACCTCCAGGTGGACGTCGACGGCCCGTTCGTCATCGGGCAGGACTCGCTCTCGGGCTACGAGTCGTCTCAGTACTGGGCCGGCTCGATCGATGAGCTGGCGTGGTACGACGCCGCGCTGCCCCCGCCCGACATCGAGGCGATCTTCAACGCTGGCGCCGATGGCAAGGAGGCCTGCGGCGACGGCGTGCGCTCCAAGGACGAAGAGTGCGACGGCGACGATCTCGGCGAGCAGACCTGCGACGATCTGGGGCTCGGTGGCGGGGATCTGGCCTGCGACGCCGACTGCGTCCTCGACACCGCAGACTGCGGCGCAACGACCGGGACCACCATCGGCGGCACCACCGGCACCACGGGCGGGGGGACCACGGGCGGATCGACCACCGGGGGCACCACTTCGGGAGGTAGCACCACCTCGGGCGGGACGACCGCCGGAAGCACGGGCGGCACCACCGGCGGGGGCTCCGAGGTCACCGACACCGGAGACAGCGACGGCAAGGGCGGCTGCGGGTGCGCGAGCGGACCTGCAACTGTCTCTGCACTGCTGGGTCTGCTGGCGATCGCCGCGGCGGGGCGGCGTCGATCGTGATCGGGCCTGACGCTTGCTGACCGTCCTCCTGCTCGCCTGCGCCCGAACACCCAGGATATCGCCCGAGTCAGCACGGTCTATCGACGCCGGCTGGCAGCGCATCGGCGAGAGTCGGCAGGGAAGACCGATCCAGCTCCGCACGGTCGGGAGCGGCCCGCGCTCGGTGTTGTGGATCGGCGGCATCCACGGTGACGAGACGGAGGGCACAGAAGCCACCAGACAGCTGCCGGCCGCGTTCCTGTCCGGCGCCGGGCACGCCGATCGGGTCACGCTGCACCTCATCGAAGATCTCAACCCGGACGGGCGGGCGGCTCAAACCCGCGGAAACGCGGCGGGCGTAGATCTCAACCGCAACTTCCCGGCCGCCTTCCAACCCTCAGCGAGCCACGGTCAGGAGCCGCTAGATCAGCCGGAGTCCGCCCTGCTCGATGCCTGGCTCCACGCGCTCGAGCCGGAGCTGGTGATCGTCGCCCACAGTTGGACGGACCATCACTTCATCAACTACGACGGTCCGGCAGCTGAGCTGGCGACGCGATTCTCCGCGCACTCGGAGTATCCGGTGGTGGTCTCCGATAGCTTTGATCCCACTCCCGGGTCGCTGGGGTCATGGGTCGGCGTCGAGATGGGGATCCCCATCTTGACCGTGGAGTACGAACGCGGAAGAGACCCGATCACCTGCTGGGAGGAGACGCGCGCGGCCATTCTGTCGGTGATCGATCCAACCGATACACGGTGACGAGGGGACCTTCTGCCCCACTCAACGCGGTCGGACGCGGAGGCGGTCACTGCAGACTGGACCCAGGAAGTCTACGACCAATCCAACTCACGAGCAGCAGCGTCGAACGCCCCCTGCTTCTCCATGTACCGCGTCAACGCCGCCAGTCCGCTCGACAGCTTGCCCGGATCGATCTCGACCTTGTCGTCTGTGCTCAGCCCGGCGGTGTCGGCCGCCACCCCGCGCGCGGCGATACGGGCCTCATGCCCCTTCGCCGCCACCGGGGCCCAGTCGTCCAACTCGATCCCGGAGGGAGCCTCCAGCGTGGCATCCATGGCCCCCTGGAGCTCGCCCCAGGCACCGCCCTCGCGGGCGCCGAGGTTGCACAGCGCGGCCCAGATCTCGGCCTCGTGACCAGAGGCGTACTCGCCCCACCGATCCGGCCCGTCGCGCCCCTGCGACTGATCGCGGACGTCGGCGGCGTGCAGCCCGTTGAAGACCGTCTGCAGATAGCTCAGCGTGTCAGCGCCGAGGGTCTCGGAGACCTGCTCCCACTCCGACTTGCCGCCGCCCAGCGCCAGCGACGCCGAGGCCAGTCCGACGGTGCCGACCGGGGCCTCGACGCTGCCGGAGATCCCCTTGGCGCGGGAGATCCGCCGGTACTGCAGGAGGTTCTTGCCGTCGTCTCCCGTGACCCAGTTCCACTCGACGGACTGGCTCTTTGTGGTGGCCAGCGCGAGCTCCAGGTCGAAGTCGGACGGCAGCGCCCCCTCCAATGATGCGATGTCGGCGCCCAGGTAGTCGGAGATCGCAGAGACCACCTGCCCGGGGTTGCCCTCATCAGTGGCCTCGGAGATCCCGCTCACCAGCTCCTCCTCGGCGAACATGGCGCTCTCGCCATCGGCCGAAGGCTGCGCCTCGACGCCGAGCGCCCGCCGCAGCGACTGCTCCCAGCCGCCGTAGATGGCGTCGGGGGCCTCCTCGGTGTAGGCCGTGAACTTCGCGGCGGCCTTGCCCCCGAAGGTGAGCTTGATGTTCCAGTAGCGGCCGTCGTTGTCGGGGTTGGCGTGGCCTGTGATGACGGTGCGCGTGGCCGCGAGCGTGACGTTGCTCGCCGGGGAGGCCGTGAACGTCTTGACGACCTGCTCGGCCTCCAGCGTCTGCTGCTCGTCGCCCTCGCCCTTCGTAAACGTCATCCACGACCTGGCCTTGCTGCCGGAGATCTCGGTGCCCAGCAGCCCGGCCGCGAGCGTGCCCGAGAGCGTGGTGGACTTGACCTTCGTGGTGTCCTCGGCGAGCCCGACCGTGGCCAGCAGCTCCTCGGACTCCTCCACGCTGAAGTTCTCCTCGACCGTCTCCTCGATCTCATCGCTGTGGCTGTGGATCTGCCTCTTGAAGTCCTGGAACCGGTAGGCCATGACCGCGGCCCAGTGATCGGCGTCCTTGAACACCTCGGTGGAGCCTCGCACCAGCGCAGCCGCCGCCGAGCCCGAGGCCACCGCAGCCAGCTCGGCCTTGCCCTTCCCGCTGAAGGTCCACGAGTGCCCGACCCGCAGCTTGCGATCGTCACCGATGTTGGTGGTGCCGCCGTACTTGATGCCGCCGCCGATGGTGACCGATGAGCCGCTGCCGACGCCGAGCTTGAAGGACACCCCCACGCTGATGTCGAAGTCGCGCGAGCCGACGCCAGCCTCTGCCAGCGGGGCGATGCTCCGCCGCAGCCGCCCGAACTCTGCCTCGCCCAGGACCATCTTGTCGGTCACGCGGGCCAGGCGCGCCGCCCGCTCGCCCTTCTCAGCGCGATCCCCGCGCGCCGTGTCGACGTGCGCCTGCGTCTGCTCGGTGTCGAGCCCCAGCACCTGCTGGTCGATCTGCTGGATCTGCATGGCGAGGGTGTCGGTGATGCCCTCGGCGAGGTAGCCCTGGACCGTCTTGCGGACCCGCTTGAAGCGCTTCTCGGCGGCGTCCTTCCGCTCTCGGACCTCCGCGATGCGCCCCTTGAGCTCCGGATTCTCCCGTAGGGTGGAGCGCGAGACCTTCTTGAGGTTGTTCACCCCCAGCTCGGAGCGCAGCTCCTCCTTGGCGCGGGTGGCCAGCACATACTCCTTCATCGCCGAGCGCAGCAGGCCCATGGCCATGCCCGGACCGTCGTCGGCGTGCAGAGACAGCGGCTCGTCTCCTCGCCCTTCTTCCTCGCGGGTCTGTGTCAGGTCCTCGACGATACCCAGCGGGCCCCCGCCGCCGAACCGGGTGGTTCCCTCTTCGAGGATCCGCTTCGCGAAGTCACGCTGGATGAGCACCTTGAGGTTGTGATCATAGATCTGCGCGATGCCCGGCTCGCAGCGCTCCTCCAGCCCCCGGATCCGCTCAGCGTCGCCTGAGATCGACAGCCCCAGCTCGTAGGCCGAGGCGATCGCCGCAGCCGATGACTCGCTCACGCCCAGCGCTGAGTCGGCCCGCTCCACCAGCAGGCCGGGATCGCCGATCAGCAGCCCCATGTTCTGCTGCCGCCACGCCTCGAACGCCGGGGTCTGCTCCCAGGTCTCTGCGTTCGCCGCCCAGCCGGGCAGCGCCTCGCGCGCCTCGTCGCGGATCTCGACCAGCTCCGCCCGCCAGGTGCGGCCGATCTCCACCTCCTTGCTGGCGTGGTCTCTCTGCACCTTCAGCACGCCCACCCGGGCGTCACCCTCATCGCCGCTCCGCTCCACGTCGTCGTCCACCGAGGACGGCTCCACCTCGGATGAGACCTCGCGCGGCATCGTCAGGGAGCGCGCCAGCTCGGGCCCATCGCCGTCGAGCTGGACCGCCTCATCGAGCTGCACCGCCCCGCTGGGCTGCTCGTCGAGCTGCAGGGGATCGCTCAGCGAATCCGTCAGCGGATCGGCGAGGTGATCGGTCTGGGGGCGCGGCGGCGCGAGACGCTGGGGCTCCTCCTCCTGGACTGGTGGCCGAACCGTGCGTGCGTTTCCCTGGTGTAGACCGTTCATCCGCGACTCCCTTCCTGTGACTTCCTCCCGTATCCGGTAGAGCGCACGCTACAAGAGGCGCTTTCCAAACAGCGACGCCAGCAGCTCCACGCACAGCTCTGCAGACTGGTTGCGCACATCCAATATTGGATTCAGCTCGGTCAGATCGACGCTGCCCACCAACCCGGTCTCGCTGAGCATCTCCATGCACAGGTGGGCCTCGCGGTAGGTGGGTCCGCCCCTCACCGGCGTGCCGACCCCGGGCGCGATGGACGGGTCCAGGTAGTCCACGTCAAAGCTCACATGCAGCCGATCCACCCGCCCGCGGAACCGCTTGAGCACCCGCTGCATCATCGACGGCATGCCGACCTCGTCGACGTGCCGCATCGTCTCGACCCAGACCCCGGAGCGGCGGATGCGCTGGGCCTCCAGGCCGTCGATGTCGCGCACGCCGATCAGCGCCACCTGGTCTGGCGTGAGGGTCGGGGTGTGCTGAGCGATGCTGAGCAGCTCCGGCGGACCGTGCCCCAGCAGCACCGCCAGGGGCATGCCGTGGATGTTGCCCGTGGGAGAAGTCTCGGGGGTGTTCATGTCGCCGTGGGCGTCGAGCCAGACCACCCCCAGGCGCTCCCCACAGGCGCGGGCGTGATCGGACACCGCGCCGATGGTGGCCATGGCCATGGAGTGATCGCCGCCGATCATCAGCGGCACCTGCCCCCCGGCGAGGCTCTCGCGCACCACGCCGTACAGCCGATCGCTGGCCTCGCGGATCTCGGGCAGGTAGCGGGCCCGGGGATTGGTGACCGTGAGCGTCTCTGGCTGGGGCACCTCGACGTTCCCGCGATCGCGGACGGCATGCCCCAGATCGGTCAGGACGCGCGTGACCCCGGCGATGCGCATCGCCGCCGCGCCGACGTCCACCCCGCGCCGACCTGCGCCGAGGTCCATGGGAAAACCGATCAGGTCGATGTTCACGGGGTTGATTGGACGCGACATGCGATCCTCTCTATCCCGGTCGGGCGGCTTGGTTCACGGTCGATTCTCGTTCTCGAATCTCGTTCTCGTTCCCGTTGTGGAGCAATCACTCTCGATGCTGGTGGATCGCGCATCGCGGTCTCGTGGATCGTGGTCTCGTGGATCGTGGTCTCGTGGATCGCGGTCTCGCGAAGACGAGGTCTCGCGGGACCGTGGGTCCGAGGCTCCGCGGGTCCGTGCTTCCGCGACAACGTGGTCACGCGGAATCGGTCCGGCGGAGAAGACGACAACGCGGCAGCACGAGTTCGCGGCCACGCGGTCTCACGGCTCGCGGTCCCACGACTTCACGGCTTCACGATCACACGAACCGCGAACCCGCGATCTCGCAACCCGCTGGAAGTGCGCCCAGCGGGATAGGTCTTTGGAAGCCCCGAGTCACCATGTCCAAGCGCCCACCCACCCGCGGACGCCGCTTCTTCAAGCTGGCCGCCATGACCGCCGGCGTAGCGCGAGACGTCGCCGGCTCCCGCCTGCGCGACATGGTGGGCACCACCAGCGACGAGGATCGGGCGCGGCAGCGGCGCGCCACCGGAGAGCGCATCGCCGACACCCTGGGCGAGCTCAAGGGCGCGGCGATGAAGGTGGGGCAGATGGCGTCGGCCGCGCGTGATCTCGTGCCACCCGAGGTCGCCGAGGCGCTGTCGAAGCTCCAGCGCGAGGCCCCGCCGATGGAGTTCTCGGTGATCGCCGAGCAGATCAACTCCGAGCTGGGCGAGGCGCCCGAGGTTCTGTTCCGCACGTTCGACGAGACCCCGTTCGCCTCGGCGTCGGTCGGGCAGGTCCATCGCGCGGTCACCGACGACGGCCGGCAGGTGGTGGTGAAGGTCCAGTACCCGGGGGTCGACGGCGCCATCGACTCGGACCTCGACCAGATGCGGCTCGCGCTGCGGATGGGCGGGGTGCTGCGGATGCCCCGCGACATGGTCGACGCGCTGTTCGCCGAGATGCGGGCGCGCCTCCACGAGGAGCTGGACTACTGCAACGAGGCCGACAACGTGCGGCGGTTCCGGGCGTTCCACGATCAGCACCCGTGGGTCGTGGTGCCCGACGTGGTCGGCGAGCGCTCCGCCAAGCGTGTGCTGACGCTCACCTACGAGCCGGGGATGTCGCTTCAGGAGACGAAGTCGTCCGGGCTGGATCAGGCCACGCGGGATCGACTGGGCGAGCGGATCGCGCGGATGATCATCGATCAGATCTTCGAGCTGAATTGGATACACGGCGACCCGAACCCCGCGAACTTCGCGTTCCGGCCCGACGGCACGCTGGTGGTCTACGACTTCGGCTGCGTCAAGGAGCTCCCCCCAGAGATCGTCTCCGGCACCGCGGAGCTGCTGCTGGCCGCCCGCGACGTCGACTTCCCCGGGCTCGATCGGGCGATGATCAAGCTGGGACCGCTCCGTCCTGAGGGCGCGCCGCTGGAGCCGCGGTTCTACCGCCGCTGGCTGGATGCCATGGCCGGCCCGCTGTACACCCCCGGCCTGTACGACTTCAGCCAGGCGTCGATGGGCGAGGACATCGTCGCGCTCATCCCGTCCACCGCCAAGCGGATGAAGCGGTTCCAGCCCGCCCCCGAGCTGGCGATCCTCGACCGCGAGGTCGCCGGGCTGTACGACATCGCCAAGGCGCTGGAGGCGCGGGTGCCGCTCCTGGACCTGCTCACGCCGCACTTTCCCACCTGATCTCCGCAGAGTCATCCATCTCCACAAGATCATCTCCGCAAGATCATCTCCACAAGCTCATCTCCGCAGCCAACCCCAGGAGCCCGCCCCCATGAGCCAGCAGTCCCTCGGCGCCTTCTCCGTCAGCCTCTCAGTCTCCGATCTGGAGGTCAGCCGCGCGTTCTACGAAGACCTCGGCTTCACCACCCGCGGCGGCGACGCGGCGCAGGGCTGGCTCATCTTGACCTGCGGCCCGGCCACCGTCGGCCTGTTCAAGGGCATGTTCGAGGGCAACCTGCTGACGTTCAACCCTGGCTGGAACCCCGACGCCACGCCGATGGAGACCTTCGAGGACGTCCGGGCGATCCAGGCGCGCCTGCAGGGCGCAGGGCATGAGCTGATCGCGACGACCGATCCCGACGGGCGGGGAATCGGGCACATCACCCTGACCGATCCAGACGGCAACACCATCCTGATCGATCAGCACGTACCCGCACCCGAGACGCCGTGACCCCGTGCACCGATCACTTTTCACCTCTCGAATTACCGCCCTTGAAAGTGGACTTCCACGCTACCAGCGTCAAGCGGCGTGAGTGTCGATGATCGGCCACAGCCCGGCTCTGACGCTTATTCCCGCTGTAGAGCAGTCGAGGAACGCAGTCCGTGAAGCCGTGGAGTCGTGAGCGAAGCGACCCGCGAGACCGTGGCCCCGCTTGACCGTGAAGCCGTGCTGCCGCTTGACCGCGCTGCCGACGGACCGTGCTGCCGACGGACCGTGCTGCCGCTTGACCGCGTTGCCGAGTCGAACCGTCTCCTCGGGCCCTCGGACCCACGACTGAACCGGAAGCGCGGCTCCACGGACCCACGTGACCGCGATCCACGAGAACGCGAGGCATGCTCCGCGAGATCGATCGCTCCACGACGGAGGCGGGTCAGGAGGTCTGGCCGACGACCAGGCCGCTTGGCCCACTGGTCCCTGTGGGGAGGGCGCAGCCCCCATCGATCGCGGGGGGCGCCTCCCGGGTTACACTCCCTCGGTCAGGGCAGAATCAGGTGGTACCCATGTGGATCGTTCTGCTTTTCTCTCTCTTCGCCTGCCGCTCCGAACACACAGACACCGCTGGCAGTGATGGTGTTGGCAGTGATGGCACCGGCGACACTGCCCCGGTGAGCCCCGAGGGCTGGACCTGTCCAGGCGAACCCACCGGCGTCGATTGCATGCCCGCGGTGTCCGACGAGACGACCTGGCTGCTGGAGAACTGTCCGGAGGTCGAGTGCGTCTCGTTCTGATTTCATCCCTGCTCGCGGCCTGCGCCAACCCCACGCCGATCGCGACCGAGGCCTGCATGGCGCTGCCCGGTCTGTCCACCGATCCGGCCGGACTGGCGCTCCTCACCCCGCTCCTGATCAACGCCGAGGGAGAGCTGCTCGCCGCGGCGACGCCCACCCTCGGATTGGAGAAGGTGGGGGCCGAGGGCCTGGCCGCGCTCCGCGAGAAGGCCGTCTGCGAACTGGTGGCGGTGAACAACGCGGGGAGCGGCCGGTGGAAGGTCGAGCTGAAGCGCAGCCTGCCCACGGTACAGGCCGACGGCAGCCTCGGTCGCACCGACGAGACGGCCCTGGAGTGGCAGGTGGTCGATGAAGACGGCCTGCGGGTGGAGACCGGCCTGGGTGTGGCCGCCGAGATGCGGGCGTCCATCGCCGGTGCGATCGCCGAGGACGACCTCCGCCGCGCCGCGTCGACCTGGCGGGCGCTCTACCGCTCCTACCCCGATCCCGTGCTGCCGGTCGACATCGCCGTCGCCGAGGCCGCCGAGGCCCGCGCCGCGCTGAAGCGGCGAGTCAAGGCCGTGGTCGGCACCCCGAAGCGAGGCAAGCTCCCGCTGGAGGTGACCAACCGCAACAGCGCCGACGTGGTGGGGGTGGAGCTGAAGATCGAGTTCGACCTGGGCGATCCGGTGACCGTCACGGTCGAGCAGATCCCGACCAAAGCCACCGAAGCGATCTCGGTGGAGATGCCGAAGGGGGCCACCGCGCCCACGCGGGTGAACGTGATCGCGGCGTCACCGGCGGAGGACGGGGGCTGAGTCCGTCGTTCGTTTGTTTCAGGGCTCTGAATATGGCTGAACGTCGGCAAGTTCGGATCTCCGAGTTCACGAACACCGGCACCACGATCTCGCGGTTCCACGAAGCCGCGATCCTCGCTCCCGCGGGAACACGGTTTCGCGGACCACGATCCACGATTGATGTCACTCAGCTCCCGGAACCAGGCGGCGCCCCTTCCCGTCATGCTCCCGCGCGAGCAGCCCGTAGCACTCCGAGAGCCACAGCCGCTCCTGTTGCACGACCGGCCCCGAAGACACGGCCAGCTCCCGAGTGAGCGTCGCATCCACCGTGCGGACATCCCCGAACGTGTAGCCATCCAACACGAGGTCCTCGACCGCGATCACCTCCGCCTCCCACAGATCGACCCCGCCGTTCTTGATCCCCTGCAGGGTGGCGTCGCGGAACGTCGCCTCCGCGCTCCAGCGCGCCTCCAGCGGAGCGGGCCACAGCAGCAGCGGGGCGTCGTAGGTGAGCGCGTCCCGATCGTCCCACCAGCCCTCCAGCAGCAGGCCGTCCTGAACCGCGAAGTCGCCCCAGCGCGGCACATCGATCTCCATGAGCTGTACCAGCCCCTCGGCGACCGACAGCCGCCGCGCGGTGTCCAGCGGCCAGTCCCCCGGGTCTCCGTGGGCCGGCCCCCCGCCATAGACCGGAGCCTGCCCGACCTCCATCGTCCAGCCATCACAGGGCCCCGCCTGGGGATCGGGCGCGGGCCCGCAGCCCAGGAGCGCGAGCATCAGTACGCCCATGCGATCCCCCCCTCCAGCCGCCACAGCCCGTCGGCGGTCGCCGCTGCGTCGCCGCGGAGCTTCAGGCCGCGCCACGGCGCGAGGCGCAGCGAGCCGCCGGCCTCGGGGGCGGCGGCGGTCGTGAGGACGAGCCAGGGCTCCAGCTCGATCCGGGGACGCTCCCACGAGAACGCCGGCCGCACCCAGCCCACGTCCTGGAGACCGACGCCGCGCCAGCCGATGCGGTCGATCGCGTGGTTGGCGGAGACCGGCAGGTCGCCCCGAGCCCTGCCCACCTCGAGTTGCAGGCCGCGCCAGGCGATCTGCGCCGCGCCCACGTCCCCCGCTAGCGCCACCGGCGGCGGGATGACCCCCGGGAGCACCGGGACCAGCTCCCCGCGCAGCAGCGCGCCCTCTCCCTCGATCCGCCAGTCGCCGCGCTCCCAGCGCAGCCACCTGTCGGCCAGCGTGGCCTGGAGCTGATCGGAGGGCCGCCAGCTCATGGCCCACCAGGTTCCGTAGGACCAGGCGGAGCGCCCCGCGCGCAGGGCCCGGGCGCGGGTGGCGACAGAGGGCAGCCGCCCGGCGAAGGCGGTGGCCGTGTGCAGATCATCGGCGCCGGCATCGTAGGCCACGCCGAAGTGGTGGCGGGGGCGAGCGGTGGCGAAGCCCACCCGATCGACCGTGTGATCGAGCACGCAGTCGAGGCAGCCCCCCGGATCTGCCACCAGCCCCAGGCCCCACCGGGGGATCGGCATGCGTCCCGCGCTCAGGGTGCCCACCGGAGCGCGCGCCTCCCCCCAGGCCGCCACGAGCGCGGGCTCGAATCCGTCCTCGTAGTCCACGAGCGCGTCGCCGATGGCGCGGGCACTCAGCTCGGGCACCGGCCGCAGCTCCGGCGCCACGCGGAGCCGTAGATCCGCCTCGGTCACGCGGAGGTCACCATGCATCTCAGCCGAGACGGGTGGAGGCAGCTCCATCACAGCAGGGCCATCAGCGCAGGTCCATCAGCGCAGGGACCATCAGGGCAGCGCCGCCCGCACCGCGGCCTCGAAGGCCTCGGGGCGCTCCAGCATCGGGTAGTGGCCGCAGTCGTCCAGGATCTCCAGCGGCGCGTCCAGCTCTCCGGCGAGCTTGCGCCCCCAGGCCAGCGGCGTGACGCGATCCCCTGCGCCCCAGATGAGGGAGACCGGCGCAGCTACACCGTCCCAGCGGCTCGGCAGGTGCACGTCCCGGGCCACGGCAGCCACGACGGCCTTCGTCTCGGGGCGCGCCATCTCGGCGCGGATCTCCTCGACGCGCTCCCAGCTCAGCGGCGCGGGGTCGAAGAAGGCCTCCTCCAGCCGCCGCTCCAGATCGGCGTCGTAGAAGCCGCCGGTGAGCCACTCGCCGAGCACGGGGATCCGCGCGCTGCGCCACGCCCAGGGCTCCTGGCCGCGGTAGACGAACGCGTCGGCGAGGATGACTCGCTCCACGCGCTCGGGGTGCCGGCGGGCCAGCTCCAGGGCGATCGAGGAGCCCCAGGAGTGGGCCAGCACGCGGGCGCGGTCGATACCATGAGCGTCGAGGACCGCCGCGACGTCGTCGGCGAGGGCGGGCAGCGAGTAGTCGCCGGCGGTGCGCGAGGAGCGGCCGAAGCCCCGGGTGTCCATGGCGATGACGCGGTGGTCGCGCTCGAGATCGAGCAGCCGCCAGCTCTCGAGATCCGCGCCGAAGCCGTGGATCAGCAGCAGCGTATCGCCGACGCCGTGGTCTTCGACGTAGACCGCGCCGTGCCTTACGGCGAGCAGATCCGGCGGAGGGTGCGGCTGAAACCCAATGCAGCCAAGCGCCCAGGCCACCATGAGCAAGCCCAATCTACAGCCCCAACCCGGCGAAGTCCAACGCAGTGATCCGCGCCGCCACCCCCACGCAGGGCGAGAGAAACAGCCAGCTCTCGCGGGTCACGTTTCCAAACTCGAAGTCGAACCCATTGCTCGCCCACCCCTCGAAGACCACATGAACCCGCAGCGCGTCGTAGGTCCCCGCGTCCAACACGAGCTCCCCGGCGGCGTCCGCAGCGGACACATAGCGATGAGACAGCGCGATCTCTCCGTACCAGTGGTCGATGTAGGGGTACTCCACCCCCTCGAGCAGCCCGACGGCGCTCGCCGCGGCGCCCTGCTCGTCGCCCCGGGCCAGCGGGTGTACCCAGATCGCCACCGCCGGCGCGTAGACCAGCGCGGTCCAATTCGGCGTCGCGGAGGCCACCCCCAGCAGCCACAGGGTGTCGCCCTCGCTGCGGTACACCGCGAGGTCCTCGCCGCTGTTGTCCAGCTCGGCCACGTGGGTGGCCCCCGAGAAGCGCTCCGCGAACCAGAAGTCCTCCGGTGCGTATACCGAGCCGCTGCGGGTCTCCGTGCCCAGGCCGCGGTAGTCCCAGGCGTCGGGATCGGCAGACACGCTGGCGGCGCGGTAGCTCACGACGACCGCAGGATCGAAGACCAGCTCCTCCGCGGAGATCGCGGGATCGGCGTCGGGCTGACAGCCAGAAGAAGCAGAAGACGTCACGCCGGAGTCGGTCTCGGGCCAGGCCGTGTCGATCGCCACGCCTGGCTCTGCGGCCGAGTCGCTCCACGGACCGCCGCAGCCCGCCCAGGTGCCGCTGCACGCCGCGCACACCAGCAGGAGCGTGATCACTTCGCGGCCTCTGCGCGATGCTCCAGATCCAGACCGGCCAGCGCGCGGGCCTGCGCCATGCGGCCGGCCCAGTCGGTCTCGCGCTCGATGACCATGCGCTGCGCCTGCGGAGATCCCGCGCCGTGCATCGCCTCGGTGCGCAGCGGGATCGAGCCCGCCCCGGAGGTCATGTACTCGATCAGCCGCAGCAGCCGACCGCGCCGCAGCGACGTCGTGGCCAGCTGCACCGCCCGGCCGATGCGGGGGTGATCGAGATCCGCCAGCGAGGGCATCGTCGCGAGCAGCCCGCCGGAGAGGTCTTCGGCGAGGCGCACCACCTCGTAGGGCAGGCGCGTGACCTGCTGCTTGCAGACGTTCGCCAGCAGCGAGTCCACCTGGAAGACCCCGGACGGGTGCGCGGCGCCGGAGTGCGATGCGGCCAACCCGAGGCCATGGATCGTCTCTGTGAGGTGCACCATCTCCACCAGCTTGTCGCGGACGTGCGAGGCCCGCCGTATCCCGTGGTCCTCGACGAGCTGGGCCGTGGCGCCCGTGAGCACGTCGAGGTTGCCGGGCTTGCACCCGCCGTAGCTGGCGCGATGGTAGCCGGCGAAGGCGTCCACCAGTCGGCCGCAGATGCCCACCTCGCCGTCGAGAAAGACCTGCTCTGTGGGCACGAAGACGTCATCGAACCACAGCACGACCTCCTGACCGCCGAAGCGCGCGTTCCCGGCGTCCACGGTGCCCTTGCGGGTGTCCGACGGCTGGCGGCCCAGCACCATCACCACGCCCGGGGCGTCCACCGGCACGGCGCAGGCGATGGCGAAGTCCTCCTCGCCCTCCCGCAGCGCGCGGCCGGGCATCACCAGCACCTGATGTGAGTTGGCGGCGCCGGTCTGGTGCAGCTTGCAGCCCCGGATCACCACCCCGTCGTCGCGGCGCTGGACCACGCGAACGTAGTGCTCGGGCTGCTGGCCGGGGCGCAGGTTGCGGGCGCCCTTGCTGTCGGTCATCGCTCCGCAGATCACCTCGTCTCGCTGCTGCACGCCGGTCAGCCAGCGCAGGAAGCGCGCGTGGCGCTCCGGGCCGATCTCCCAGGTGGTCAGGAACATCGCGTTCAGGCCGTCCATGCCCACGCAGCGCTGGAAGCAGGTGCCGGTGAGGCGTCCCAGCAGCCGCTGGAGCTTCACCTTGGCGACCAGGTCGTCGGTGGAGCGGAACAGGTGGGTGAAGCGATTGACCGGGCCGCCGGTCAGCTCGCTGTGGGCGGTCGCGAGGTGGCGGTGCTCGGGCTGGTGCGCCAGCGCGTAGGTGAGCGCGATCGACTCGATGGCGGGGCGCACGCGGGGGTGGTCCACGCGATCATCGACGCGCTCCCCATCGATCCACAGCTCCACGTCGAGGGCGCGCAGGCTGTCTGTGTACTCGGTCTGGTTCATCATGACTGTGGCTCCAAAGGCTGGGACTCCAGGGGCTGGGGCTCCAAAGGCGGGGGCTCCAGGAAGGGCAGGAGGGCGCCGCACAGGGCGTCGAGGCCGCGGGGAGAGGTGAGCGGAGAGACGTGCCCGCCGCCGAGCACCACGCGCTCCGCGCCGGGAAGGGCCGTCACGCTGTCCGGCGGGATGATGGCGTCGCCGCGCGCGCCGATCGCCAGCTTCGGGCAGGTGATGGCCGACAGATCGGCCAGCTCGCCGCGAAACAGGGCGTTCTCCTGGTAGATCCTCGTCCCCCACTCTCGAAAGAAGGCCGCGGAGAGATCGACGTTGTCGTGGTTCCACAGCTCCATCGCCAGGAAGCGGCGCAGGTGGCCGGGCTGGCGCCAGCGACGGACCAGCCGCGTGAGCTTGAGCAGGTTCAAGGTGGGGCGGAGGGCATGAAAGGGCGCGTGGACCCAGCCCGACGGCACCGACGGGAACGCCCGGGACAGCGCGTCGTAGTCGGCGTAGCCGGCCCACTCGGTGAAGCGACCGCCCTTCGACGCGTCGACCGGGGAGGCGAAGATGGCGATCCGGCTGATGCTTCGTGGGTGCCGCGCGGCGTGGACCACCGCCAGCGTGCCGCCGATGCAGTAGCCGAGCAGCGCCGGTCGCTCGAGGCGCGCGACGGCCGCGCCGATCAGCGAGACCACGCCCTCCAGATCCTCGTCGCCCCGGCCCCAGTCGAGCAGCCAGACCGGCCGCTCCGTGCCCGCCACGAGGCGCTGGAGCAGGCTGTGGCCGTCGAACAGATCAAGCACGTAGGAGCGGTTCACCAGGGGCGCCACCACCAGCAGCGGAGGCCCGCCGCCCTGGCGCTGCGGGCCGACGCGCCACAGTCGGGCCGCGCCCTCGGCCCAGACCAGGGTCTTCTCGGTGGGCGCCAGCGCGGGGGCAGGCTCGGTGAACAGGGCACCCTGCAGCGCCCCCAGCTCCGGACCGATGACGAAGGCGTTGGCGCCCCGCGCCGCCGCCATGGGCAGCAGCGAGCCCACGGCGCTGGACCAGCCGGCGCGACACGACGCCAGCAGGGCGTGGGGGTAGCTGTCACCGAGGCCCCCGACGGTCTGCCCGATCCGGGGACGCGCTGGCGGGACGCGCACGTTCGGCAGGTGGGCGAGGCCCTGGGCCCAGGCCGCCCAGGCCGCGCTGGTGGCCTTCAGCGTCGCGGGGTCCTGGAGGACGGCGTCGAAGGCGCGGGCGGCGGCCTCCTCGAAGCCGGAGAGGAGGTTGTTCAGGTCGTCCATGGGGGCTCCGTGAGCGCGATCAACGGAGGATCCCGCGGAGGAAGACGTCCTCGATCTCCGCGACTGCGCGGGCCGCGGGCACGCCGTAGTGATCGCGGCCGCCGAACAGGATCTCGACGATCAAGAAGTTGAACAGGTGCATGTAGACCATGCGGAAGGCCAGGGCCGGGTCGATCCGCAGGCGCTGCTGCTCCTTGAGCTCGGCGAGGCGCGCGCGCACGGCGGGGTGGGTGGTCCCGGGATCGGCGAGGAGCCGGCCCGCGAAGTGCCGCCCGCCGAATTCGAGGACGTCGACGTACCACAGCATCCAGAACTCGCGATGACGCAGGATGCACTCCTGCATCGCCGCGGCCATCTGCGGCAGGTCGTCGGGGAAGCGGGTGCGCTCCAGGTAGCCCTGGAGGGGGTTGTCAGGGCCGTCGAAGAGGCGCTTGTAGTCGTCGACCACTGCGGCGAACAGCTCCTCCTTGCCCGGGAAGTGGACGTACAGGCCGCCCACCGACAGGCCCGCCGCCCGCGCCAGATCGCGGGTGCTGGTGCCGTGAAAGCCCTGCTGGACGAACAGACCACGCGCGCCTTGGAGGATGCGGCTGCGGATCTCCTCGCGGCGGGCGGCGGAAAGCGCGGGCATGACAGGCTCCCCAAAAAAAACGAACGTTCGTTCTTTATGGTGAGGCGGCCGGCGCGTCAAGTCGGCCCCCCGCAACCGACCCGCCAAGCAGAAGACCAGCGCCACGATCGGCATGACGATGACCGAGAAGCCGCGTTGTCGCGGAAGCGCGGAGCCACAGACCCACGAGACCTCGTCTCCACGAGACCGCGTGGCCGCGATCCACGAGACCGCGCTCCGCGATCCGCGACTGCTCCACAGCGGGAACAACGCTCCACAACCGACACGAGGCAGGCGCATTCGCCGACGTTCAAGCAGCATGACCCGCTAGAGCCCCAGGAACAGCTCGGGATGACGCTCCGCGAAGGAGGCCCCGGCGTAGAGCAGCCCGGCCAACAGAAGACACATCCAGGCGTACCCGTGCTTGCGCCACGGGATCTCGAAGAACTTCTCCAGCAGATACAAGGCAAAGAACGTACCGCCGGCCTCGACCAGCGCGTCGACGCCGTAGAGGGTGCCGAGCGTGACAGCCGCCGCCCCGGAGCCGATCGCCAGCGCCTGCATGGCGATCAGGCGATGGGGGTGGTGGGGATGATGTCGAGAGGCGAGCACGAGACAGCCCGCCAGATACACCGTCCCGGTCAGGGCGAGCGCCGCCGGCTGAAACAGGTCCAGCGGCGATGGCGGTGAGATCGACGAGATGCGCAGCGCCAGGGCCGGAACCAGGAGCGTGAGCGCGGCGCACATCGACACCGCGACCGCGTCCCGCGCGTGTACGACGCCCCAGACCGGCACGATCCACGCGCCCGCCGAGCAGAGCCACGCGATCACCGCGAGTCCGCCGATCAGGGGGCTTCCATACGCCACCGCGGTGAGCGCCCACACGCCACACAGGACGAGCGACAGCGCCCGGGCCGCGCCGCTCCAGCGTCGCAGGTGCAGAGCGAACGAGAACCCGAGCGCCCCGATCAGGCCCAGGCAGCCGGTGGTCGCCACCGCGACCGCCCCGCCGCCCGACAGCAGCCACCAGGGCGCGACCAGGAGAGCGAGGCACGCGGCATGGAGCATCACCTCATGGACCAGAGGGGGAAGGCGTCGAATGAGGGGGACGACGTAGATGGTGATCAGCCAGATCAGCGCGACGAGGAGCAGCACGGCCACGCTCGCCCAGACGATGTCGATCAAGTCGAACAGCCCCGCCAGGGAGCCGGAGGCGTCGAGCTGCCGGGCGCGCACCAGATCGGAGATCGCCACCTCGGCTCCGGCGATGTCCGCGGCCTCCTGCAGGTAGTGCGCCCGCTGGAGGTCGGCGCGCTCAGCGATGAGCTGACCGCGGTCCTCGAGATCTCCGACCGTCTCGATGCGATGGAGGAGGACGTCGAGCTCGGCGCGCTCGGCTGCGGAGAGTTCGGGTAGAGACATGGCGCTCCAGGGACAGGCGCTCCAGGGACAGGCGCTCCAGGGACAGGCGCTCCAGGGACAGGCGCTCCAGGGACGCCCTCCAGCCTCCCAGCTCCGTTTGAATCTCAGCGGATGCTCGGGTGAAACGCCGCTGAATTGGCTGCCCTGGCTGGCCGGTACCTGTGATCCGGGCGCAGGCAGTACCGGTTTTTCGTGCCCGCGAGAGATGACGGGGCCGCGGTCCGTGATGCGTGGGTCCGCGAAGTCGTGAACCGCGAGATCGTGAAACGTGGGCCGGGGCCGCCCCAATCGACCAACTCCGCAGCGCTCCCCCAGAGACTCCGTCGCCGATATAGAAGGGCTCAGCCTCCCCCCTGCGCAGAAGGCCCCGATGTCCGCCAGCTCCTCCGTGTCTGCCAGCCCCGTATCTGCCACCAGCAGGGTCCCGATCCTCGCCGCGCTTCTGTTCGTGGCCTGCGGCCCCAAGAAGGTCGATCCCCTCACCGCCTACCAGGAGGCCCTGGCCGGCGTCGCCACCGCGCCCGTGCCGGAGTCCTGGGGTCCCGAAGCCAACCTCGTCATCGGCAACCCGCTGGTCGCCAAGGTCTTCGGGCTGGGTATCTCCCGGATGATCGGTCGGCTGCCCCCCGCGCTCGACGCGCCGCTCGGCGAGGGCCCGGCGAAGCTCCGCGTCCTGCCAGATATGGGCCTGCCCAGCTCGTCGGTGGCGCGCTCCAGCGCCTGCCTGACCTGCTTCGAGGTGTCGGTCTCGGTCGACGGAAAGGCCCGGGCGCACCTCTCGGCGGAGGGCGGTCTCCCAAAAAACCTGCTGCCTGCGCGCGCACGGCGCGGCCGCCAGATGCCTGCCGAGTTTCAGATGCCCGCCCCCTACCTGTGGCGCGCCGAGGCCAGCGCCATCTACGAGGTCGTGCTGCGGGAAGAAGAGGGACACGCCCGGCTGGAGGCCGTTCCGTTCGGCGACGGCTGGACCCGCAGCCTCACGCTCACGCCCACGCGCGACCGCGATCACGCCAGGCTCTCCGCCCCCATCGACGCGCAGCTCCAGGCGTGGTTCGCGCAGGCCACGCTGCCGCCGATCTCCCTCGCCGAGCTGCCTACGGGCGGCGAGGTGTCCACGCGCAGCCTCCGCTTGCGGGGTTGGGCCAACGGGCTCAGCGTCGAGCAGTCCTACGAGATCGTCAACCCGATGACCATCCGGGGGGTCACCCCCGTCCGCGAGCAGTGGTCGGTCCAGGCCCCCGCCGAGACCGTCCTCGCGCTGCTGCGGGCCTACGCCATGCGCGACGCCACCCCCGACAGCGCGTGGGCCGAGCCGGTCACGGTCGGCCTGGACGACGGGATGTTCCGCATCGGATTTCGCATCTGGGAGCCCGGCTCGCGGGATCCCACCGCTGTTACGGTGGGCGGCACGCTAGGCGGAGACGCCACCGGAAAGCTGGTGCCGTTCATCGACGTCAGAGCCCTCTCGCCCGAAGGCACGGAAGGGGGCGACGCCAGCGGCCTGGTCGCCACGCACGGGCTGGATGCGCTGGTCGAGACCGCGTTCTCACGCCTGATGCCGGTCTCACACGATGTCGCTCCGGGCGAGGGGATGCTCGTGCTGGAGCTGACCGAGGCCGAGGCGTCCGGCGGGATGCTCAAGGTGCGAGGCGGGGTGATGTGGCCGATCGGGGAGTAGACCCGAATCGCCGCGTCGCCTCTCGATCTCATCCCAGAGAGACTGGAGCACGCCATTCGCACCATCACAGACAAAGGCACATTCGCAGACGTGGTCCGCGGCAGCCCCCCCGATCTCGCGGCCATCGCGACGGCCCTCCGCGCCCTCATCATCGAGCTGGACGCCGAGGTGGTGGAGGTGGCCTGGTCTCGGCAGCGCATCGCCGGCTACGGCGTGGGACCCAGGAAGATGAGCGAGCACTACGCCTACATCGCCCCACAGAAGCGCCACGTGAACCTCGGCCTGAACAGGGGCGCGCTCGTGCCGGACCCTTCCGGACTGCTCGAGGGCACCGGCAGGGCGATGCGTCACGTCAAGGTGCGCTCCGAGGCCGAAGTCCACCGACCGGAGCTGCGGGCGATCCTGGTCGCGGCCCGGGAGGAGCGGGTCTCGGCGCTGGCTTGGGGTACCTGATCAGACCCATGAGGATCATGAGCGGATAAGATAGAAAAAGATAAACAATGATCGTTAATGATCAGATCAGTTGCGTTACACTCCACCGAAAGGAGGCAACATGACCGATCTCATCGACGCAGCCGAGGTCCAGCAGATCCTGGGCATCTCCCCCCCGACGTTCTACCGCTGGGTCCGCAGCGGACGGCTGCCCGGCCAGCGCATCGGCCGACGCTGGCGGTTCCGCCGCTCCGTGATCGAGGAGATCGCCGGGCTGCGCGAGCCGTCCGCCGATCGCGTGGGTGTCGACGCCGCTGCAGAGCTGTTCACCGCGCGCCTGGGCAGCGACGCCCCATCAACGCAGACGTCAAACCCCGCCGAGCCGATCGACCTGGCCCGGCTGGCCCTCCGACACACGCTTGTCGGCGGCGCCGAGGCGCTGCACCTGGAGCCCGACGCCGAGGGCTGGCGACTCCGTGAGCGCATCGACGGCGCGCTCGTGCCGCTCCCCCGTAGGCTCTCGGGCCCGGCCGGCGTGCGCCTGATGACCGGCCTGCGCGCCCTGCTCCACCTGAACGAGACCGACCTGCAGGGCCGGGGCTGGGTGACCGTCGGCGATCGCGGCGTAGGGGTCTGGCTCACGATCTATCCGACGCCGCGCGGCCCCTCCGCCACGATCAAGCTGATCGAGCCAGGCCGGGTCGTGCCCACCCTCGATGAGCTGGGATTGCCCGCAGAGCTGATCACCCGACTGCGGGTCCTGCTCGCGCAGCCGACCGGCGTGCTGGTCGTGAACGGCCCGACGGGCAGCGGCAAGAGCACCACGCTGTATGTGCTCCTCCGCGAGCTCGCGCGCCCCGACCGCAAGGTGATGACCGTCGAGGACCCGGTCGAGGTGCTTCTGGACGGCGTACTCCAGGGAGAAGCCGGCGATCTGGGCGGCTTTCCGGCGGCGCTGGACGCGATGATGCGCTCCGACGTCGACGTGGCACTGGTGAGCGAGATCCGCGACCCCGACACCCTCAAGCGGATCATGATGATGGCCTCCACCGGCCATCAGGTGCTCACGGCGCTGCACGGCCCAGACGCGCTGGCCGCAGTGAGACGCCTGCGAGCGGCGACCGACCTGCCCCCCGGCATCCTCGCTGACGCCGTGGTGGCGGTCCTCGATCAGCGACTCGCCCCCCGGAGCTGCCCGGCCTGCCGCACGCAGAGCGCGCCCACCGCTGACGAGCTCCGCGTCCTCACCCTCCCGGCAGATACAGAGGTCTCCCGCAACGCCGGCTGCGACGCCTGTGACGGTCGCGGCACGCGCGGACGTGTGCCGGTGGCGTCCCTGCTGTCCGGACCGCGGCTCGCGGCCGCGCTGCGCGGTGAGCCCGACCCAAGCGGGGCGGGACTCCGCCCCGCGCTTGAAGCGGCGGTCTGCTCCGGAATGATCCGCCCCGAGGAGGCGCTGGCGCTGTGGCCCTCGCTTGAAGCCGACGCGGAGGATGCCGACCCGCCTACCGCGGCGTGATGCTCCACCGCTCCGGAGGAGCCGCGGTGACCTTCTCCGGATCGGCGTCGGCGAACACCACCGCCGGGCCCGACCAGATCTCCCCGGCCAGCGACGGCACCACCGTGAGCGTGACCTCCATCCGCTGCGGATGCGGCGCGGGGATCTTGACGTTTACGCCCTCGGAGTCGGTCGTCACGATGACACCCGAGGAAGCGCTCGGGGTCACCGCCGTGACGCCGGTCGGCAGCCCCATCCACGCGGCCAGCGCGGTCTCTCGGGGACCGCTCACGGAGATCACCAGCGGCACCGCCTCG
The DNA here is from genome assembly GCA_964464515.1 of uncultured Enterobacterales bacterium. Taxonomy (GTDB): domain Bacteria; phylum Myxococcota_A; class UBA796; order UBA796; family UBA2385; genus CAYXGP01. The sequence goes on from CAYXGP010000103.1 coordinate 26,359, forward strand.
CCCACCCGGGCCGGGCCGTGATCCGCGGAGATGTCCAGCCCGGGCGTTCGCTCCAGCCCCGACCACGGCACCCAGTCCGTGCGCTCCAGGTGCCAGGCCAGTCCGGGCCAGGCGTCGCCGGTCAGATGGTAGGTGGGATCGCCCGACGTCGGGGCGGTCCGCACCACCAACTCTTCGCGGGTCTCCGGCCGAAGAGACAGCGAGAGCACCGGATCATCCGACTGTTTCAGCGTAACACCTAGAACTCGATCAGGCGGCTCCCCCCCCGCGAGAGCCAGCGCGTCCAGAGCGGCCAGCCCGGTGTGGCCGTCGCCGAAGCCGTCCCGGGGTGAAAACCCGGCGATCAGCGCGCCGATCAACGCCTGGCGTGTCTCGCCATCAAGCACCTGCGCCGCGGCAGCCAGCGCGTCGGCCGGGGTGACTGGGCGCCCATCTCCCCGCAGCGGCCCCGGCTCGAAGGCCAGCGCGACCGCGCCGTCGTCTCCCGTGACGAGGAACGAGCGCAGCAGCTCCCGCAGTTCGCTCTCCAGCTCGCCGTTCACTGCCCCGCTGCCGAGCACCACGGCCAGGGTGTAGGGATCGGCGCCCTGGAGCCACCCGCCGTGGCGCTCGAACAGACCGGCGACCCGGACGCGCGCGCGCTCGGTGTCTACCGCCCGCGTCAGCGTCGCGGACAAGACGAGGAGCTGCTGGAGTGTGGTGCCGCGCGCGCTCTTCCACGAACCGTCAGGGAGCTGGGCGCGCTCCAGCGTGTCGCCCCACAGCCCGGTCAGGCGCTCGGCGACCGGGTCTTCGCCGCTCCGCAGGGCGACCACCGCCGCCGCGCAGCCCGGATCGCCGGCGCAGCGCTGCCGCGCGAGCCCCTGGAGCGCCTGCAGCCGCAGCGTGCGCAGCTCCTGCCGGGTGTCGTCATCGACGTCCGCGCCCAGCGCATCGAGGATCGTCGCCCCGCGGGCGCCGAGCGCGTACGCGTAGGCCGCCCCCCCGGCGGGGGGGGGGGGGGGGGGGGGGGGGGCCGCCGCCCGCGGCCCCCCCCCCCCCCCCCCGCCCCCCCCCCCCCCCCCCCCCCCCCCCCCCCCC
>CAYXGP010000104.1:0-27340 GCA_964464515.1 uncultured Enterobacterales bacterium
CGGATCAGCTCCACCAGCTTCATGACCGGGACCGGGTTCATGAAGTGCATGCCCATCGTGCGATCGGGCCGGTCGGTGTGCGCAGCGATGGCGGTGATGGAGATCGAGCTGGTGTTGCTGGCGAGGATCGCTGACGGGTCGGAGGCGCGTGACAGCTCCTCGAACAGCCGGAACTTGAGCTCTGCGTTCTCGGTGGCGGCCTCGATGACCAGCTGCGCGCCGCTCAGGGAGGACATCTCCGTGCTGGTGGAGATGCGCGCGAGGGTGGCGTCGGCGTCCGCGGCGGTGATCCGTTCCTTGCGGACCTGACGCGACAGGTTCTTCGTGATCGTCGCCCGCGCAGCGTCGAGCGCCCCGGAGGAGATATCGACGAGCTGGACCATGTGGCCCGCAGACGCCGCGACGTGGGCGATCCCGTTGCCCATCTGACCGGCGCCGAGCACGCCGATGCGCTCGATTGTGGAGGAGCTGCTCATCATGGACCTCTGTCTGAAGGGACCGGGGAGCGGAAGGGTCGGGGGAATAACACGGGCTCAGCGGCAGGCTAACATCTCTGCGATGCCCGAATTTCCCCTGCCCGTTCCCCCCTTCTGGCTCGCGCCCGACCCCTCAAGGGCCGTTCAGTCCGCCCTCCCCCGCCTCCGCGCTGCGCTGGACAGCGGCCGTCCGATCCGCATGGGCGATGCGCTGAAGACCGACGCGATCCCCACGCTGGTCGCCGCGCTGCGAGATCGCCCCGTCGTGGGTGTGCGCGTCGCGGGCTGCGCCAGCGCAGCGGACGTCGTGCTCGCGCTCGGGTGGACGCTGGAGACGACACCCCCCGGTGACGAGCGGGCCGTGCGGAGGCGGCTCGCGCGCTGGCCGGAGGTCGCGGTGGTGCTGGTGGAGGCCGACACCACCTGCATCGCAGCGGCTCCCGCGCTGCGCGCCCTCGCGCCTGAGGCCCGGTGGATCTGGATCGGCGAGGGGCCCCCGCCTCCCCCCTCCGATCTGGAGAGTTGGGGAATGGACGCGCTTGAACTCCCCGCAGATCCCCCGCTCGGGGCGCTGCCGGCGTTCGCCCCGCAGGCCGCGGTCCTGTGTCGGGTGCCCGCTGGTACGCCCGCGTTCATCGACCTGCCTGCGGCGATCTGCACACCCGGACCGCCGGACCGCCTGATGCTCCCCGCCCGGATCCGCGCTCACCTCTCGGCGACGGCTCCGCTCCTCCCCGAGCCCGCCGCGGAGGTGCTGCAGAGCGTCCATCGCGCGACCCTGGCGATGGCGGTGGGCGCTCCCATCGAGGAGACGCTCCGCTGGGAGGACGCGCTGGCGCTGCAGTGGATGTCCTGCGCGCTGTCCGGCCCCATCGACGCCGCGCGCGCTGCTGCCGCAGCGGCCCGCGCGCGCGCAGCCTGGGGCCAGCTCGGCGCGGCCCGCGACATCCTCTTCGAGGCTACCGGCCGTTTGGGGGGCGAGCCCGTCGCCGCGGCGATCCTAGAGTGGGCCGACGCGCTCTGCCGCCTGCGCGCGGGCGACGAGCAGCGCGCGCTCCAGGTCGCCGGCTGGGCATCGACCACGCTGGAACAGGCGGGCCAGCCCGGTCTCCAGGCTGCGCTTCATCGCGAGCTGGGCGAAGCCCGCGCGGTCCGCGGTGCGATCGACACCGCGGGGCTCCACCTGCGCACCGCGCGCGCGCTCCATGACGCGGCGAGCTCCGGGCGTGGGGTCTCCGTGTGCCTTCGCGCGACGGCCGATCTGGCGGTGTCCTGCGGCGAGACGCTGTCGGCCGCGGCGCTCTACGACCAGGCGGAGTCCTGGCACGCCACCCCCATCGAGCTCACCAACCGCTCGGTCAGCCGCGCAAGCCTCGCGCTCACCCGCGGCGACCTCCCGCGCGCGGGGACCCTCCTGGCGAACGCTCCCGAGGCGGACATGCCGCCGGTGCTGACCGCCAACCACCTGCGGCGCTGCGCCGACCTCTCCCTCCGCGGCGGCGAGTACGACCGCGCCGATCAGCTCGCTGCGGCGGCCTGCGTGGACTACCACCGCGTCGGCGAGCTGTGCGCCGCCGGACACACGACGCGGCTGCGCGGAGACATCGCGGCGGCTGCCGGAGAGCGCCGCCAGGCCGACGCCTTCTACCGCGACGCGATGCGCATCCAGCTCCAGGTGTCCGATCACCGGGGGCTGCTGCGGACCCTGCGGCATGCGCAGGTGCTCGCGTGCGCCTCGGGGGACGCCGCGCGCGCCCGGCGCTACAGCGACGTCATCGGCGATCTGGGCGAGTAGAGAGTACCCACAGCTGCGCTACAGATCGGGGTCGAACACCTCGAGCATCCCCAGGTTGTTCTGGAGATACGCGCCCAGCGCCAGATCGTCGTCGCCGTCGCCGTCGCGATCCCAGGCGAGGGCTCCCCAGCCATAGGCGTCGTTCTTGATGCGGGTGGTGAACACCACGTCGCCGTCGGTCGCTGAGACGGTGCCGCCCGCGCGCACCGTGGTCCCCGAGAACCCGTGGACCGTGGTCTCGATGTAGGCCAGCGCGCTCCCACCGACGTGCGAGACGATCAAATCGTCGACGCCGTCCGCGTCGTGATCGCCGCAGGCCTCGGTGGAGGTGCTCAGCATGCCGTAGGCGATGGTGCCCTCGACGGAGAAGTGCGCCAGCGCGTTGACGGCGCCGCCCGCCCCCGGATCGGTGATCACCCGTACCAGCCCCTCGTCTTCCGCGGCGGTGTCGGCGCCGGGTGCGCTGGTGACCAGATCGGGCGAGCCGTCGCCGTCGGCGTCGTCCGAGATGGCGCTGTTCAGCCCCAGGCGCTCTCCGCGCGCTCCAACCAGGGTGGGGAAGTCCTGGGCCGACATGATGGTGCCCGGAGACAGCGCAGCGCCAGAGATCAGCGCCACCGAGCCCGCGCCGTCGGTGTCCCAGGCGACGAACAGATCGTCGACGCCGTCACCGTCGAAGTCCGCGCCGCCGACGGTCTCTCCGCCGACGCCGCCAGCCTCGACGATCCCGAGGCTGTCCGACGCCGTGAGGGTGTCCGACGCCGACAGCAGATCCGCCCCCCCGTAGACCGCCACCCACAGCGACATCCCGAAGTCCCCGGAGCCGCTGCCTGCGACGACATCGCCCACACCATCTCCATCGATGTCGCCGGCAGGGGCCACGTCCATCCCGACGTAGGTGTTGCCCGCCATCACCGCGAGGGCGGCGGTGACAGCGACGTCTCCGCCCTGGAGATCTGCGCCGTCGAACAGCAGCACCGCGCCCGCGTCAGCCCCCACGGTGCGCGTGGGCGCGCCCACAGCCAGCTCCACCCAGCCGTCCCCGTTCAGATCTCCGGGGACCGCGGCGTCCATACCCAGGTAGTTGGCGCGACTCCCCTCGATCAGACCCAGCCGCAGCTCTGCCGGCCGGCCGTCGGCCTCACCGCCGCCGAGCACCTGGAAGTACCCCTCGGGGTTGTCGGAGTCGGTGCCAGAGAGGGGGCCACCCACCCCGAACTCGCGCAGGCCGTCGCCGTCGTAGTCGTCGAGGGCCACCACTACCCGACCGAACCAGTAGTCACCGTCCTTGGGGTTCGGGTAGTACGACGCCACCACGTCGTCGCCCGACATCACATCGACGTCACCGTCGCAGTTGCGATCGACGCCGTCCCACCGTTCGGGCTTCTCCGCGCCCGTCAGCGCGTCGAAGTCGTCACAGTCCGTGCCGTCCTTGGTCTGCGTGGCGCTATCCTCTTCGTCGCCGTCGGCGTCATAGTCGGAGGCGTAGGGGCCCGCGCAGTCCTGATCGAGGCCGTCGTACCAGATCTCTTCCGCGTCTGGGTTGATCGCCGGGTCCTCATCGTCGCAGTCGGTGGCGTCGGTGCCGTAGCCGGGGTGTCCGTCGCCATCGCAGTCGTCGGTGTCCTCGTCCCCGGCGCAGTCCTCGTCGATGCCGTTGTAGCAGATCTCGGGAGCGCCCGGGTAGATCTCGGGGTTGCTGTCGTTGCAGTCGTCGCCGTCCGCGCCCGTGCCCACGTAGCCGTCGCCGTCGACGTCCACGAGGTCGCCATCGCCCGCGCAGTCGTTGTCGAGGCCGTCGTAGGGGATGTCGTCTGCGCCCGGGTAGACCGAGGCGTCGTTCGGATCGCAGTCGGCGTCGTCCGTCACGCCGTCGCAGTCGGCATCGACTGTGATGTCGCAGTCCTGTCCGGTGGTGGAGCCTGTCGCGGTGGCTGTCGTGGAGGACGCCAGCGCGGTGTCTTCGGACTTCCCTCCGCAGGCGATGAGCATCAGGCAGAGCAGGCGCAGCGGCACGGAGACCTCCCAGGATCAACACAGGATCAGAACGGCGACTCTTCCAGGATGATCTTGTCACCCGCCTGCACCGGAATGTCGACATCGCGCCCCTTGAGGATGCGCTTGACGTTGACCTCGATGGTGTGCCCCCCCTCGCGGAGGATCTTCACCTTCTGCAGCTTCGCCGTCTTCTCGGGGCCGCCAGCGGCGCTGATGGCCTGCGTGACGGTGAGCCCGTCCTGCCAGTTGATCGGGCCCGGCTTGCCGACCAGCCCCATCACGTAGACGACGCGGTTCTCGGGGACATAGACGATGTCCCCGGCGCGGACCTCGATGTTGCCCTCACCCGAGGCGAGGAGCTGATCGAGGTTGAGCACGAAGGGCTCGATCTCGCCGGTGCGGGCACGCTTGACCTGGACCTCCGAGCTGCTCCGCTCGAGGTACACGCCGCCGGCCTCCGACAGCAGATCGAGGAGCATGGTGGTCCCGCGCAGGTAGTACTGGCCGGGCTTGCGGACCGCCCCCAGCACCTGCACGGCCTGACTCAGGTACTTCTCGACCTGCACCGTCACCTGGGGTTTCAGCAGGAAGCCGTTCGCCAGCGTGCCGGTCAGCCGCCGGGCGATCTCGTCGGTGTCCAGGCCAGCCACCTCGATCTCACCGACCAGCGGCAGCTCCAGGTAGCCCCGGGCAGAGACCGGGTACGACCCGCTCAGATCGGCCTCCATATAGACGGCCACGCGGAGTACGTCCCCAGGCCCGACCTTGTACGCCTGAATCGCCAGCGCGTTCAGTGGGGCTCCGAGCGCGCAGACCAGCATGGCAAGAGCGAAGGTCCGACGCGTCTGAAGCATGTTGGGTTCTCGCCACTGACAGGGTGGTGCGCGATCGGTCCCGTATAGCCCCTCTCGGTCGGGGTCGCTTCCGCCCGGATACACAGGGCGCATGTCTGTGCTCCTCTTCATGTTGACCGGATGTGGCCTGCAGCAGATGCTCCCCACCGGCCCGGCGCTGCCGGCTGCTGAGCTCGCGGCGTACGAGAACGCGGCGACGCCAGCGATCACCTACACAGGGGCCCCGCGGGTCTCCTTCCCGGTGATCCCGCTGCAGCTGTTCGGCGTGGTCTACGACCTCGACGTCGTGCTGGTGAGCCAGCACCCCGACTGGGACATGCACGAGTACGCGCGCATCGACACGGCGACCGGCGCCATCTGGCTGGCGAAGGACAGCGACGCCGCGGGGGTCCAGTCCATCGTCGCAGATCTCCAGGACATCACAGGGGCGCTGCCCGAGGTCCCGGTGCCCCGGTACGCGCGGCCTGTGGAGGTCTCCGATGGGAGTCACGGACGCTGGATCGACGTCCGCCTCGCCTACACCAACCCCGCCGGCGAGGCGGTCGAGGCGCGCTACGCCGGCCGCCTGCCGCGTCGGGCGCCGCCGAAGCGCAGCGGCAACACCATGGGCCACAGCCGCCAGGCCGTCTCCGCGGCGCTGGACATCGCGCGGCTGGGCTGGAACGGCCGCGGGGCCATCACCATCGACGGAGAAGACGTCCCCCTTGCGCGCCTCCTCGGCGTGCCCCAGCGGTTCGCCCTGCAGCAGACCCAGGGGGGAGTGGCGATCGCCAGCTTCCGCCAGACCGCGAGGGCGGAGGGGTTCCAGCTCACGCGCCCCGCGAGCCCCACGGAGACCTGGCCGACGGCCTCCGAAGAGACGTGGCGGGTCGACTCAGGTGAGGTCACGCACGAGGGCGCGCTCTCACAATTCGTCTACAGCTTCACGGAGGGCGGGCTGCGCCGGGCCACGGTCACGCAGGTGGGCCGCGATGGGCCGGTCACCGACCTGTGGTGCAGCCCCGCGCTCCCCGATCTCACGCGACCCTTCAGCGGCGAGATCAGCGCACGGTTCCGGCTCGACATCCGCGACCAGCGCGGTCAGGGCAGCGGCACCATCACCGCCGCGTGGACCGACGCGGACACCGTGACCGTGCGGTTCCTGCCGGACAGCCCGGAGTGGCTGGCGGCCCGGCCGATGAAGACGGTGATTCACTACGAGGAGGGCGGCGTGCGGGTCCACACCACTCGTGTAGAGCCCTGATCGCAGCTTTCTTGAGCGCTACCAGTCCATCACGGTGCAGCCGAACCCGTCGTAGTAGCTGGGGGCATGCCCCCACACCCAGCAGCCCCCGTTGCCGCCATAGGAAGGGTTGCTCTCGAGGAAGAACGTGACATGCTCCTCGCAATTCGTGATGCGATCGGCGCCGCAGGCGAACTGGTCGGGAAAGACCGTGTACCCCTCCTGGAGGCTCTCACGATCTCCGCCGTACAGCAGATCGGTGCCATCTACCGCCGCGTAGTGACAGTAGGCGGGCATCGGCTGACCGGTGGCGGCCTCATAGCCGAAGATACAGTCTTCGCCGGTCCAGCACTCGGCCCCGCAGTCGCGGGTCTCGGCGAGGCCGAGCCAGAACCCGCCGGCGCCGCCGCTCACACGGAACTGCAGGGTGGCCGCGCCCCACAGGATGTAGGCCTCTGAGGGATCACCGCTCTCGGTGGCGGTGGTGGCGATGGCGGTGTCGTCGCCCTCGCTTGTGCACCCGACCGTGAAGGCCGCCGCACAGGCGAGAAGGGATGGAAGCCACACTCTCTTCGAGACGATCGCGCTCATGGAGCGCCCCCATGCATGGCCGCGGCGCTACCAGTCCACGGTTTCGCAGCCGATCCCGGAGTAGTAGGAGACCTGCGAACCCCACACCCAGCAGTCGCCGTAGCCGTCCTCAACATAGGCCTCAAGGTAGTAGTTCACGAAGCCATCGTAGCCCTGAGAGAACACGGTGTCGCCAGGGGCGAGGTTGTTGGGATCACCGCCGTAGGTCAGGGTGGTGCCCGAGGTGTCCGCCGCGTGGCACCAGGCCAGGGTGGAGCCCGTGCCGGTCACGTAGCCGTAGACGCAGTCCTCACCGGTCCAGGGATCGGTCGAGGTCGTGGTGTCCTCGGCCATTCCGAACCAGTACTCACCCGAGCCCCCGTCGACGGTCAGAGACACCGAGCTTGCGCCCCACGAGACGCTGGCAGCGGACGGACCGGCGGCGGCGCCGGTGTCGCCCTTCTCGGTGCAGGCGATGAGAGCGAGGGCGCTGAGAAGGCCCAGAGTGCGGGTGGTCATGAGTTCCTCCAGATACGTCGGGTCGAAATGAGACCCGGGGGTGGAACCGACTATAGCCGGTTCCCGCGCGTCGGTGCGGGGCGGCGCAGCGCATTTCCACGCCGACACGCTCTCGCTGGTCGGAGCGGCCTGGGATATGCCACCGGCGATGCTGAAGATTGGAACTTTGGAGATGGAGTCCCGCCTGATCGTGGGCACCGGGCGCTATCCGGACTTCGAGGTCATGCGGGCCTGCCACCAGGCGAGCGGGACGGAGCTCGTCACCGTCGCACTGCGGCGGGTGGACTTGTCAGCCTCAGGGCCGGCGGCTGCAGGGACGGCGGCCGAGGCGCGCGCGCGCAGGCACCCCGACATCCTCGACTGGATCGATCGCGAGACCATCGCCCTGCTGCCCAACACCGCGGGCTGCTACACCCCCGAAGACGCCATCACCACCGCGCAGCTAGCGCGGGAGCTGCTCGCCACCTCGCGCATCAAGTTGGAGGTGATCGGCGATCCCCGCACTCTGCTGCCCGACATGGAGGGCACGCTGGAGGCGGCGCGCGCGCTGGTTGCCGACGGCTTCGAGGTGCTGCCCTACTGCTTCGATGATCCGGTGGCCTGCAAGCGGCTCGAGGAGATCGGCTGCGTGGCGGTGATGCCGCTGGCCGCCCCGATCGGCAGCGGTCAGGGGATCCGCAACCCCACCAACCTGGCGATCATCATCGAGAACGCGGAGGTGCCAGTGATCATCGACGCCGGCGTGGGCACCGCCTCCGACGCCGCGAGGGCGCTGGAGTTGGGCGCCGACGGCGTGCTCCTCAACACCGCCATCGCGCAGGCGGACGATCCGGTGAAGATGGCACACGCCATGCGCGCAGGGGTCGAGGCGGGCCGGCTGGCCTTCGAGGCCGGGCGCATCCCGATGCGGCTGCACGCCGCGGCCAGCTCGCCGCTGTCCGGTCTTCTGGGGACCTGACCGATGGCGCTGCCGCCGCTGCTCGGGGTGAGCCCCGGTGATCACGGCCGCACCCGCGACGTGATCCGTCTGGTAGAGGGCGCAGCGCTGGGCGGACTGCGGGTCCTCATCCTGCGCGAGCCCCACCTGGGTGAGCGCGAGTACGTCACGCTGGCGCGCAGACTGTCGGCGGAGCTGACCATCCTGCTGCACGGTCGTCACCCGCACGCCCTGCAGATCGCCCGCACGTCGGGCTGGGGACTCCACCTGCCGGCCGACGCCGACGCGACCGCGATCCGTCCGCAGGTGCGCGGCCCGCTCGGTCAGAGCTGTCACTCGCTGGCCGCGCTGGGCGTCGCCGCCGCCGCCGGGTGTGACTACGCGCTGCTCTCGCCCATCTTTCCGCCGCTGTCAAAGGACGCCTCCGCCCCCCCCGTGGGGCTGGACGGGCTGCGGCGGGCCTGCGGCGAGGTGTCGACGCCCATCTTCGCGCTGGGCGGTATCCGCCCCGATCGCATCGCCGCGTGCCGCGGCGCGGGAGCCGCCGGCGTGGCGTCTCTGGGTTGGTTGTTCTCTGACGCCGCTCAGCCCGAGCTGTGCAAGCTCCGCGCGGAGGGCCTCCTGGCGGCCTGGCGCGCACGGTGAGTCCGCGGCTCCTCCTCGCGCGCCCCCCGCGCCGGGATCATCGCGACCTCGGGCTCAGCGTTCCCCCGCTCGGGTTGGCCTACATCGCCGCAGCCGCACGGCAGGCGGGAGCCGCGGTCGATCTCGTGGACGCCTACGCGCTGCGTTGGACGTGGCCCCGCTTCGCCGCAGAGGTGCGCAGGCGCCAGCCCGACGTGCTCGGCCTGTCCGCGATGACCCCGGTCGCCGACGTCGCCGCGCGCGCCGCTCGGGAGTGCCGGCCCCACGTCGGTCGGATCGTGCTGGGTGGGCCGCACCCCACGGCCGTCGGGGTGCGTGTCTTCGACGAGATCCCTGAGCTGGACGCCGCCGTGGTGGGGGAAGGCGAGGAGATCATCGGCCCGCTGCTGAGTTGGCTCGATCGGCGGGACGGCCCGCCGCCGCCCGGGGTGCTCGCGCCGGGTCACCCCTTCGTCGAGACCACACCGAGCCGCCCGATCGCGGCTATCGCGCGGCCGGCCCGCGATCTGCTGCCCAACCACGCCTACCGATACCTGATGGCGACGCGTCCCGGCTTCGGCACGATGATCACCAGCCGGGGATGTCCGTTCCGTTGCACGTTCTGTGACAAGTCGGTCTCGGGCTCGCGGTGGCGCGCCCGGCCGGCAGGCGACGTCGCCGACGAGATGATCGCCATGCGGCGCCGGCACGGCATCCGGTTCGTCAACTTCTACGACGACAACTTCACGCTGCGTCGCGACCGGGTGGCTCGGATCTGCGAAGCGCTGATTCGGCAGCGGGTCGATGTCGAGTGGAAGTGCGAGGGCCGGGTAGACGGGGTCGATCTCCCGCTGCTCAAGCTGATGCGTCGGGCCGGCTGCCGAGTGGTCGCGTATGGGGTCGAGAGCGGCAACGAACAGACGCTCAGTCTGCTGCGGAAGGACATCACGGTGGAGCAGACGCGCCGCGCGTTCGAGCAGACACGGGCGGCCGGGCTCCGATCGCTGGCGTATATGATCTTAGGGGCGCCCGGTGAGTCGGCAGACGAGGTCGAGAATTCCATCCGTTTCTGCCGGGAGATCGGGGCCGACTATGTCCAGTTCTCGTCGCTGGTCGCCATGCCCGGCACGCCGCTGTTCGACACCGCACGAGCCACGGTGGATGTGAAGAATCCGCTGGACGGGGACCAGAGCCGTGCCACGGTGAGTGATCTTCCTGCAGAGACGCTGGCCGGGCTGATGAGATCGGCGTGGATGGGGTTCTATCTGCGGCCGCGGGCGCTGGGGCGACTGGCGCGGGATGCGGTGGTGAGTCGGTCGCTGGGGGAGGCGATGCGGATGGGGGTCGGGCTGGCGCGGTGGGGGATGGCGGCTTGACCTGCTGAGCACGTGCGGTGTCGGGCGTCCCCGAGATCGAGCTCAATCCGCGTTGTCTCGGATCCGTATCTCCCCGCCGATCTCCTCGACGGAGTCCCGCAGCGCCCGCGCCTCACTGCCCGACAGCGACTCGTTCTCCTGAATCTCCAGATCCCCGCCCACGAATTCCACGCCGTACAGCCCGGACAGATCGAACAGCCGCTCGTTGTTCTCGATGCTCAGGTCTTCCTCTATCACCCGCAGCGCAGTCAACCCCGATACCCGCTCCAGCTCCATGTTCCACCAGATATCGACCATACCCCCGACGTGCGCCAGCGACTCGAACCCCGTGATCTCGGGCAGCGTGTGGTGAACCCCGATCAAGAGATCACCTCCGACCGACTCCAGCGCGCCCGCGCCCTCGGTAGACACCAGGGTGTCGTTGCCCTGCACGACCAGATCTCCACCGACCGCGACCAGGGCGTCCAGCCCCTCGAGGTTCTTCAGAGCTTCATTGTCCTGGATGAAGAGACGTTTCTCCACCGTTCGTAGACTCGACAGCCCCATGAGTGTTCGCAGAGACGTGTTCTCAGCGATCTCCATCGAGTCCGACGCATGGTGCAGTCCCCGCAGCGCTGAGACATCACGAAGAGATTCGTTCCGCCAGATGTTGACCTTCGAGGAGACCGAGATCAGCGGGCCCATCCCGTCCAGACTCTCCAGCGCAGCATTCTCGCGGAGGTCCAACTCCCCGACCGAGCGCAGTCCGCCCAGGCCGTCGAGGGTGACGAGGCCCTCATTACCGCCGATTCGCAGTTTCCCTGTCACCGTCGACAGTCCCGACAGCCCGCTGAGATCGACCAGCGCCGAGTTGCGCTCGATGTTCAGAGAGTCCAGGGTGTGAAGGGAGCCCTCCAGGCCGCCCAGATCGGCCAGAACGGGAAGGTCGTAGAGGTGCAGACCCGTCAGACCGGTCACACTCGACAATGCGCTGATGTCCGTCAAGGCCTCGTTATCAGACAACCCCACCACGGAGACCGTCTCCAGTCCGTCCAGTCCCGAAAGACCCGCGATGAGGGGGGCGTAGGCAACATATAGCGTGCCGATGGTCTTCAGTCTCGACGGGCCGGATAGAGACGTCAATTGAGGGTTTCCCCAGAGCTCAAGCCAGCCCACAGTGACCAGGCCCTCCAGGCCCCGGAGGTTGCGCAGGTTCTCATTTCCCACGACGGAGAGTTCATCGAGTGTACGCAGACATTCAAGGCCCTCGAGCGTCGCATTCGGAGACTCGAAGACCGTGACTGCGCTGGCTTCCAACTCCACGCATCGGCAGCCCGGGTCCCCCGGAACCCCGGCCTCCGCCAGCGCATCGAACGACCCGCCTCGATCACCCAACGTATAGAGGACGTCTTTGTCGGGTAGCACGTAGTAGATCCCATCACACGTCTGCTCCGGCCCGCACCCGACCAAACCCACCACTGCGAAGGCACAGCCTCTACGAACCACCGACAGTCTCCGCAAAGACGGCCAGTCCCAGCTCATCCAGCCGATCCGCCCACAGCGAGTAGTCGAACAGCACGACCCCCTGGGCCCCGGCCTCACGCGCCGCGGCGATGCAACCCAGCAACTCCTCGTATGTCAGCTGCTCCCCGCCGACCCCGGCCCAGACCGGCCCCCCGGCGTTGCCGACGTGATCGGCGACCACAGCGGCGAAGTCGAGTCGGTCCCCGGGCTCTTCGGCGACCGGCCAGTAGATCATGGGGACGATGGCATCCAATGCACCAGAGCGGACGTAGCCCCACGAGTCCTGCCGATGATCGATCAGCCCCTCGCTGACCTTGCCCCAACCCCAGGTGTCTCGGTAGACCCCCCAGACCGCGGCCGTGACCGGCACGGCGACCGCGTCCTGGATATCGGCCACGGTCTGCCCGATCCGGGCCGCCTGCCAGGCCTCGCGATCCGTCCCTCCGGATTCGGCGAACCGAGCGTCGCTGATCGGATCGAACGACCAATCCCCGGCCGGATACCGCAGGTAGTCCAGGTGGAGACCATCGACGTCGTATCGGGTGGTGATGTCGCGGGCGACCTCAACGATATGTGCAGAGACCTCCGGGTGGGCAGGGTTGGCGAACACGTAGTGCTCGTTCGCTGCCTGGTAGATCCCGGCCTCATCGGCGACCGCCCACTGGGGCCGCCGGGCGAACGGATGATCCGGCGGCGGGTTCCCCTCCCCTCTCCACAGCGTGTAGGTGTTGACATAGGCGTGAATCTGCAGTCCGTTCTCACGCGCAGCGCTCACCGCGACGGCGAGCGGATCCCAGCCGGGATCACCGCCCCATGTTCCGGTCAGGCGCTCGGCCCATGGCTCCAGCGCGGCGTCGTAGTACGCGTCGAACTGGCCCCGCACCTGGAAGAAGATCGTGTTGAATCCGGCCGCGGCGATGTGGGCGAACATGCCCTCGATGTCGCTCGCGGAGTCCCATGTCCAGCGGGTGATCCAGATCCCCCGGATCTCGGTCGGTGTCGAGACCCGGGCCGGCGCCGGTACAGAGACGACGGCCTCCGGAGCGATGACCGCTGGCGGTGGGGTGGGCTTCGGCGCGCAGGCCAACCCCAACAGCAGGAGCGGTCGGCCGCGGGCCAGACGCATCTGCCCTACTCTGTACATCCGGTGGTGTCGCAGGTGAAGCTCACCGCGTCACCATAGGTGTAGGTGTCGATCCCGTACAGCGTGACGTCGTCCGGATCGTTGTCGTCGGCGTCCTCACCCCAGTCGCTGGTGTCGGAGATCGCGCCGTTCAGGTACTGCCCATAGACCCCACCGCCCGAGCTCGCTGTGTTGCGCTGGATGGTGCTGGTCGTGAACGTCAGCGGATCGTCTCGGTTGTAGTAGTCGTAGGCATAGACCCCGCCGCCGTAGTCGCCAGCGGTGTTGTCGGTCACGGAGCCGTCGGTCATCGCCAGCTCGCAATACTGCATATACACGCCGCCGCCCGAGCCGGCAGAGGTGTTGTTGGTGACATCGACCGTATCTGCGGTAAACTCGCTCAGGGAGTAGGCGTCCACTCCGCCGCCCCTGTCTGCCGTGTTTCCGTCGATGGTGGTCCGCGTCAGCGTAAACGCGGAGTCGGTGGCGTCATTGTCGTAGGCGTAGACCCCGCCGCCGTAGTCACCCGCAGTGTTGTCGGTCACGGAGCCGTCGGTCATCTCGAACACGCCATACTGCATATACAGACCGCCGCCCGATCCCGAGGAGGTGTTGTTGGTGACATCGACCGTATCTGCGGTGAACTCGCTCAGGTAGCTGGCGTGGACCCCCCCGCCCTGACCCGCAGTGTTCCCGTCGATCGTGGTCAGAGACAGCTCAAACGTAGAGCCATACCCGTACACCGCGCCGCCGTAGGTGGCCTCGTTGTCGGTGAGGCTGCTGCTGTCGAGCGACAGCGAACCATAGCGGTGGTCGATCGCCCCGCCGTTGGTCGCGGAGTTCGACTCGAGCGTAACATCGGCGCCGGCCACGTCTGCGTAATAGGCGTAGATCCCGCCGCCATAGCTCGCGTCATTGCCGGTCAGGGTGACCGATGAGGCGGTCAGATCGGAGGTGTAGACCACCAGCCCCCCGCCATAGGACGTCGCGGTGTTATCGGTCACCGTCACGGTGTCCAGGTCTGCCGATGATGAGTTGTAGATATAGGCCGCGCCGCCGTCTACAGTGACCTGGTTGCTGTCGAAGCTGGAGTCGGTGATGCTCCCGTCGGAGTTCGTCGTGTACAGGCCGCCCCCGTATGCCGACTGGCACGACGAGAAGACTACGCTGTCCAGTGTGTAGTCCGCCGACGACAGGTAGACACCGCCCCCAGCGCTGCTCGTGGTGGCGCCGTCGATCGTGGAGGAGCTCAGCTCGATCGTGCTCAGGTACCCGTAGATCGCTCCGCCGTACGCCGCCGAGTCTGCGCTGAACGCGACGTCGCTGAGGACCGCCTGCGAGTAGTTGTTGATCGACAGTCCGCCTCCGGAATATCCCGCCTCGTTTCCGGAGAACGTCGCGGTGCTCATCGTCACGTCGGAGATCGTCGCATAGACGGTGCCGCCGTAGTACGAAGCGTTGTCTTCCCACGTGGTCGACGTGAAGTCAGCGCTGCTCTCAGCGATGTAGACGGCCCCGCCGTAGCTGTTCGATTCGTTGTCGGTGAACGTCGCGTCGTCCAATGTCAGGGAGCTTCCGGTGACGACGTGTAGAGCGCCGCCGTAGCTGGACGACGTGTTCCCATCGAACGTAAGGCCGCTCCCGGTCAGGTCGGATCCGACCAGGTAGAACCCGCCGCCGTAGGAGACCGTCTCGGTGTCGGTCACGGTGACATCGGTGAAGACGAGCGTGCTGGTGTGTGCGTAGACCGCGCCCCCGGCAGAGCCGCTGCTGTCGCCGTCGAAGGTGGTGGTGGCGAGCGTGATCGTCGCGAAGCTGTCGGCGTAGATAGCGCCGCCGTGGTAGTACGCGTAGCCGTCCGAGAAGGCCGCCCGGGTGGCCGTCAGATCTCCGCCGTTCAGGGCGATCGCTGCGCCGTACCCCAGATCGCTGTGGTTACCCGAGAGCGTAGTGTCGGCCAGCGTCACGACGACCCCGTCGGCGAACATCGCGCCGCCCTGTCCGGAGCTGCCTGTCGCCGTGTTGCCTTCGAACATCCCGCCGTCGTCGGTGAGCGTTCCATCGCTCAGGAAGAGCGCCCCGCCGGTGGAGGCGCTGTTGGATTCAAGCGTGCAGTCGGTCAGCTCGATGTCGGCGTCGTCGCCCTGGATCGCGCCGCCGTAGTACCCCGCCGAGTTGCCCGTGAGCTCCACGGTGTCCAATACAATCGAGGCGTCCTCCGCGTAGATGCTCCCGCCGTAGTACCCCGCCGAGTTCTCGGTGATCGTGCAATCGGTGAGCGTCGCCGCGCCGTCGTCGCCCAGGTACAGCGCCCCAGCGCTGGAGGTGGCCGCGTTCGATGAGAGCGTGACGTCATCCAGTGTCAGCGTATTGGCGTCGGGCGCGTAGATTCCGGCGCCGTAGGACCCGCCGCCCCCCGTCAGGGTGATCCCGCTCAGGGTCAGCGTCGTCTCATCACCCAGTGAGATGAGCGAGACCGTACCGTCGCCGGTCAGCGTTGTCGCGCTCGAGCCATCGCCGCTGATCTCGATCGTCAGCTCGTCGTCTGTAGACACAGAGCCGCTGTAGTCGCCCGCGCAGAACGTCATCGTGCCGTCCGCAGTCAGCGTGGCCGCGCCTCCTGCGGTCAGCGTGCCCGTCCAGTCGGTGACCGTGCCGGCTGTCGCGGTGAAGTGGACCGCGTCCGTTCCGCCATCCACCGCGCCGTCGCAGTCGTTGTCCAGCCCGTCGCACAGCTCCGGCGCGCTGGGGTAGACCGTCGCCGCTGTGTCATCGCAGTCGTCGGAGTTGTCGGCAGTCGCCGCGGGCTGCTCGCATGCGAGCTGCGTGGTGGTCGCCCCGTAGCCGTCACCGTCTGCGTCGTCGTACCAGGTGATGGCGTCTGCCGCGTCGGAGCCGTCGGTGCTGCCGTCGCAGTCGTTGTCCAGTCCGTCGCAGACCTCGAGGCCGCCGGGCAGGGCGTCTGCCGATGTGTCGTCGCAGTCGTCGGCGTTGTCCACATACCCGGAGGGCGCGACGCACTGCGACTGTGATGTATCTGCGCTCCCGGAGCCGTCGCCGTCGGCGTCTATGTACCAGTCGGGAGGCTCGCTCACGGCGTCGTCGTCGTCGATCAGGCCGTCGCAGTCGTTGTCGATCTCGTCGCAGATCTCGGTGGCGTCCGGGTGGATGTCGGCCGAGGAGTCGTCGCACTCCTCACAGGCCGGGTAGCCGTCAGCGTCTGCGTCGTCGTAGGCGACCGTGCCGTCGCAATTGTAGTCGGTGGGATCAGCGCAGTCGCTCTCGTCCGCCCCGGGGTGGATGTCGTCGCGCGTGTCGTCGCAGTCGCCGCCCTCCTCCAGGTACCCCTCGGGAATCTCACAGGCCTCGACTGTCACGTCGTCGGCTCCGTGACCATCTGCGTCGGCGTCGGCGTACCAGGTGGACGTCACCCCGTCGTCGATCTCGCCGTCGCAGTCGTCGTCGATTCCGTTGCAGACCTCCACGGCGTCCCGGGGGATCTCGGGATTGGTGTAGTGACACTCGACCTCGGCGGGGTACCCATCAGCGTCTTCGTCGATGGGCGCCGTGGTGCTCCCCCCGGTGGTCGTGGTGCCTCCGGTGGTGCTGCCTCCGGTGGTGCTGCCTCCGGTGGTGCTGCCTCCGGTCGTGCTGCCCGTGGTCCCGCCCGTGGTCGTGCTGCCGGAGGTCGTCCCGCCAGATGTGGTCCCCCCGGAGGTGCCGGTGGTCCCCGGAGTGGTGCCGCCGGTCACCCCCCCGGTGTCCCCGTCTTTTCCGTTGCAGGCGAGCAGGAGGGAGAGGATCGGAAACAAGCGCATGTCTACCTCACGGACGTTCGACTCCTACTATCGTCGCCTGGTACGCCGAGCCTCCTCGGCCAGCCGCTTCTTCACCCCAGCGAACGAGCAGATGGCGCATCGCTCCGGCACATGCCCCCGCGCAGGGCAGTGCTCACGCCCGAACATGATGATCTGCAGGTGTGCTAGGTTCCACCGCTCGCTGGGGAAGATGCGCTTGAGGTCCTTCTCGGTCTGACCGACGTTCTTGCCATTCGACAGACCCCACCGCCAGGCCAGCCGGTGGATGTGGGTGTCGACCGGGAAGGCCGGCACACCGAACGCCTGTGACATCACCACGCTGGCCGTCTTGTGACCCACGCCCGGCAGGGCCTCCAGCTCGTCGAACGTCCGCGGCACCTCGGAGCCGTGCCGCTCCACCAGGATCTGCGACAGTCGGTGGATGTTCCGCGACTTCGTAGGGGCCAGGCCGATGGCGCGCACGTGCTCGAGGATGGTCGGTACCCCCAGGGCCACCATGGCGTCCGGGGTGCCGGCCCTCGTAAACAGCGCGGGCGTGATCTCGTTGACCTTCTTGTCGGTGCTCTGCGCGCTCAGCAGCACCGCGATCAGCAGCGTATACGCGTCGACGTGCCGCAGCGGGATGGGCACCGTGGGGTACAGCCGATCCAGCTCGGATCGGATACGGACGATCTTCTCGGCCTTACGCATTCGACAGCTTCAGTTGACCCTGTTTCAGTTGACCCTGTGGCTCAATTGACCCCGTGGCTCAGTTAACGGTGTGGCTCAGTTAACGGTGTGGCTCAGTTAACGGTGTGGGGCTCGGCCAGCATGAAGGGAGCGATCACCGCGTCGAACCGGCGCCCCTCCTGCGTGACCAATTCGTAGCTTCCGTGCATCGTGCCCATCGGGGTATCCAGCGGACAGGCCGACGTGTACTGAAAGCACTGGCCGGGGGCCAGCGTGGGATGCTGCCCCACCACTCCGGAGCCGCGCACATGCTCCTCGACGCCGTGAGCGTTGGTGATGATCCAGTGGCGCGAGATGATCTGCACCTCCTGCTCGCCCTGGTTTGTGATCGTCACCTGGTAGACGTACAGCCACAGACCCTGCACCGGATCGGAGCGCTCGGGCAGGAAGTGGGTCTCCACGCGGACCTGGATCCCTTCGGTGGTGGCCTGGCTCATGCGCTCGGAGCTAACCCGGTCGGAGGCGGCGCGTGCAGGCCAGCCCTCCGGTCCAGACGAAACAGCTCCAGCTCCCGGCCACCGTAGTACAGACGGGTGAGCCCCATCGGCTCCATCCCGAGCCGCTCCGCCAGTCGCAGAGACGCTGTATTGGGTGGATCGACCACGGCATGCAGCGTCTGCAGCTCGGTTGTCTCAAGAGCATGTTCGATGAGCGCCCGCGCCGCCTCGCTGGCGTATCCCCGCCCCCAGTGTGCGCGCCCGAGGTGCCAGCCGATCTCGATGTGCTGCGTGGGTTGGTTGTCCACGCCCGGGAGCGGCTTCATCAACACCGCGCCGATCAACGCCCCGGTGTCGCGCACGATGAGCGGCCACCTGCCGTACTCGGGACCCTGCCCCTCGTAGGCCTCGATAAATTTGGTGATCTGCGCGCGCTGCGCCGGTAGATCCGGCGTGGTCTCGCCGCCGATGTGCCGCATGACTTCGGGGTCGCTGTAGATGTGCAGGGCCGCCAGCGCGTCGTCCAGGGTCCAGCGCCGCACGTCGAGACGCGCTGTCTTGAAGAGAACACTCACCTCTGCACCTTCCCATCCGGCCAACCCGGGCCTGTCCGGCCAATCCGGGGCCTTCATAACAGCGACCTGCGGCACCCCTCGGTGGGACCGACGGTCGCGTTCATCAGCTCGGCGAGGTGATCCCGCAGGGCGACCATCACCGCGAACGATCGCGGCCGGTGGTAGTCGAACCAACCGATCCCGACATCCTCGCCGTCGTCGAGTGTGAGATGGAGCCTGATCGAGGTCCAGGAGTATGGGTGGTTGGCGCAGCGTATCGCGATCTCGGCTACGTCTCGGAACGCCCAGGTCTGCTCATGCCAGCCGATGGGACGAACGCGAGAGACCGACAGCGTGCTGCGACGACGACCAGGGCCAGGCGCACCGCGGGTCGCTCTCCGGGCAGGAATTCCTCACGCGGTCCCCACTTCACGATGTAGACGCACCCGCCCAGGCAGAAGAGGATGAACCCGCCGAGCATGAGCCACACCCCGGTCGGATGTCGCCAGTCCCACCGGAAGACCTCCCCGTCGTCGCCGATGACCGCGCCCTCGTGGGTGAGATCACCCGGAAACGGCAGGCCGATCGGCTCTGGATCGGCCGCATCGCAGGCACCGAGCAGGGCCAACAGCGTCAACGATCGCAGCCACCTTCGCACCCGAGAGCCTCTGGAGCATCTACGCCCAGGCCCTCGGTCGAGCAACCACACCCCCGTCCGTCCTGTCGTGTCTCGTTGGGATGAACCGTCGATCACCTGCGGATAAGGCCTCTGTCAGAACCAAGCGCAGACCGCCGGGTAGTCACCGCGGCCCGCCGTGCGTACCCTGTCCCTTCGAGGCGTCTCCCTCAGCTCCCCTGGTGTCATGGCCGACAAGAAACCACCCTCCAAGAGTCGCCCCAAGCACGATCGGCGCCACGACACCCTCGTCAAGGAGCGGGTGCGCCGTCCCCAGCGGTACAAGGTCGTCATGCACAATGACGACTACACGCCCATGGAATTCGTGGTCATGATCCTGGAGTCGGTCTTCCACCGCACCTCCGCGGAGGCCTCTCGCATCATGCTCACCGTCCACACCGAGGGGATGGGCATCGCGGGGGTGTACTCCAGAGAGATCGCCGAGACCAAGGCCGCCCGCACCATCCAGCTCGCGCGCTCCGAGGGCTTCCCGCTCCTCGTCACCGCCGAGCCCGAGTAGCCTCAGGCCACACCCCGCTCTCTTGCCCCACCCGGTTCCCTGCCCCACACGGGGCCTCCCCTACTCTTTCCCGGAAGAAGCCCCATGATGCTCGCTGAGACGCTCCGAGTCGCCCTGAGTCAGGCGATGCAGGACGCCGCCCGGCGCCGCCACGAGTACCTGACGCTGGAGCACATCCTGCTCGCGCTGCTGCACGACCCCGAGACGTCGCGCTTGATCCACACCTGCGGCGGCGATCTCAAGCGGCTCGAGAAGGATCTCGATCTGTACCTCCAGCACGAGGTCGACGCGCTGCCGGACACCGCGAAGCTGCTGGAGCCGCAGCAGACCGTAGCGTTCAGCCGCGTCTTCCAGCGCGCGGCCTACCACGTGCAGCAGTCCGGTCAGGAGACCCTCGACGGCTCGGCGGTGTTGGTCGAGCTGATGCGCGAGGAGGACAGCTACGCCGTCTACCTGATGGAGCAGCAGGGCATCAAGCGGCTCGATCTCACCAGTCGCCTGTCACACGGCAAGGGCCGCGACGGGCTGGTGCCGCGTCGTAAGGCCAGCGGTCGCGCCACCGCAGGCGACGACGACGCCGCGCCGATGCCGGATGATCCGCTGACGGAGTACACCACCGAGCTGGTGGCGAAGGCCGCCGCGGGGCACACCGATCCGCTGATCGGCCGGCACCGCGAGATCGATCGACTCGTCCACATCCTGGCGCGGCGCCGCAAGAACAACCCGCTGCTGCTGGGCGATCCGGGTGTGGGCAAGACGGCGCTGATCGAAGGCCTCGCCACCGCCATCCACGAGAAGACCGTGCCCGAGGTGATGCACGACGCCACCATCTGGGCGCTGGACATGGGCGCGCTGCTGGCCGGCACGCGCTACCGCGGCGACTTCGAGGAGCGCCTCAAGGGCGTGCTCGGTGGCCTGGAGGAGCGCGGCGGCAAGGCGATCCTGTTCATCGACGAGATCCACACCATCGTCGGCGCGGGGGCGACCTCCGGCGGCACGATGGACGCCTCCAACCTGCTCAAGCCCGCGCTGCAGTCCGGCGCCGTGCGCTGCATCGGCTCCACCACACACAAGGAGTACAAGCAGTCGTTCGGCCGCGATCGCGCGCTGGCCCGCCGGTTCCAGCAGGTAGAGCTGGAGGAGCCCTCGCTGGACGAGGCCCTGAAGATCATGCAGGGTCTGGTGGGCGTCTACGCCGATCACCATCAGGTGAGCTTCGACGACGACGCCGTAGACGCCGCCGTGCGCCTGTCGGCGAAGCACCTCGCCGAGCTGCGTCTGCCCGACAAGGCCATCGACGTGATCGACGAGACCGGCGCGGCGGCCCGCCTGGCGGGAAGCAAGACCGTGCTGGTCACCGACGTCGAGGCCACCGTCGCGCGGATGGCGCGCATCCCGCCCAAGAGCGTCTCGGCCGAGGAGGAGAGCTCCCTTGCCGATCTCGAGCCCGAGCTGCTGGGCGTCATCTACGGCCAGGACGACGCCGTGAAGGCTGTCGCCAGCGCGATCAAGCTCTCTCGCGCGGGGCTGGCCGATCCCGACAAGCCGCTGGGCTCGTTCCTGTTCTCGGGCCCCACCGGCGTGGGCAAGACAGAGCTGGCGAAACAGCTCGCGCAGATCATGGGCATCGCCTTCCAGCGCTTCGACATGAGCGAGTACCAGGAGCGCCACACCGCCAGCCGGCTCATCGGGGCGCCTCCCGGCTACGTCGGCTTCGAGCAGGGCGGTCTGCTGACCGAGGCCATCGCGCGCACGCCCCACTGCGTGCTGCTGCTCGACGAGATCGAGAAGGCGCATCCGGAGATCTTCAACCTGCTGCTGCAGGTGATGGACCACGCCACGCTCACGGACAACACCGGCAAGAAAGCGGACTTCCGCAACGTGGTGCTCATCATGACCACCAACGCCGGCGCCCGCGAAGCGGCGGTGCGCACCGTGGGCTTCGGCGAGCGCATGGGCGAGCACAAGATGGACGCGGCCCTGGAGCGCACGTTCTCGCCGGAGTTCCGCAACCGACTGGACGCCCTCGTGCGGTTCGGTGCGCTGCCCCCAGAGGTGGTGCTGCGCATCGTCGACAAGTTCGTCGGCGCCCTGAACGCCCAGATCGCAGAGCGCGGCGTGACGCTGTCGGTGTCGGATCACGCCCGCCAGTGGCTCGCCGAGCGCGGCTACAAGCCGGAGATGGGCGCCCGCGAGATGAGCCGGGTCATCCACACCCACATCAAGAAGCCGCTGGCCGAGCTGATGCTGTTCGGCGCCCTCAAGGACGGCGGCACAGCCGAGCTGTGGGTGGAGGACGACGCGCTGGTGGTGCGCGCAGCGGCGTGATCCGCGGACGATCGCGGTGATCTGGGGGCTGCTCGCGGCCCTGCTGCTGCCGGCGCGGGCAGATCCCTGCGCGACGCTGGCCCGCTTCGACGTGACGCCAGCTCGACGCCGCTCCGCCGAGTCCGCGCTGCGGGAGGGTCCCGCAGATGCGCGCTGGAGCTGCGCGCGCGCGCTGCTGGATGCCGAGGGCCCGCTGAATCGTCGCGTCCCCGTGGCGCGGCGCAGCGGCCTCGATCTGCTGCTCGGCGATCCCCATCCCGCCGCCGCCGCGGATCTGTTTCGGCTGTTCGCCCGATCCCGCATGGGAGATCTTCCCGAGGACCCCGATCTGTTCGAGCGGGCGCTCCGCGTGCTGGGTGAGCTGCCGGACGACGCCGTCGCCGCGGGTCTCGCCGAGGGGCTGGCGCCGGTGCTCCTCGACCTCGCGCACCAGGCCCTGATCGAGCGCTGGGTGAGGCCGCTCACTGGAGACCGCACCGTCATCGCCGTGATGACGCGATGGCCCGCGACCCACCCGGACCGGTGGGCGGCTCTCCACGAGCATCTCGCGCGCGATCTGCAGTCGGCCCACGCCCAGCACGGCGCCGCGCTCATCCACGCGATGTCCACGGAGGGAGGGAGCGTCGCGGTGCGCGCGGCCCAGCGAGCCGACGTGGCGCTGCTCGCTGCGTGGCGCGACGATCCCCATCCGAAGATCGCGGCGCTGGCGGAGCGGATCTCGGATGCGCGCTCCGATGAGCTGTCCGGGGTGCTCCGCGGCGACCTCGGTCCGCCCGACACCGCTCCCGGGCAGATCCCGGGTCTGGAGGCCATCCCACCCCGAACCCCTCCGTCCGTCCACGCGACCCCTGGCAGCGGACCGCCCCGCCCCGCGTCGCCCCTGTGGAGTCTCGCCATCGGGGTGGGACTGCTGCTCTCTGGGATACGCCTCTCGGCGCGGGCGAAGCCGCTGGGAGTGCTGGCGGGGGTCGGGCTCCTGGTCCTCATCGAGGCGGGCCTGCGGCTGGCCGGCACGCCGCCCCTGGCGTCCCGCGTGGCGCTGTTCTCCATCATCCCCGAACAGACCACGGTGTTCGATCTCGACATCGACGGCGAGCGCTGGTGGTCGACCGGAGGAGGCTCGATCCGCGCGCGGCTGTTCCCCGAGGAGCCTCCTGGCGTGCGCTTGTTCGCGCTGGGCGCCTCCTCGGTTCACGGGTCTCACTACCTGGCCGAAGAGACCTTCGCGGCGCTCCTGGAGACCGCCCTCGACCAGCCGCAGCACCCGGTGGAGGTGATCAACCTGGGGCTGGGCGGCGCCAATTCCGACCACATCCGCCGGATCGGCCGCGCGTCGCTGGACCTGCATGCCGACGGGCTGCTGATCTACTACGGCCACAACGAGGAGGCGCAGTTCTCGCGTCTCGCGCAGTGGGAGGGCACGTCGCCGCTGCTCATCGCCGCGCGCATGCTGCTCTCCCGCAGCGCGCTGTACGCCAGCCTCATGGCGCAGATGAACCGACCCGGCGACGACCGCGGCGACTTTCGCTACCTGCAGGAGCGGCACTTCGGCCGTGACTTCAGCGCCGACCCCGCGGACCCCGACGATCTCCGCGGCCTGGCCCGCGCGAACCTGCGCTGGAACCTCGACGCCCTGCTTCGCGACGCCGGGCGGGCAGGCGTTCCGGTGATCTTGATGCAGCCGGCCACCAACTACCGGTTCGCGCACATCACCCCGCGGAGCGGCGACGAGGCGTCGATCCGCGCGCTGCTGGACGAAGCGGAGGCACTGGCGGCGGCTGGTCAGCCGGGCGACGCCCGCAGCAGGTGGCAGGAAGCGATCGACCGCGGCGCCACCCCTCGGGAGGTCACCTCACAGGTCCGGGAGATCATCGCCGATCTGGCGGCGGCGCACGACTGCGCGCTGCTAGACGTGGACGGGCTCCTCGCGGCGCGGGCCGGCGACGGCCTCACCGCCAGCGGTCTGTTCTGGGACGATCTTCACCTGAGCCGATCGGGCCACGCCGCCGTCGCCGAGGCACTGGAGCCCCTGGCGCGGGAGATACTGGCGCGGGAGATGCTGGCCCGAGAGATGCTGGCGCCAAAAAGGAGGGAGTGACGCGGGCTCAGCCGCCCCAATGACTGCGCATCGGGCCGAAGTAGTGGGTCTCCCACCCCTCCAGGTAGGCCATCCCGTGCTCGGGCAGACCGGTGTGCGCGATGGCGATCCGGGTGGCAGCACCCTCTGCGCGCAGCTCGATCACCACATGCGAGTCGGCGTCGCGTTCATCAAACCGCGCGGTGCGCCAGTCCACCTCGAATCGATGACCGGGGCCGACCGAGGTGATCCGCCCCGAGATGAAGCCGCCCCAGGCCGAGAAGCGCGCGCCGACCCCAGCGCCGTCGAACGACGCCGGGCTGCCGGTCATCGCCGCGTGGCCGTCGCTGCTCAGCCAGGCGGCGTAGATGGCCTCGGGGGAGGCGGAGATCACGGCAGAGGTCTCAAAGGCGATGGACATGGCCCCTCCTGCGTTCGGCCTAACCGGCCAGACCTCCTGACTCATTCCCGCTGTGGGGCAATGTTCCCGCTGTGGAGCAGTCGCGGGTCATGGAGCGCGGTCTCGTGCTTCCTTTTCACGCGGATCGTGGTCTCGCAGATACACGAGGTCCCCACGAGTAGACGTCCAGTCGCTGACCGCGAGATCGCGCGGACCGGCCACCAGGTACCGCGCAGAGACAGCCCCCGCGCCGCTGATCCAACCTCCGGCTGCCGCCCCACCGGTCACCTCCAGCACCCTCCCTCGACCGGGAATCGCCAGGAGACCCACCCCGGAGATCTCCGCCTCCACGCGACCGGACCCGTCGACGTCCGCCCAACCCAGCGCCTCAACCACGAGATCATCGGCGTCGCTGCGCCAGCCTGGCGTCGTCTGCAGTCCGCTGCCGGTTCCACGATACACGCGCACGTCATCGAACCACGCGCCGGCCGTGAGATCGAGGACGCCATCCCCGTCGGTGTCGGACAGGTCCACCGCCGACCGCATGGCCGCCCCGTCGTCGCTCTCCCAGCACAAATCAAGGCCGTCTCCGCAGTACAACCGGAGCACCCCTTCCCCGTCGAATTGCAGGTTCTCCGAGACGACAAGATCCAATGCACCGTCGCCGTCGACGTCTCCCCAGTCGAGGGAGTTGCCCTCAAAGCCCTCCCCGGGGGCCAGCCACGTGGGATGAGTCGGCAGCGTTCCCCCGGAAGAGTGGTAGATCTCGTGGGGCGTGTCCTGACTCGCGAACGCCAGATCGAGCGCGCCGTCTCCGTCGAAGTCCGCCCAGGTGACGTCGAGACGGAGCCCCTCCGGGGAGCGCCACCCCTCCTCGAATCCCCCTGCGCCGTCGCCCAGGAAGACCCGCGCCGCCTCCTCCTCTCCCGTGTAGGTCTCGCCTGTGGCCGCCGCGAGATCGAGATCGCCGTCGAGATCGAGATCACCGAAGGCCACCGAGAAGCTGTGGAACCCGGTCGCCTCCCAGTCTGCATGCAGCACACCGGCCTCGTTGTGGTAGACGACCGCGCCGCCCGGATCGCCGAACCCGTCCGGCCCCAGGTACACCGCGACGGCCGCGTCCTCCCATCCGTCTCCGTCTACGTCGCCGATCGTCAGGTGCCCGTGGTAGCGCTCCTCCTCGGAGATCCACGCCGGCTCTGCACCCAACGCTCCGTCCACGTTCATATACAACACAATCGGCCCCGGGGCGACGTCGTTGCCCTCCGCGATCAGCAGGTCCGGATCTCCGTCACGGTCCACGTCGAACCAGGCCAGGCCGGTTCCGACACCCGCTCGGGCGCCCTGCCATCCGGCGGACGTCTGCAGCGCGGGCCAGGGACCGGACGGGTCACCCGGGTCCTGCCCTCCCGGGACCGGATCACGACACGCGAGGATGGCGAGGAGCAGAGGCACCGGCAGTGAGCTATCCCAGGTTGGATCGCTCCTGGAGTTTGTTCATGCGATTCGCTCTCCCTCTCCTCCTCCTCGCCTGCGGCGACAGCGTCAGCCAGAGCCAGGGCGAGATCGCCTTCGACGGTGACGCCGACGGCTACACCGAAGACGTCGACTGCGACGACACCGCGGCGGAGATCAGCCCCGGCGCTCCCGAGATCTGCGACGGCATCGACAACGACTGCGACGAGCTGGTCGATGACGAAGATCCCGACGTCGAGGGCCTGGGTGAGTGGTTCCTCGACAACGACGGCGACGGCTACGGCGATCCGGGGGCGCCCGTGTACGCCTGCGAGCGGCCCGACAGCGCCACGTCCGACGCCCGCGACTGCGACGACGCCAACATCGACGTCCATCCGGAGGCCGACGAGATCTGCGCGACGGTCACCGACGACAACTGCGACGGCAGCCTGGACGAGGGAGCCACGGACTGCACAGATTGGCTCGCCGACGCCGACGGCGACGGGTTCGGCGGCGATGACGCCGCCTGTCGATGCACCGCTGGCGACGGCTACACCAGCCTGCTCGACGGAGACTGCGACGACGCCGATCCTGCCATCCACCCCGACGCCATCGAGGTCTGTAACGACGGGGTCGATCAGGACTGCGACGGCGCCTGGGCCGAGTGCCGCTACGGCGGCGAGGCGGCTCTGGACGACTGGGGCGGGCGCCTCTACGGGGCCGCCACCAGCGCTGCGGCAGGCGCTGCGGTGTCGGCGGCGGGAGACACAGACGGCGACGGGATCGACGATCTGGTGATCGGCGCGCCGGGCATGGGCGGCGGGGCGGTCTACCTCGTACGACCCCCGGTGAACGGGGGGCTGGAGCTGATCGACGCCCCTGCGACGTTCACGTCCAGCGCCGGCACCGCGCAGGTCGGACCCGGCGCGGGCGTCGGCGACCTCGACGGTGACGGGCTGGCAGAGGTGTCGGTGGGAGAGGCGTACTTCGGCTCCGGCGGACGGACGGTGGTGTTCGCCGGCCCCCAGAGCGGCGTGCTCGATCTCGGAGACGCCGACGTGGAGCTGCTCGGAGGCCCCGGGGCGGCGCTCGGCGTGCCCGCGCCCGGGGGAGATCTGAACGGGGACGGCGCGGCCGATCTGCTCATCGGCGCCACCGGATCGGCGGCCGTCTATGCGCTGACCGGCCCGGTCACCGCCTCCGCCGGGATCGACGACGTGGCGCATCGCATCGCCGGGGTCGGCAACACAGGCGAGATCCTGCTCGGCGTCGGCGACACCGACGGCGACGGCCTGGACGCCCTGCTGATGACCGCGTCGAACGGCGGGACCGGCGGGCTGGGCTGGCTG
>CAYXGP010000105.1:0-27034 GCA_964464515.1 uncultured Enterobacterales bacterium
CGGCGCGACGCGGCCGGCGGCCCGCTCGGCCGTGGCTGCGGCGCGCTCTGGAGCGGCCGCCCGCGCCTGCGCGCGGGGCCGTCACGGTGCACAGCTGGCGATGGCAGCGCGAGCCGTCCATTCCCGTCTCGGGACCGGTCGGGCGGTGGGTCCTCCTGGGGCTGGACGGCAGCATCATTCACGCGCTCGAAGGTGCGCTCCGACAGCAGGGCCAGGACGTCGTGGTGTTCAGGTGTCGCCCGGGCGGCAACCTGGGGGCGGGCGTGCTCGACCCCCGCGCGCCCGAGCAGATCGATTCGGTGCTGGCGATGGCCAGCGACTGGGGGGAGGAGCCGCTGGCAGGCGTGGTGGTCTGCTGGGACGGGCCGTCCCCGGATACGCCGAGCGGCGACGGAGTCCTGTGCTCGCTGCACGCGCTGCAGTCGCTGCGCGGGTTGATGCCTGATCGCTGCCCGCTTCGGCTGGTCACTCGCGGGGCGGTGGATGTCGGCGGCCGCGAGCCGAGCGACGCCCTCCGGGCAGATCTGTGGGGCCTCGCCGCGACGATCGCCGCCGCCTTTCCGGGGCAGTGGGGTGGGGTGATCGACCTCGATCCCGCCGCGCCCTACGGAGCCGAGGCCGGCGCGCTGGCCGAGCTGCTCTGCTCGCCCGACGACGACGACCGCGCTGCGCTGCGCGGGGGCATGCGCCACGTCCCGCGCCTGGAGCGGGGGAGCGTCTCCCGCGCGCCGCTGCTCCCGCGCAGCGAGGGGCGGGTGTGGCTGCTGGGTGAGGCGCAGCCTCGCCTCGAGGCCGCGGCGCGCTGGCTGGCCCAGACGGGCGTGAGCCACCTGGCGATGAACGCCTCTGATGAGCTGGCGACCGAGCTGGCGCGCTGGGGGTGCCGGCTGGAGGCCGCGCCGTCCTCGGTGGCCGACGGCCTCGAACGATTCGTGACGGCGCAGATCCCGCTGCTGGCGGTGGTCCACGCGCCGGCAACGCTGGGCGCGCAGGCCCTGTCTGAGCTGACCGCAGCAGATGTCACCCAGCGCCTGCTCCCGGCGCTGTCTCGCTTCGCAGCGCTGCATCGCGGTCTGCATGAGCGCTCGGTGCGGCTGATCACCCTGGTCGACGCCGATCTGGCGCTGGGCCGGGCAGACGGTGCGCTCGACGCCATGGCCGCTGCCGTGGCCCGCGCTTTCAACGCGCTCCGCGGCGACGCGGGGTTGCCCGGCACGCTGCTGGCCCTGCCGCCTGACCTCGACCCCGGGCCGACGCTCGAGCTGCGCGCCCGTGACCATGTGCTGGGTGAGCTCGATCCGGTGCTGCTCGAGTCGCTGGAGCGTCTGGATGAGCGGCCGTTCCTGGAGGCGGTCCGTTCGACGGCGATGGATGCGGGATTCTCGGAGCCGATCACACCCGTCGAGCCTCTGAGCGAGCTGTCGGCTGGGCTGGATGAGCCTGAGCTGAGCGTACCCGTGGCCGCGGCGTCCGTGCGCGAAGGGACTGTGCCCGAGGAACCGGAGCCCGCAGAGCCTGAGGAACCGCAGCCGGGAGAGCCACAGCCTGAAGAGCCACAGCCTCAGGAACCGGAGCCTGAAGAGCCACAGCCTGAAGTGCTCGAAGTCGGGGCGCCGGAGGCAGACGAGCCGAAGCCCGATGTGCCTGAAGCCGAGGAGCCCGAGATCGACACCGCTGATGCCCGCCTGTCTGACGGAGACATGCCCGAAGTCAGCACGTCTGAAGCTGGCACGGACGAGGTGGACTCGCCCGATTCGGACCGTCTCGCGTCGGACGCTCTCAAGCCGGATGGACCAGAGGTGGACACGTCTGAGAGTGAGGAGGGCTCTGAGAGTGAGGGGGCCTCAAGCGCAGACGTCGCTGCGGCGCCCACCGGCGAGGTCTGCGCCGAGCCGTCGGCTCAAGATCTCCCAGCTCCCGCGGGTATCCTCCACGTAGAGGCGATCTCCGCAGAGCCGACGGCGCCCGTCGACGCGGAGCTTGACACCGACACCTCCGGCGAGCTGACGGCGCCCCCCGCGACGGTCGCTGCGCAGCGCCCCGAGATCGATGATTCGATCGAACCCACGGAGCTGCGCTCGCCGGATGATCCCTCCGCGCCGACGCTGGAGCCGATCTCTTCCGAGCCGGTGTCAGCGGATGTCTCCCTTCCGACCCCGGAGCCTCCCCCCGACGAGGAGATCTCCACCCCGACCCAGCGCGCCGGTGCCTCGCATGGGCATATGCCGCCCGGGTTGATGGCAGGCACGCCGCGCATCGAGCCGCCTGAGGGGGTCCTCGACGACGCCTCCACGGTGGGCGTTCCGGCCGACCCGATCGACCCCGAGTTGGATGAGTTCTCTGATCTCAGCGATGAGCAGCTCGCTCAGCTCCTCGCCCTCGAGGTGCTGGCGTCCGAGGAGGGGGGGCGATGACGCGGCTGGCGGTCACCGGCCATCAGCGCGCGCTGATGGCTCGCTCGGTGTTGGAGATCCGGAGGCTGCGTCGTCGCATCTCCGAGCTGGAGACCGCACGTCATGGCGGCGTCGCGATCACCGGCGTGGGGCTGCGGGTGGCCGACGTGCGGGCCCTCGCGGATCTGTGGGAGCGCACGCGCACGGTGAGCGATCTGTCGGCAGGGCCGGGGATCGGCGCGGAGCTGTTCGACCCGGAGTACTTCGGCCTCGACGATGCGCAGGCGGCGGCGCTGCCCTGCGGCACCCGGCACCTGCTGGAGGTCTGCTGTGAGGCGCTCGATGACGCCGGGCGGACCACGGCGCAGGACCGGACCGGGCTGTTCCTGTTCGGCGCCTGCGCGGACACCGTCGCTCGGGTCCTGACCACTCGAGGGCCCTCGGTGACCTTGAGCGGCGCCAGCCACGGCCTCCAGGCGCTCGTGCTGGCCGCGCATGCCCTCCGTCGGGGTGACTGCACCCAGGCGCTGATCGGCGTCACGCAGGTGGACGGGTCGGCCCCTGGGGGCACGGTGGTCCTGGTGGCGCGTCGGGTGGCTGATGCGCGGGCCGACGGAGACCGAATCCACGGCGTGCTCCGCGGCCACTGCGGGAGCAGCGGGGAGACGCTCGCCGAGATCGTCGCCCGCACCCTGGAGCGGGAGGGGCTCGACATGCCGCCGCTGTGGCTCCACGCTGGCGAGGGCGCGCTGCCCGACCTGGGCGCGAGCCTCGCGCCGAGCTGGTCGGCCTCGACGGCGGGAGTGCTGGGAGCGCCCGGTCCGCTCGACGGCCTGCTCACCCTGGTGCAGGCGATCCTCACGCTTCGGCATCGGCTGGTGCCCCGCGACGGCGCCTGGAGTCCACCGCCGATGACCGAGCGGCTCTCCTCAGCGGCGGTCACCGCGGGGGGGGAGCATCCCCGATGCGTGATCGTTGGAGGCGGGCCCGAGCCTCACAGCCGGCTCGTTCGCCCCATCCGGGCCGAGCTGCTGACGCTGAGTGCTCCCTCTGCCGGGGCGCTCCAGGCGCGCATCCGCAGCCTGGTGCCGGTGCTGTCCGACCCCGATCTCGACCTGGGGGATCTCTGCCATACCCTCGGCGCGCGGCGGCCGAACCGCGCGCATCGCGTGGCGGTCATCGGGGAGAGCGGCGCGGAGGTGCTGGCGCTGCTGGATGGTCGGCTGTCGGTCGCGCCGCAGACGCCGAGCGCGGCGCTGGCGTTCATTTTCACCGGTGTCGGCGGGCAGGTGCGGGGGATGGGGCAGCAGCTCGCGCGCACCGAGCCGGCGTTCGCCGGGCAGCTCGAGCAGTGCGCCGAGGCGATCACAGATCCGACGGTTCGCAGCGCGGTGGTGGCCTCTGACGAGCCCCCATCGCTGGACGATCTCGAGCTGGCGGTCCCCGCGATCGTCGCCCACCAGATGGCGACGACGGCGCTCCTGCGCGACTGGGGGTTCCAGCCCGCGGCGGTGTCGGGAGTGGGGGTCGGGGAGATCTCCGCGGCGTGGGCGGCCGGGATCTTCACCACCGAGGCGGCGATGAAGCTGGCGGTCGCCTGGGGGCGAACGCTGGCGCGCGCTCTCGATCCCGCGGCGCCGGGCGGCCTGCTCGAGGTCCTCGGCGCGTTCACCGCAGCACCCCCGACCATCTCGTCGTTGTCGGCGTTCTCCGGTGGGAGCATCGCTGGGCGGGCGCCGGACGAGTGGCCCGCTGCGCTGCGAGACCCTGCTCAGCTCGCCGAGGTGCTCAGCGATCTGCCGGAACGCGGGTTCCGGTTCGTCATCGAGCTGGGCGGTCAACCGCTGCTGGGCGAAGCCATCACGGCGGCTGACAGCACGGTCGAGCATCTCGCTACCGGCAGGCCGGGCAGAGAGGAACGACGTAGCCTCCTGGAGGTCGCGCGAGATCTGTACCTGCAGGGGTTCACGGTGGCCCACGGGAGCATCCACGGGGAGGGGGTGCAGCCGCTCACGCTGCCGCCGATCCCCTGGAACCGGCGCGACTACACGCCTGCACCCGTCGCCCCCGTCGTGGTCGCGCCTGAGCCGGCGATGGTGGATCGCATCCCCGCCGCTCGCGCCGAGGAGCTGATCCGCCGACAGCTCGACTTGATCACGGAGCAGCTCGCGCTGATCCGCATGCTCAGCGGCAGCGGAGAGGTTGAGCCTCCTGTGGAGCCCGAGCCCGAGCCCACCCGGACAGAGTCCACGATCGAGCTGGCGACGACCTCCACTCAGCGGCTGATGATGGAGCTGGCGCCGATGTCGGGCCGGGTCAATCCGTGCATGGTGCTCCAGCTCGACGGCACGCTGGACATCGAGGGGCTGGGCAGCGCGCTGCGCAGCCTGACGGCCCGGCACGAGGCGCTCCGAACGCACCTGTCCGAAGATGGCACTCAGCAGTCCATCGACGCCAACGCTGAGCCAGCGGTGTCCCTGCGGGAGATCTCGCCTGCTCGCGTGGAGGAGGTCGCCGAGGAGCTCGCAGCGTCGCCCATCGCGTCGCCCTCCGTGCCGCCCTGGCGGGCGCTGCTGCTGCGTCACGGTGGGCGCCGTCACAGCCTGGTGACGGCGTTCTCGCCGAGCATCCTCGATCGACGCTCGCTCGCGGTCCTGGCGCGGGAGCTGATGCAGCTCTACGGCGCCGTCGGGGGGACGGCTTCGCCCGCCCTGCCGGTGCCGCGGCAGTACCGCGAGGTGTCTGTGGCCTCCGGAGGAGCAGATCGCCGCTACTGGGAGCGCGCGCTGTCCGGGATGCCGAAGGTGTGGCTGGGGAGCGACGGGGCGGGTGAGCGGGGGCGCGTTCTTCGCCGAGCCGGGCCGGGGCTGTGTACGGCGGTCGAGGCCTACAGCGTCACGACGGGGCTCACGCCCTGGATCGCCTGGCTCGGTGGGTTCTCCCTCCTGCTCCATCGCCAGACCCACGCGCGAGATCTCCTGGTGGGCGCGGTCCCCCAGCGCAGGCAGGCGGTGCGCGACGCCAGCGTGGTTGGCCCGCTGGGGCACTTCCCGCTGCCGGTCCGCTCGACGGTCACCCGACGCGCCACGCTGGTCTCCCATGTGCGCGCGCTCAGCACCGAGATTCTGGAGATGGAGGCCCACGGCACCCCGCCAGCCGATCTCGAGCCGGAGCTGGCGGCGGCGCCCTTCACCGCCACCTTCACCATGGACGCCCCCGCGCGCTTGCCGACGGTTGGCGGGGTCAGCGCTACGATGCGCCGCCTCCCGCTGTCCTTCTGCCGTCCCGCGCTGTGCGTGCACCTCGCACCAGGCGGCGGCGGGCTGGACATCGAGCTGGAGCACGATCGGGGCGCGCTGTCGTCTCAGCAGGTCGGCGAGCTGTTTGAGGCGTGGCTCACATTGATGTCACAGATCTTCGGCGATCCGGACGCATCGGTCTATCCTCGGTCTGAGGCCTGAGGTGGGAATGCGCAGGTGGTGTGTCATCGTGGGAGGCGTGCTGGCTTGCGCGCTGCTCGGCTGTGAGGAAGGCCCCGAAGAGGCGCCGACGCCGGTGGTCCGCGGACTGTCTGAGGCGCAGGTCCTGGACACCCTGGCGTTCTGTGAGGGGGTGAAGCACTGCACAGAGGCGCACTGCGATCGCACAGCGGAGGTCAGCACCTACCGGGGGATCCGCACGAAGACCATCTGGGGGGGCGAGCTGAAGCGGGAGTTTGCGAGCAAGGGGACGGCGGTCATGGCACCCCATCTTGCCAGTTCGCTCCGGCAGTTCCAGATGGAGCGCACCAGCAGCGCCTGCCAATTCGTCGCTGGCCGTTACCGCTGAAGGCTCGTCACCGCTGAAGGCCAGAGCCGCTGCGGTATGTCTCCGCGTAGGTGCGCAGCTCTCCGAGGGTGTTGAGGATGCCGCGGGCGAGGAACCAGCGGATGACGAACGGCGGTACATAGCCGCCGGGCGCGTAGTGGATCTCGGCGTCGAGGTGGAGGCCGGCCTCGCCGCCCGTGACCTCCCAGTATCCGGAGTCCTTTTCTATCTCCACGCCCGCGCCCCCCGCGGATTGATCGGTGGCCTTTGCCCAGGTGTACCGCATCCCGCCGGTGATGGGCTCTGCCCAGAACCGCAGGACGACGTCGCGATCCGGTACGCCCGCGAGGCGATGGATCTGATAGATCAGCTCACCTCCCTCCGGCGCCACGTCGACGCGGTTGCTGACCTCAAGGTTGCTGAAATACCGGTGGTGCTGGTCGAACTGGGCCAGCAGATGTTGCAGTCTCTCGGGGGGGACCGGCCAGTCGCACTCCGCGCGAACGGGCGGGACCGGGTCGGTGGATGCGTCGCCGAGGAAGATCTGGCAGTCCGCACCGGAGATGGACGGGCTCCACCCATCAGCTCGGGCCAACTGAAGTAGCAATACAACCAACATGTTCTCGAATGTAGCCCGGGACAGGCACCGGGTGTCCAAGTTCTCACCGGCCCGTTAGTGGCGCCATGACACGGGCCTGTCCCGGCATTCATCCCTACCTTCCAGCGAGAAGACCCATGAAACGTTTTACGCTGATCGCCCTGACCTGTCTGGGCATCGGATTCTCTGCCGGCTGCGGCGCTGACCTCAAGGACGGCGACACCGTCGTTGATGAGGCCATTCCTGCAGTTCCGCCCACCACACCCTGGACCGAGATGAACCTGCCCACCCCCGAGGGGCAGACCATCGCATCCGACACCACGTTCCTGCTGGTCCTGTACAAGGGCAGCGTCGTGGACAAGTACACCGGAAGCTACAGCGACGCCCTCACCGGCGGCGGCTGGACCAAGGGCGACGACTACTCCACCGACGGCTTCACGGCGATCGTCTGGAACAAGGACGCCGGACAGGTCGGCCTTGCGATCGGCTACGAAGAGGGCGAGGACATCACCTGGGCCTACATGGAAGACCTCAAGCAGGTCGAGGAGGCCTCGGTCTCTTCCGCTGGCTCCAAGGGCTTCACCCTGAACAGCGCCCGCAAGGGCCCGCGCAGGCGCGGCGCTGCACGCGCCAAGTCTGGCGGCGGCAAGGCCACCGGTGCCAAGGCCGGTGGTGGCGGCGGCGGCGGCAACAAGGCTGGCCGTAGCGGCGGCGGCGGCGGCGGCGGAAAGGGCAAGGGCAAGGGCAAGCGCTGAGCCAGACGCCTGCCGGGGCTCATCACCCCGGCAGGCTGCGCCTCGAATACAGCAAGCTCTCGGCCAGCCGCTCCATGTCGAGGCTGGTCGGATCCTCTCCGCGGTCGATGATCTGCTTGGCGAGACGCTGGGCGATCGGGTCTCGGCTGCGGAGCTCCTGCGCGAGCGCGAAGGCTCGCTCGCGCGGATACGCGATGCACTCCATCGCCAGACCCAGTCGCACCGCAGCGTCCGCGTCGAGCGACCGCCCGGCGAGGATGACCTGCTTCGCCACCGAGGGGCCGACCAGCCGGGTCAGGCGGGTGGTGCCGCCCGCCGACGGGATGAGGCCCAGCGAGGTCTCCGGGAGGCGGAAGCTGGCGCGGGGCCCCACGACGCGGAGATCGCAAGCGAGCGCCAGCTCGCAGCCACCGGCGACGGCTGCGCCCTGCACCGCCGCGATGCTGACCGCGGAGCTGCGCGCGATGGCGTTGAAGACCCGCTGGCTGTACAGGTCCAGCGCGCTCAGGGGATCTGCGTGGTCCACCTCGGTGAGATCCGCCCCGCCGCAGAAGGCTCGCTCCCCGGTGGACTGCAGGACGACGAGCACGGTTTTCTGGCTCAGGTCCTCAAAAGCTGCGGCCATTGCCTCCAGGTGGTTTCGGTCATAGGCGTGGGCCCGGGCCGGGCGATCGAGCGTGATCACCCCCACTCCTTCGCGCAGCTCCGAGACGACAGGCATTGTTTCCCTCCAGGGACCCCATGATACGTTTTGCGCTCACCGTTGAATCCGGATGACACGAATCGGACAGATGAGTCGGCGGGAGCAGGTAGTCCACGATGAGCTGGAGCCGTGCCCGTACCTGGACGGGGAGCAGGCGCGTATGCCCCTGCGATGGCAGCTTCGCCACCTGAGCCCCGTCGAGTTCGATACCTCGCTGGCGATGGGCGACCGCCGCGTCGGGCGCATGCTCTACCGCACGCGCTGCCCCGCTTGCTCCGCTTGCGAGCCCATCCGCATCCCGGTTCAGGGCTTCCGGGAGAGCCGCTCGCAGCGGCGGGTGTGGCGGCGCAACCAGGACGTGCAGTACGACATGGGGCCGGTGACGTTCACCACCGAGAAGCTGGAGCTGTACAACAAGCACAAGCAGGAGCGCAACCTGGCGCGCAACGAGCGCCAGATGTCGCGGCGGGGCTACGAGGGGTGGTTCGTCAACACCTGCACGCGCACGGTGGAGATCCGCTACCGCGTCGGCGATCGCCTGATCGGTCTGGGGATCCTCGACGTGGGCGCGCGCGACACCTCATCGGTATACTTCTTCTTCGACCCCGCGGAGTCGCAGCGGTCATTGGGAGTGTTCTCGGTGCTGGTGGAGATTATCTGGCTGCGTCAGCAGAGCGGTCGGCACCACTACCTGGGGCTGTACGTCGCGGACTGCCCGCGCTTGTCCTACAAGGCGGCGTACTACCCCCACCAGCGTCGCCACGACGGCGCCTGGCACCGGTACGCTGACCGGGACGCCCCCGGCGAGCGCGTGGTTTGACAGCGGTGAGCGCCGACAGACCACAACGCCCACCCTGCGCAGGGCTGTGGAATACGCCGATGGTGTATGTCGACGGCAGCGTGACCACCTGCTGCCTGGACG
Source organism: uncultured Enterobacterales bacterium (assembly GCA_964464515.1). GTDB lineage: Bacteria > Myxococcota_A > UBA796 > UBA796 > UBA2385 > CAYXGP01. The sequence continues at coordinate 9,179 of CAYXGP010000105.1, forward strand.
AGCACCTCGAGAACCGCCTGGGCAACCTCACCGAGCAGAGCCTGGTGGAGATCTGGAACGGGCCGCGGCTCCAGGCGTGGCGGCGTGCGCACGTCGAGGGGCGGTTCGAGGACAGCGGGCCGCTGTGTACGCGCTGCAATTGGCGGAGCGCCGGGGCCTATCCCAAGGACAAGGTACGCGCGTGGCTGGCCGAGCAGGAGCAGGATCGATAAATTCCCGGCTCGGAGGATGGTCTATGTCTTCGGATGCGCCCCCGAGAGCAGAGGTCGCGATCGCAGTGCGGGGACTGCGCAAGTCGTTTCGCACGGACTTCTGGAAGCCCCGGATCGAAGCGCTCCGGCGACTCGATCTGGAGGTGATGTGCGGCGAGAGCTTTGGGTTCATCGGGCCAAACGGCGCGGGAAAGACCACGATGATCAAGATCTTGATGGGGCTGGTGCGGCCCTCCGCAGGGACGGCCTGGGTCATGGGGTTCCTCAGCACCGACCCTCGCTCGCGGGCGCGAGTGGGTTTTCTCCCCGAGCGGCCGTATTTCTACCAACACCTCACGGCGCGGGAGCTGCTGCACTTCTACGGCGAGCTGTTCGGCATGGCAGCCTCCGAGCGGCAGCGCCGCATCGAGGGGCTGCTCGAGCGGGTGGGCATGCGGCGGTTCGGAGACGTCCCGCTGCGCAAGTACTCCAAGGGGATGCTCCAGCGCATCGGGCTGTGTCAGGCGCTGCTGTCCGATCCCGAGCTGATCATCCTCGACGAGCCGATGAGCGGACTCGATCCGATGGGGCGAGCGACGGTGCGGGATCTCCTGCTGGAGCACCGGGAGAAGGGGCGCACGGTGTTCTTCTCCAGCCACATCCTCCACGACGTGGAGACCCTGTGCGATCGCGTGGGCCTCATGGTGCGCGGCGAGCTGCGGGGGGCGGGCACGATCCAATCGCTGATCGGCGATCGCATCCGGCACACCGACTGCACCTTCGTCGGCGCTCCTGACGTGGTGGTGCCTGGCGAGGCGATCGGCGACGAGCGTGACCCCCGGATCGTGCGGGTGACGCCCGATGAGGTGCCTGCGGTGATCGCCGCCGTCCAGACCGCCGGCGGGCGCATCGTCCAGATCCAGCCCATCCGCGAGACGCTGGAGGGGGTCTTGCAAGACGAGGTCGATCGGGCGAGCCCGGTGCGGCCGGAGCAGATGGGGGTGTTGGCGTGACGGCCCGGTCCTGGATCGCAGCTCTCGCCCGGATCGCGGCCCTGGCACGAAACACCTTCCGAGAGGCCGTGCGCGACCGCGTGCTGTACTCGATCCTCATCTTCGCGGCGGGGGCCATCCTCCTGAGCCTGGGACTGGAGCAGGTCACCATCGGCGATCAGGCGAAGATCACCCGCAGCGTGGCGCAGGGGGCCATCGACCTGTTCGCGACGCTCATCGCGATGTTCCTGGGGGTCTCGCTGGTCTGGAAGGAGCTGGATCGGCGGACGATCTACACCGTGCTCTCCAAGCCCCTCCCGCGCTGGCACTTCGTTCTGGGAAAGTACCTGGGGCTGGTCCTCACCCTCGCGGTGGAGGTGCTGATCCTGCTGGCGGTCTACGTGGGGCTGCTGTGGATCCAGCAGGGACCGCCCGCCCCCGTGGTGTTCGTGTCGATGGGCCTGCTGATGATGGAGCTGATGCTGCTCACCGCCTGGGCCACGCTGTTCTCGGCCACGTCGTCGCCGACCATCGCCACCACGTTCACGCTGTCCATCTTCGTGATCGGTCACCTGGCCGACGACGTCTGGGTGTTCGGAAACCAACTCGAGATTGAGTCTGCGCGGCAGTTCGCGCGCTTCCTGTACTGGGCGCTGCCGAATTTCGAGGTCTTCAACATCCGCCCCTACGCCGTACATCAGCTTGAGATACCGTGGGAGCGGGTCGGGCCGGCGGTCCTCTATGGGCTGACCTACACCGGCGCGGTCCTGTCGGGCGCGGCGCTGCTGTTCTCGCGCAAGGACATCAAGTAGGTCGGCGAATGCAGAACATTCCCCTGTTCGATCTGTCGGCGCGCCATCGCGCGGTCGCTGAGGAGGTCGAGGCCGCCGTCCTGGAGGTGCTCCGCTCGGGGCGCTACGTCGGCGGTCCGGTCGTCGCGCGGGCGGAGGCAGCGCTGGCTGCGCTGCTGGGGCGGGCGCACGGCGTCGGCGTCGCCAGCGGCACCGACGCGCTGGTGCTCTCGCTGAAGGCCCTGGAGATCCGGTCGGGAGACGAGGTGATCGTCCCCGCCGTCACGTTCTTCGCCACCGCGGGCGCCGTGCTGCAGCTGGGGGCGATCCCCGTGGTCGTGGATGTCCTCCCCGACGTCCCGCTGCTCGATCCAGAGGCCGCCGCCGCCGCGGTCACCTCCCGCACCCGCGCGGTGATTCCGGTCCACCTGTTCGGCCTCGAGGCCCCCCACCCGGAGTTGGGGGTGCCGGTGATCGACGACTCCGCCCAGGCCGCAGGGGGCGCTCCGCGAGGCCGGGGGGTGGCATCCGCGCTGAGCTTGTACCCCACAAAGATCGTCTGCGGCGCGGGCGACGGTGGCCTGGTGGCGACCGACGACGTCGCGCTCGCTGCGCGGATACGAATGCTGGGGAACCACGGGATGACGAGCCCGAACCTGCACGTGGAGGTCGGCGGTCACATCGGCGCCAACAGTCGGCTGGACGCGGTGACCGCGGCGACGGTGCTGGGGAGCCTCTCCAACCTGCCGCAGCGAATGGCGCGGCGGCGGGCCATCGCGGAGCGGTACGATCAGATCCTGGGATCGGGCCGTTTCGTCCCCCACGACCCGGGAAGCCCCGTCAGCGTGTACTGCGCGCTCCATCCTGAGCGCGACGCCCTCGCGGCGGCCCTCGCAGAGCGCGGGATCGCCACCGGCTGCTACTACCCGCGGCCGCTGTCGGCGCAGCCGTGTCTGCCCCGGACCCTCACGCCCAACGCCGACCGGTTCTGCGCGCAGGCGCTCGCGCTGCCCTGCAACGCCGATCTATCCGAAGCCCAGGTCGAGGCGGTGGTCGCCGCCCTCGGCGACTGTGCATGACCGACCCCTTCGCGCTGGTCGCGGGGGTGTTCGGCCTGCTGGTCGGGAGCTTCCTGAACGTCTGCATCGCCCGCATCCCCGAGGACCGCTCGGTGATGTGGCCGCCGAGCCACTGCCCGTCGTGCGGTCACGGCATCCGTCCGTGGGACAACATCCCGGTGCTGTCGTGGGCGCTCCTCCGCGGGCGCTGCCGCGACTGCCGGGCGCCCATCTCGTCGCTGTACCCGACCATCGAGCTGCTCACCGGGGCGCTGGCCTGGCTGCTGTGGCGGCGGATCGTGCCGGAGGGGATCCCGGGCGCCGTCGATCTCGCGGCCTACGGGGTGGCGTTCGGGTTCACCTGCGCGATGATCGCCATCACGTACATCGACATCCGCCACTACATCATCCCTGATCGGTTCAGCATCCTCGCTGCGCCGGTGGGGATCGCCGCGTCGGCGTGGCTGGAGTGGCTCGGTCACCCAGCTGCGATCGGCTGGCGGCAGTCCGCGCTGGGGGCGCTGTTCGGCGGGGGCTTCATCCTCGCGATCTCCGCGCTGTACTGGCTGGTGCGGCGCCGGCCGGCGATGGGCTGGGGCGACATCAAGCTCCTGACGATGATCGGGAGCTTCCTGGGGGCGCTGCCTGCGCTGCCGTTCGTGCTGATGGCCTCCTGCGGGGCGGGGGCGCTGTTCGGTCTCCCCTACGCTGTCCTCACGCGGCGGGGGCGCACGGCTGCGCTGCCGTTCGGGCCGTTCCTGGCCCTCGCGGGGGTGGCCTGGCTGCTCCAGGGGCCCGAGCTGATGGAGCGGACCTTCCCGGGGATCCTGCTGCTCAGCGCCCAGATCAACCCGCAGTAGGCCAGCTCAACCCGCAGTAGGCCAGATCAACCCAAGGTAGGGCAGCTCAACCGAGAGTCAGGACTGCCCCGACTCATCACGATGAGCCGGGTTCAGTCTGCGCTGAAGCTGATCCAGACACCGCCGTCGTAGTCGTCGGATGCGCCCCACAGGTAGTCGCCGACGACCAGATCGGGGTTGCCGTTGCCGTCGAGGTCGCCGGGCCGCGAGGAGATGCGGGCACCGAAGGCCTCCTGGTAGTAGCCCTCGTCCTCGTCGTCTTCGCCCTCGATCACGCCGAGCGCGTCCTGATCTGCGTCGAGATCGAAGTCCAGCACCTCGCTGGAGTAGATCCAGACCTGTCCGGCCTTGGTGGAGGAGTTCTCCAGGCCCATCGCCATCTCGGAGACTCCGTCGCCGGTCCAGTCGCCGATCTGACGCAGCGCGATGGGGGAGGGGTCGGAGGAGGCGATCTGGTAGGTGGCGATCGAGACCTCCTCGGGATCGACGCCTCCGGAGCGGAAGTCGGTGCCGCCGGCCATGACGTACAGCCACCGCTGCTCCTGGCCCTCCTCGACCACCCAGACCTCGGCTGCGCCGTCGCCGTCCAGATCGTCGCCGATGGCGCAGATGAAGCCGTGCCGGCCGTAATTGTCGCCGCTGGAGAGCACGGTCCCGGCGCTGTCCAGGCTCTCGGCGCTGCCGTTGGAGTACTGGGTGGCGCCGCCCCACAGCGCCCACACCGCGCCGGTGTTTGTCTCGCCGTGATCGACCAGGTCGTCGCAGTAGACGAAGTCGTCGTAGCCGTCTCCGTCGATGTCGCCGCCGCTGGGGAACGTGCCGACCATGTTGTCGTGGGTGCCGTCGTCGGTGGTGAAGCGCGCGTCGACGTTGCTGTCCACCGAGAAGATGCCGTTCACGCCGCCGTACATCAGCCAGAGCTGCTGCGTGCTGCCGTCAGAGCTGCTGTCCTGGTAGTTTCCTAGCAGCTCGACCGAGCCGTCGCCGTCGAGATCGAGATCCTGCGCCAGCCCGCGGCCCACGTTGTAGGCCGAGCCGCCGCTGATCGTGAGCACCGCCTGGGAGGTGTCGTTGCCGCTCATGACGACCGAGCCGGGGATGACGTAGATCGTGCCGTTGTTGGAGGCGCCAGGTGCGCCCACTGCCAGGTGGGCCTCGGTGCCGTACGGCTCGAGCACCGTGAGCTCCCAGCCAAGATACACCGGCCCGTCGCCGGTGAAGTGGCTGACGCCGTCCTGCATGTCGGAGCCGGTGGAGGGCAGCGAGGTGCCGTCGAACAGCGAGACCATGCCGTACCCGCTGTCGTGGTTGTAGCTACCGACAACGAGATCATCGCGACCGTCGGCGTCGAGGTCGCCCATCGTCACAGAGTGCCCCGCGTAGTCGCCGGCGGTGACCCCGTAGTAGACGAGGTCAGCCACCTCGCCATTGATGTCGTCATCGACCTCGCCGTTGCAGTCGTCGTCGAGCCCGTTGAAGACCTCGGCGTTCTCGGGGTTCGTCTCGGGATCGCTGTCGTCGCAGTCGCGTCCCTGTCCGTGGTCGGCGGAGCCGTAGCCGTCGCCGTCCTGGTCGAAGTCATCGGATCCGTCGCAGTCGGAGTCGATGCCGTCGTACCAGGAGTCATCCGCGCCGGGGTGCATGTCGGCGTTGGCGTCCTGGCAGTCCCCGCCGCCGAGGTCGGGGTCGTCGTTGTAGACCTCGCTCTCGTAGCCGTCGCCGTCCTGGTCGTACTCCGAGGTGCCGTCGCAATTGGAGTCGATGCCGTCGTAGAACTCGTCGGCGTGTCCCGGGTAGACGTCGGCGTTGTCGTCGTTGCAGTCGTCTCCGCCGGCGGCCTCGCTGTCGTGTCCGTCGCCGTCGGCGTCGGTGACCACGCCTCCGACCAGGGTGATCTCGGTGATCTCCGCGCTGGACTCGTTGGTCGTCAGCGTGAGGGTGCCCTGATCATCCACATAGTCCGCGGGCAGGTACTTCAGGCCGATCGACGTGGTGGCGCCCGCGGAGATCTGGAGGCCCGCGCCGGCTGTCGCCGAAAATTCGGTGCCGCTGATCTCCAGGCCGAGCAGCTCCAGCACCCCGCTGCCGGCGTTCTGCAGATCGATGGACGCTGACGCCACGGTCCCCAGCTCCACCTCGCCGAAGTTGACGTTCGTGACATTGACCACCAGGACCGGATCACCGCCGGAGGTGCTGGTGGATGTGGTGTTGACGTCCGGGGCGCCTCCGCTCACGCTGTCTTCGCAGGCGCACATCAACGCGAGCACGAGGAGGCCACCGAGGGGGGCTGCTGCGGACAGGGAGAGCTGCTGGTTCATCAATTCCTCCGACCCGGCCCACAGGCCAGCATCCGTGCCGGGCGGATCATAGCCCGGATCCGGGCTGCGCTCAGAGGGGTGGTCGAAAGTCGCGGATCGCAGCCGCTATCAGAGGACGACGTAGACGAACGGCGCGACGTACTCGATGGCCTGGAGCCCAGCGAGGACCAGGCCGAGGGAGACCAGCAGCAAAGCGAGGGGGAGGAGCCACCATCGACCGCCCCGCGCCAGCAGCGCCAGCAGGGCGCCGACCGTGCCCAGCCGGAGGAGGAACCCTTCGATTCGTCCCGGTCCCCTGACCTCTTCCATGTTGCAGCCTCCGGACTGATCCTGACTGAAATTCGCGCGTCGATTCTGCTGAATTAGCAGTAGCGACCAGTATCGACCATTATCGCATTACCTGCGACGTTCCTGCCGGGGTCGGGATGACGACGTCGCGCCGCCGCTCTGCTCGCGCTCGGGCCCTGAGGGCCCCCCGGCGGCGCCTTCTGCTCGCCGGACTGCTCGCTGTCGGGGGGCTTGTCGGGGCCTGGTGGGCGCAGCAGCGGCCCCCGACCGCGATCGCGGCTCGCTGCCGCGGCTGCGATGTGGTGCTGATCACCGTGTGCTCGCTGCGGGGAGATCATGTCGATGATCACATGCCGGCCCTCGCGGCGCTCGCGGCGCGCGGCCAGCGCTTCACGCGCGCCTACGCCGCCTCCAACTTCACGCTGGCCGGCCTGTCGGGGATCCTGACCGGGCGCTTCGGCTCCACCACCGGCGTGCTGGGCTGGGGGCGAGGGCTCGAGCGAGACGTCCCCACGCTCCCCGAGGTGCTGGCGCTCTACGGATACCGCACCGCGGCCTTCACCCCCGACGCCCCCTCGGGGTTTCGGGCCGACTACGGGCTGGCGCGGGGCTTCCAGACCTTCGACGTGCGGCGGCCCGATCGCGACACCCCGGACGGCCGGCACAGCCCCGCGCAGGGCGGAGGCCCCGGGGCGACGGCGGCGCCGCTGGCGCGGTGGATGGCAGAGCAGGCGGCGGAGGTCCCCCTGATGGTCATGCTCCACACGCGCACGGCGCACTTCCCGTTCGTCGTGGAGCCGCCCGACGAAGATCCGACGGGCACGCTGGCGCTGCTGTGGGAGGCAGGCGAGCCGCCGGACAGCGGCGCGATGCCGGGCATGGCGGGGGGGACCGCGCGAGACGCCGTGGTGCCGGTTGCGACGGACCCCTTGCAGGAGCATGTCCAGCGGGTGGGCGCGCCGGCGCTCGCTGCGTGGAGGGCGGCCTACGCTGCGGCCGTTACTCGCGCCGACGCCGACATCGCCGCGGTCCTGGAGGCTGCGGAGCGCCGCGGGCGCCCGACCGTCGTCGCGGTGGTCGCAGATCACGGAGAGTCGCTCGGTGATCACGGCGAGCTGCTCCACGGCGCGGGGTACTATGAAGGCGTGGTGCGGGTCCCGCTGGTGCTCTCCGTCCCGGGCCTCCCCGCGGGGGAGCACGATGCGCTGGTCAGTCACGTGGACCTCCTGCCGACCCTCCTCGAGCTGGTCGGCGCCGTCGCACCGGCGGGCCTGGACGGCGCGTCGCTGATCCCGCTGCTGGAAGATCGCCAGGGCGCGGTGCGGTCGATGGCCCGCGTCGAAGGCGGGGTGGCGCATCGGCCCGACGCGCCGCTCAACGGCGCGCTGATCGCGCCGCCGTGGACGCTGCTGCTGCAGGACCGAGGCTGCGGCGGCGGGCCTCCCCGGCTGGCGGACGGCTCACCGCGTCCGTGCCTGTTCGACCTCGACGCCGATCCCGATCAGCGCTCTGAGGTCTCCGGCGACCACCCCGCGGTGGTCGCGGAGCTGCGCGCGCTCTGGACGGCGCCCGCCGCCGAGGGCGCCGCGGTGTGGACGACGCCGGGTTTCATCGAGGCGCTCCGGCGGGACGGCTACGACTTCCGACCGCCGTCAGCCGCGACGCAGGTCCCCTCCGATCAGGGGGCCGGCGATCAGGGGCGCGAGCACCCCGAGCGCGATCAGTAGGAGCTTCGGCGCCGGCGACGGGCCGGCGGGTGCTGCGGCGATGGCGGCCGCCTCCCCCTCGTTCGACTCTGCAGCTCTCGCCTCTTCGGTGCCCGCGGTCGGATGGGTCGCGCCGCTCATCTCGTATCCGTCGTCGGTGGGGGTGATCGTCAGATCGCGCGGCTGCCCGTCGTCGGCGAAGCGGGCCGTGCCCAGCGCGGAGAGCCGCCCCTCTATCTCCAGGGAGACCTCGAAGGCGTGCCCGTCGAGCACCTGCGCCCCGGCGTACCAGCCGTCGTCGGCCGTCACGTCGGGTCTCCGGCCGTCGTCGAGCAGCGGGATGCGGGTCTGCGCGCCGTCCGGCGGGCGGAGGATCACCACCGGGTGGACGCTCGCCTCATGGGCCTGGAACTGCGCATTCTGGAGCCGCACCAGGACCCCTGTCGCTCCGCGCGCCGTCGAGGAGACGAGGAGACCGGCGACCATCGCCGCCCCCGCTGCTATCCTTCCGTTTGATGGAGGAACCATGACGCTGCTCCTGCTCCTGCAGCTCGCCTGCAGTCCGACGTGCACCGGCGACGCCTACCTCGCCAGCGACGGCAATTGCTATCCGAACGAGGCCGCGGACACGGGCACCCGCACCGATCCGCGAGACACCACCAGCGGCTCTTCCGGCTCGTCGGGCTCTTCCGGCTCGTCAGGCTCCTCCGGCTCGTCCGGTGGGGGCACTTCGAGCGGCGGTACGTCCAGCTCCGGCGGCACCAGCGGGACCTCTGGCGGGACCTCTGGCGCGACGACGACGGCTGAGCTGACGGGCGACGAGATCCTGGTGCGGGGCACGCTCACCTTCAACGACGACATCACCGGCGATGGCCTGTGTGAGATCCGCCTGTTCAACGCCGACGATCTCAACGATCTGGGCACTCCGGACTACGACGCCGGGGTGAAGGCGCTGGACAGCACTCGTGTGACCTGTCCGAGCGAGTCGGGGGAGGCGGCGGACTACCAGGCGGTGCTGGACCTGCAGACCGCGACGCTTGAGGTCGGGATCATCGCCTTCATCGACGCCGACGGCGCGCCCGGAGAGGACGCAGAGGGCGGCACGTCGTCCAACCCGGTCGATGCCGAGGCGGGCCTGGCCTACGACGACATCAATTTCTCGCTGACGCCGCTCGGCGAGCCCAAGGGCGATCCGAAGTAGGAGGGTCACCCAGGACAAGGGGGCAGGGCGGCCACCGCTCGCCCCAGGGCGACCCCCACGGCGGCGTTTCCGGCGGCGCTGTAGTGATCTGCGTCGTAGGGGAGCACCAGATCGGCGCCAGTGCAGCAGCTGCGGATGTCGAGCATGGTCACTCCGCTGCGCTCAGCCCAGGCGCGGCTGCGCTCCAGGCCCACCCTCGGCAGGGGCTCCCCTCCGGGGGGACGATCCAGGTCGGGCTGGGCGGGGAGGACTGCGAGGGTGAGGCAGGCACCGTTCGCGTCGAGGCTCCATCGGAGGGTGTCCAGGACCAGAGCAGCCTCGACATCGGAGACCCGAGGGACGCGCGGCTCGGTGGTGCTCTCGCGGGGCAGGAGCTGCGGGCGGGTGGCATGCGCGAACAGGCGCGGCCGCAGCCAGGCGTACAGACGGGAGCGTCGGGCGAGCGCCACGCGCATCGAGGCCGCGGCATCGCCCCCCCCGCGGAGCTGCTCCAGATCGGAGACCAACACCAGCTTGTGATCGTGCATGGACAGCGCGAGCACCACCCGATCGGGCCGATAGTCGGCGACCACCTCCTGGTGGAACCACGCGGCCTGGGTGGTCGAGAATCCCGGCTGCGCAGCGTTCAGCACCTCGACGCCGGGGAGGGCGGCGGTCATTCCGTCGGCAAGGGTCTGACCGTCATCTACGCCCCAGCCGAAGACCACCGAGTCACCGAGCAGCGCCACCCGGCTGGTCCCCGCGGTCCGAGCAGGCGGGAGGGCGGTCCGCAGCCCCTCCCGGTTGGTGCTCAGACGGAAGGCGTGGGCCTCGCGGTTGCCGCGGATCGGGTGGTCCTGCAGGTTCGGCGTCATCCGCCAGCGGCCGAGGTCGTGGATCTGGAAGGCGGCGGGCTGGCCGCGGGCGCGCAGAGCGAGCTCTCCGAGCGCTGCGGAGAGGGTCAGGAGGCCCGCGGCGCTGGCGGCGCCCGCTGCGAAGGCGCGGAGCCGGCGCTGGCTGTGACTCCGGCGCAGCGCTCGTTGACGGCTCCTCCCCACGCTGGCGCGACCCCCGCTCACTGCGGGCAGAGCCAGACCCGCTGCCCGGAGAGATCGTGCGGACTGGCGCCGTCGAACACCTCGTACAGCGCGCTCTCCGTGCCGTCACCTAGGCAGCCGGGGGCGACCGACGCGGCGGACAGATCGGTCGCGCCGACGGTGGGATCGGTGGCGCAGCTCACCCCGACCAGCCCGTCGGCCTCGGTGATGGTCTGCTGGTCGAGCAGGACCTCGCCGTCCTCGAACACGACGACCGAGAACGTCTGCGGTGTGGTCAGCCCATAGGGGACGACGTCCACCCAGTAGATCCCGATCGCGTCGGAGAACTCTACGGCGTAGACGTCGCCGCCGGAGCCGGGATCGAGGTCGCGCCAGAGCCCCGCGACGGTGGGGCCGTCCGAGAGGAACGCAGAGACCTTGACCGTGCTCGCCGAGTCGGTGAATCCGAACGTGACTCGACCGTTGGTGTCGACCGAGAGAGCGGTCCATATCTCGCCGCACAGATCGATAGACAGCGCCGACATCGTCACCGACTCTGCGGTATCGTCGCCCGACGAGACCGCAGAGAGGCGCTCTGCGTCCGCGTCGTCGACCGCGCCGTCGCAGTCGTTGTCGACTCGATCGCCGGAGATGTCGAGCGCATAGGGGCCGGTGGTCGCGTCGGCGTCGTCGCAGTCAAAGGGGTCGCTCGGGGACCCGCCGAAGACCCCGGCGTCGAAGCCGTCCCGATCGGCGTCGTGGTCGCTCCAGCCGTCGCAGTCGGCATCGACACCGTCGTACCAGATCTCCGTCGCCGAGGGCGACACCGACGCGTCGGCGTCGTCGCAGTCGGTCCCGCCGTGGTCTGCAGAGCGGACCCCGTCCGTGTCAGCGTCGTACTCATCGGCGCCGTCACAGTCGGCGTCCAGTCCGTCGTACCAGACGTCGGAGGCGCCGGGGTGGACCGTCGGATCGCGGTCGTCGCAGTCTGTATCGTCGGTCACGTAGCCCGAGGGCTGGGTACACGTCGCCAGCGTGACGGGCAGGCGGGCGCCGAATCCGTCCCCGTCGGCGTCGGCATGCCACACCGTCACGTCGCTCACGGATGCGTCGGCGTCGTCGCAGTCTCCCCCCGCAGGCGGCGCATCGATCCCGTCGGCGTCGGCGTCGTGATCGCTGCCTCCGTCGCAGTCTGCGTCTACGCCGTCGTACCAGACCTCCTCTGCGGAGGGGTTGATCGCCGGATCGGCGTCGTCGCAGTCCCGCTCATCCGAGACCACGCCCGACCGAGGCGTGCAGAGCCACTGGAGCGCGCCGCTGTCGCCGTAGCCGTCGCTGTCTGCATCCGTAAAGTACGGATCGGGGGCGCCGATGTCGCTGTCGGTGTCGTCACAGTCGGCGGTCCGCTCCAGCGAGTCGATGGACAGCCCGTCCGCGTCCGCGTCGAAGTCGCTGCGGCCGTCGCAGTCGCTGTCGACGCCGTCGTACCAGATCTCGTCGGCGCCCGGGTTCACCGCGGGGTCGGTGTCATCGCAGTCTCCTTCCTGCGACGACAGATCCCGCACGTACGCACAGCCATCGCGCCGACGCCCCGCGCCGTACCCGTCCAGATCTCCATCGGTGTAGCCTCGGACGAGGCCGCGACCAAAGACGGTGTCATCGCAGTCGCTGTCGTTTTCGACGCGGCCGTAGGGCGCCTCGCAGGACTCGACGACGTCGAATGGATCGCCGAATCCGTCGGCGTCGGCGTCGGCGTACCAGAGCTGGATGTCCTCGGAGTCCTCGTCGATCTCCCCATCACAGTCGTTGTCGATCCCATCGCAGTCGTCGGTCGCGCTGGGGTGGATCTCGGGATCTGTGTCGTCGCAGTCGGTGTCTGCTGTCCAGACGTCGCCGTCTTCATCGACCGGCTCGGGGGGCTCGGGGGGCGCCGCCTCGCAGTCCAGGTTGAAGCGCGCGCACCAGTCATCGCCGCAGCCGGTCATCCCCAGCACGCCGATCAGCGCCCACACCCCTCGCGACACCCTGCACCTCCGTCGCCGATCGTATCCGAATTGGGCGAGTTACACGGACAAACACAGAGGGGAACCGTGCTCGCGCTGTGGCTGCTCCTTTCGGCGCTCGCTGGCGAGCCCGCCCTGCCCACCCTGGAGCGCGCCCACGCCGCGCCCTACCCGCCGGGGGCGCTGGAGGCAGGCCTGGAGGCCGAGGTCCTGCTGGAGCTCGCGCTGGACGCTGGCGGACGGGTGATCGACGTCCAGGTGATCACGGCAGCGGGCCACGGCTTCGATGAGGCGGCGGAGCGGGCTGCGTGGAATTTCGTGTTCACCCCGGCGCTGGACGCGGCGGGTGCTCCGGTGGACGCGCGGATCCGGTACCTGTACCGCTTCACGCTGGACGAAGTGCCGGTGGTCTGCGTGGAGGGTCGGATACTGGTGGCGGGCACGCGCGAGCCCCCCAGCGGCGCCAGCGTCGTCCTCCAGGGGCCGGGGGACGCGCTCGTGAGCACCATCTCCGGGCCGGACGGGCGCTTTCGGGTCGCGGAGCTGGGGGAGGGTCCCTGGCAGCTCTCCGCCTCCGCCGCGGGCCTGACCACAGAGACCACATCCATCGAGGTGGTGCCGGGCGAGGTCGTCGTGGTGACGCTGCGCCTCGCTCCCGCGCGCCCCTGGGAGCTGGAGAGCGCAGACGAGGCCATGGTGGTGATCGGGTACCGGGTGGCGCCCGACGTCAGTCAGCGGGCTCTGGGCGCTGACGAGATCCGCCGGATCCCGGGCACCGGGGGGGACATCGTTCGGGCGGTGCAGTCCCTCCCTGGCGTGGCGCGAACCCCATTCAACGCCGGTCAGCTCTTGATCCGTGGGACAGAACCCGCAGACTCGGGCGTGTATCTCGGGGGGAGTCCGCTGCCCATCGTGTTTCACTTCGGCGGGCTCTCTACGGTGCTCAACGCAGACTCGCTGGACAAGGTGCTGTACCTGCCAGGGGGGTATGGCGTTCGCTACGGACGCCAGCTCGGTGGGGTGGTCGATCTGCGCGTGGATCGGGAGCTGCCCCAGCGGGGACGGGGCTACGGATCGGTGGACCTGTACCAGGCGACCCTGTTCGTGGAGCAACCCGTCCACGAGAGAACGGCGGTCACCCTGTCGGCGCGGCGCTCCTACATCGACCGCGTGCTGAGCCCCGTCGTCGACGTGGATCCCAGCGTCAACATCCAACTCCCGCGGTACTGGGACGCGCAGCTCCGCGTGCTGAGACGCTCGGAGGACGGGAGCACCACCGACGCCATGCTGGTGGCCTCGGACGATCGCGTCACGGTGACGCAGCGAGACGGCGCTGAGACGTACGACTCGAGTCTGGTCACCCGCTTTCAGAAGCTCTGGCTTCAGCGGACCGGGCCCTCGTCCTCGGGTTGGTTGGGGGAGACCACCCTGATCGTCGGTCCGCAGCAGACCGAGATGGTCTACGAGAGCGATCAGGAGGCGTGGGAGCGCTCCATGGGAGGGGGCCTCCGCAGCGAGTGGACTCGGCGGGTGCCCGACGGAGGCTGGGCGGGCTGGCGGTTGGGTCTGGATCTGGCGGCGGAGCACCAGCGGTTTCGCTACGACGTCGGCGATCTGGGCGGGGTGTTCAGGTACGCCGGCCGTGAGCGCGGCGACGCTGTGGCCTGGTACCCCGCGGTCTACGCCGAGCAGACCCAGCGAGCGGGGCGGGTGGACGCGATCCCCGCCGTACGGGTGGACGCCATGTTGCTGGACGCCGGCGGCGAGGCCCTGCGCTACAGCGCGTTCACGTTGGACCCGCGGCTCGCGCTGATCGTGCGGGCCGCTGAGTCTACACAGATCACGGCGGTCGTGGGTCGCCACTCGCAGTTTCCGCTCATCCGCGAGCTCCTGGGCTCCTCGCGGGGCAACCGGCGCCTGAGCCCGGAGTGGGCGCTTCAGTCCGGGATCGGCGCTCGGCAGGTGCTCACCCCGACGCTCTCTGCAGAAGTCAGGCTGTTCCACTCCGAGCTCCACGACCTGATCGTCGGTCATGACGACCGGTTTGTCTTCGAGGTGGGTCTGCCGCCGTCGGCCGAGCTGGACACCGGCGACTACGACAACGCCGGCTCTGGTCGGGTGCTGGGCACCGAGGGGCTCCTGCGTCTGACCACGGCCCGCACGGCGGCCTGGCTGGGCGTCACCGTGAGCCGCTCCACGCGGGTGGGTCGCGAACGCGAGGAGGCGCTGTTCGAGTACGATCAGCCCCTGGTCCTGACCGCCGTGGTGTCGCACCGGCTCCCCCGCGGTTGGCAGACAGGCGCGCGGCTGCGCTATGGATCCGGCAACCCCTACACCGAGGTGGTGAATCACGTCTTCGATCTCGACTCGCGGTCGTGGCTACCCATCTACGGCGAGACGCAGGCCGAGCGTCTGCCCGCCGTCTGGACGCTCGATCTCCGCGTCGATCGCGACTGGGTGTTGCGCCGCTGGATACTCACCACATACCTCGACCTGATGAACGCGACGAACCGACGCAACGTAGAGATGTTGAATTGGAGCGCAGACTGGGCCGAGGAGATCCCGGTCCATGGGCTCCCCGTCATCCCGGCGTTCGGGCTGAAGGCGGCCTGGTAGCTCCATGATGATCGCATGGATCCTGGCGCTGGGCTGCGGGGGCGGGACCGTCGACCCCTCGTTCATCTCCGATGTTCAGGTGGTCGATGTCGTGGTGTCGTCTCCGGAGGCCCGGCCGGGCGAGTCGGTGACGCTGACGGTCCACGCAGCCGATCCGCAGGACCGCGGGGTCGAGATCCTGATCTGGACCTGCACCGACATCGGCGGGGGCTGCCTGGAGCCGCTGCTCGGGGGGCTCTCGGACTGGGTCGATCTCCTGGAGCTGCGCGACGGAGTGGCCGTAGCTCGGCGCCGGATCCCCGACGCCACATCCGATCTCGAGATGCTCGGTGTAGAGTCGGTCGAGGCGCGCCTTCAGGTGCTGGCTTGCGGCGTCGGGCTCTGCCCGCTGATGGACACCGCCCGGCTGGCGCTGGGGCCAACTCCCATGGAGGACGTCGAGACCGAGCTCATCGATGCGTTGTCCGATCCGACGGGTTGGATGGGGTCGCTGCCGTTCGATGGGGTCAGCCTCGCCGGCCGGGGCGTCGCCATCTCTCAGCGCGCCGACGAGGAGCGCAACCACAACCCCGAGTTCGAGGCGCGGTTCTCCGGGGCCGATGACGCGACCGTCTCGGCGGAGGCCGGCGAGCCGCTGACGCTCTCGTTCCACGTCAGCGACATCGAGGGCGGCGGCGGGCGGGCCTGGGCATACACCACGATCGGCAGCTTCCCGGACCACAAGGAGGCGGTCAATGACAACACGATCCGGCTGCACCTGCAGCCCGGCTCCGCAGGGAGCGGTCGGCTCTTCGTGGTGTTCACCGACGACGACGGTGGGTCGGCCGTCTGGCAGCGGCCGGTGACGGTGGCTCCCGCGACCTCAGAATGACTCGGAGGCGCGCAGCCGCTCGTCGGCCCGCGTGGTGATCCCGAGGTCGCGACAGACCCGCGCGTGCAGCGCGTCCGCGGCCTCCTGCTCCCCGCAGTTCAGCGGCCGGAAGTAGAGGGCGTCGACCTCGCGGTCCGGCCAGTCGCAGACCTCCGCGAGCTCCCTGGCCTGCGCCGCGAAGAACCGCCGCCAGTGCTGCGCGAAGGGCCGCGCGTCCGCTGCGTTTTCTTGTTGGACGACGAACGCGAGGGTGGCGAACGGGCGCCGTGCGCCCATCTCGTCGCGGACCTGCAGGAAGCGCTCGATGTTGCGGTAGACCTGCTCGCGGCGATCGGCGCCCTTGACGTGCGCGTAGACCGCCGGGCTGAACGCGTCGATCGAGAAGTGCACGAAGCGGAAGGTGTCGGCGGCCATCTGCGGGAGGTTGGCGAGGCGCACCAGCAGGCGGGCGCGCGCCTCGCTGAAGACCACGGCGTTGGTGTGCAGCTTGAACTCGCGGAACAGTCGGTTGCCGGCGTTGATCGCGAAGGCGTACTCCACGAAGGCGTCGAACTGCGGGTGGATGGTGGGCTCGCCCAGCCAGTGCGGACACAGGTGAACCGGCTCGGGCATGTCGGCGAGCCCCAGCAGGCTGGCGCGCCAGGTCTCCCAGGCCATGAAGCGCATGGGAGCGCCGTGGGCCTCGTCGCGCAGCGACTGGCTGCACATCCGGCAGCGGATGTTGCAGTGGTCGGTCAGCTCCAGGTTGAGGTGGACAGCCACGGGGGGCAGAACCTACTCGGACTGGGGGAGGTGGCGGCGGATCTCGGCCTCGTGTCCGAGGATGTTCCACGAGCACTCCGCGCAGCGAGCCTGGGGCCTGCCCGCGGCCATACCGGCGCGGACGCGCTCCAGGAACGGATCGCTCGACCAGCTCTGCGCCAGCGGACGATCGGCGACGCTGCCCCCCTGACCCGCCAGCACGCAGCACGGGCTGATGTGGCCGTCAGCCTGCACGACGAGGTGGTGCCAGGCCTTCAGGCACGGGGCGGCGTGGAGGCCCGCCTGTGAGGGGTCGGCGGGCGCGGGGAAGGTGATGCGTCCCCGGTCGAGGCGCTCCGGCGCCAGCAGGTGCGGCAGCGTGGTAGCGATGCCCAGACGCTCGGCCTCCGCGAGCGCCGCGCGGGCGATGTCCGGCACGCGGGCGCGCTCCTCGGCGGTGAGCTGGAGGGCGATCTGCTCGGGTCGGTAGGCGATGAGGGCGTCGAAGTCGACGCGGAATGCCCCGAGCGCGTGGGCCAGCGCCACCATGTCGGGCAGCGTGGTGAAGTTGGCGCGGGTGAGCACGAAGTGCAGGGCGGTGCGCGGTCGATCCCGTCCGCGAGCCCGGCGGGCCACGGCCAGTCGGCAGGCGGCCCGGACAGTGCGCCGGAAGGCTCCGGCCATCCCGCGGAGGCGATCGTGGATCTCTGGGGTCGGGCCGTCGATCGAGAAGTGGATCTCGTCCCAGCCGATCTCCACCAGCTCGTCGGTCAGCGCGGCGCTGAGCAGCGTGCCGTTGGTGTTGAGGATCCCCTCCATGCCGTGCGCCTTGGCGCGGCGCATCACCGCGGGGGTGGCCTCGCGGCGCAGCAGGGGCTCGCCCCCGCCCAGCAGGAACAGGCGACGCACCCCCAGCGCGGCGGCCTCATCGACGATCTCCAGCAGGCGGCTGGCGGGCAGCTCGTCCACCGGCGGTCGGTGGCGGTCGGTGGTGTCGCAGAAGGCACAGTCGAGGTTGCAGGACAGCGTGGGGTACAGCTCCAGGGTGACGGGGCCCTGGACGCCGTCCGTCGCCCAGCGCGCGACGCGGGCCGCGATCTGGGGCGGGTGCAGGGCCTGTAGAGGTTGCTGGGCCTGTGAAGACTGCGGGATGCCAGGATCCATATCGTATGCCTATCTCGGTACCTCCGGATTAGACTGAGGA
>CAYXGP010000106.1:0-26924 GCA_964464515.1 uncultured Enterobacterales bacterium
CCCCGGCCGCCCCGGGGCCCCCAACCCTCCTTGTGGGGGGGCGCCCCCCCCCTAGGGCCGCTAGGCGGCGCCCCCGGCCGGCGCGCCGCGGGGGCACTACTGGCCCCCGGTGGAGCCCCTTCGGGACTTCCGATGGGCACCATCAGTCACCTGTAATGGTCGCGGTCATCCCCTGTCGCTATCGGGTGATGCTGGTATTCGTTAGACTGCGCCGGTCCGACCTCTCTCTTCAATCCCCAACCTGGGGTGACCGTGGCCCGCCGACTCCCGCTCCTCGCGTTCGGCGCGCTGGCCTGCAGCGGCCAGGAGTACGACTACGTCGAGTACGAGCAGGTCGACGTCTTCTACCAGTACGCCGCCGAGCAGGTCGACATCCTGCTGGTGGTGGACGACTCGGGATCGATGGCGCCGTATCAGGAGCGGCTGGGGGCGAATTTCGAGGCGTTCCTGACGTACTTCTGGGACGCCATGGTCGATTACCAGATCGGCATCGTCACCACCGACGTCTTCACCGACACGCCGGGCACCATCCACGGCGAGATCATCACCGCCGACACCATCAACGCGGCGGTGGTCTTCAACGACACCGTCAACGTCGGCACAGAGGGGACGGGACTGGAGATGGGCATGGAGTCGGCGCGGCTGGCCCTGCTCAGCGCGGCGGGCGGCGGCGATAATTCCGGCTTCCTCCGCGAAGACGCCTACCTCTCCGTGATCTTCGTGACCGACGAGGACGACGCTTCGCCGCTGTCGATGTCCACCTACGTCAAGGAGTACCGGGCGCTCAAGGCCAACCGGCGCGACGCGCTCCACGCCTCGGCCCTGGTGGTGACCGAGCTGGAGAATTGCGATCCTGATGTCCAGGACGATTCCTCGATGGGCGCGCGCTACATCGGCGCTGCCGAGGCCTCCGGTGGCATCGTGCGTGACATCTGCTCGGAGGACTTCGAGACCATCATCGCCGACCTGTCGCTGAACACAAGTCGCCTGCGCGACACCTTCTACCTGGCGGAGCCCCCAGACACCGAGACGCTCGTGGTCACCGTGGACGAGACCGAGGTGCCCTGCGACGACGGCACCTGGACCTACACGCTCACCGAGCACCTGGGGGCCGAGACCGGCGCGATCGTGTTCGACTCCACCAACATGCCCCCGCTCAGCAGCAAGATCACGGTCCGCTACAACGTCGGCACGGGCGACGCAGAGCGCTTCTGCGCCGGGGAGACTGCGGAATGATCCTCCTCGCCCTCGCGCTGGCCTGCACGACTGAGGTGCCGCCTGAGTGCTTCGATCACGGCGACTGTGATGAGGAGCAGGCATGCATCTCCAACCACTGCGAGGTGGTGGACTGCCTGTCGGACGACGCCTGCGCGTTCGGCGAGCTGTGCAGCGCGGAGTTCACCTGCGATCCTGGCTGCAACACCGACGCCGACTGCAACGTCGGGGAGGCCTGCGAGGTCGAGAGCTGCGTCCCTGCCGCCTGCACCGACACCATCACCGACTGTGCTCTAGGAGAGATCTGCGACGAGGCGTCGGGGGCCTGCACGGACTCGGATCCGGTGCTGTGCGCGGAGTGTGAGGTCTCCGATCCGGATTCCTGTGGCCCGTACGGACTGTGCGTACAGGGCAGCTCGTCTCCGCACGGGTACTGCATGCCCATCTGCAACCTGAGCTCTGGGATCTCCACGTGTCCCCAGGGCTCATCCTGCATGGATCTGGCGCAGGGGACCGCGTGCTGGGCGCCCTGCTCGACCTACGAGGACGCCGGGTACCTGTAGTCCCTGTCCTGTTGGGCCAGAAAGCCTGGGCGCTACAGCAGTGACAGCCCGCCGTCTGCGACGATCACCTGCCCGGTGATCCAGCGCGCCAGGGGACTCACCAGCAGCTCCACCACCCGCGCGAGGTCGTCTGGCTCCCCGACCCGTCCCAGCGGTGTGTACTGCGTCGCGAAGTCCAGCATGCGCTCACCCTCGGGGAAGTACCGCACGGCGTCGGTGTCGATCAGTCCGCCACAGACGGTGTTTACGCGGATCCTCCGCGGTGAGAGCTCGACCGCGAGCTGCCGCGTGAGGGACTCGAGGCCACCCTTGGCGGCGCCCATGGCGGCGTAGCCGGGGATGAAGCTCTGCGAGCCCAGCGACGACAGGCCGATGACGCTGCCGCCGTCGGCCAGTGGGGCCAGCTTGGTGAGCAACCAGAACGGTCGCAGCGAGCTCTCCAGCGTCAGATCCCAGTGCGATGTGCGGAGGCGATCGTACGGTTTGAGCGCGCCGACCGCGGCGTTGTGGACCAGAACGTCCACCGACGGCAAGACGCCAGCGAGGCGCTTCAGATCCTTCTCGCTGCGGACGTCCGCCGCCACGACGATCGGCTCGGCGCCGCGCGCAGCGACCTCGGCGGCGGTCTGTTCCGCGGCGGCTTCGTTCTGCAGGTATGTGATGACCACCCGTCCGCCGGGACGCGCGAGGCGGAGGGCGATGGCGCGCCCGATTCCACGGGAGGCGCCGGTGACGACGACGTTGAGGGCTGGTGCGTCCATGCCTCTGTGCTATCGCGTCTGGGAGGTTAAGGGGGCCGCCCACCCTGGCCTCGGATGCCCCACCATGATGTTCATGATCGTCGTCGATCCCCGCAATGAAGATCCCATCGTCAAGGGCCAGATCGAGGCCGCCATAAAGACGATGGGGAATTGGTCCAACCGCATGAGCAACGTCTGGATCCTGGAGACCAGCGATCGGGGCGCGCGGGGGATCCGCGATCACCTCAAGCAGTTCGTCGGCGAGCAGGATCGTCTGTTCGTGGCCCGGATGTCCCGCAACTGGGCCGGCCGCAACATGGGCAACGGCTTCCCCGAGTGGATGCAGCGGCGGGAGTTCGGCGCCTTCACCGAAGCCTCCTGACGGCCCTGCTCGACAGGCTCTGCTCAACAGGGCCTGCGCAGTGAAGTCGGGGACGGTGAGAACCGCTCTGTGAGGACTGCTCTGTGAGAGCCACTCTGTGGGACCAGCGGAGCGAGACCCGGAAGGCGGGGCCTGCCGGGTGGCCCCGAATCGGGGCCTGTCGCTTCGGCTCAGCCGCCGAAGTCGAGGATGTACAGGCGGTTGTCCGACTCGCCGAGTACGCCGTAGCGGCCTTCGGGGAGCGCGTCGTGCGTGTGGAACCGGAGCTGACGCTCCTCGCCGGTCACGTCGGTCGTCTTGCTGGCATCGACCGTCGCGTCCACGGTCTCCCAGGCGGTGCGGGTCTTGAACCGCGCGCTCAGGTAGACGTGGTCGGTGATGGTCACGCCGTCGGCGAAGCGGCGAACCCCCTTGTCCTCGATGAGCGGCTCGAACTTCAGGCGCTCGATGTTGGCCTTTCCTGAGATCAAGAGGCGGGTGCCGGACTTCACCGCCGGGACGCTGCTGACCGGCTTGCTCAGCGGGTACCGGACCTCCTCGTCGCCCTTCCAGGCCTTCTCGGTGCCCACGTCGGAGAACGTGCGCAGCGGGGTCAGGACGTCATCTGCGATGAGGTAGATGCCGGCGCCCGGCGGCGCGCGCCAGGCCTTGATCTCGGCCGGATCGCCCGGGGCCTCACCGCCGGTGAACTGGACGGCCTGCGGGATGTACAGGGTATTGTCGGGCAGCGTGAGGGTGTAGGCTGCGTCCTTGCAGGTGTCTGCGATCGAGAACAAGCCGCCTGCGTCGGTAGTCGCCTCGCGGACAGCGCAGGTGAGATCGGCGCCCTCCGCGCGTGCGATGACACGCACCTCGGCGCGGGGGGCGGCGGTCAGTCCGTCGACCAGCTTGCCCGCGTAGGTTCCGGAGGTGGAGCAGCCGCCGAGCGCAGCGAGCAGGGGGGCCCAAATGGTGAGCAGCGACCTGGATCTCATGAGACATCACCTCTGTATTGGTTCAGCATATCAGGCGGACGTCCTGGCTCCGCCGGGGGACGCCAGCCGTAGGCGTCGTTCGTGACGCGAGTGACCTGGAAGATCGCCTGGAAGAGACGGTCGTCGAGGCGACGCCGCAGCGGCGGCGGGAGCGTCCGCCGCAGCACACGTCCGACGAACGTGGAGATCCGGGTGAGGCCGCGGGCGTGGTGGTGGCGCACGGCCCTACCGGCGGGTCCGCTCAGGGTCGAATCGCTGCACCGCCTCGTCGGGGAGCTCCTGCTCCAGCGCCTGCGCGAGCGTCGGAGGATCCGGCGTGACGATCACCACCTGGAGGTTCTCCGAGTCGAGTGATTGCGCGCTGTTGTCGGGTGGTGCTTCAGCTGGAGCGCCGAGGGCCCGGGTCGCCAGGCGGCGGGCCAGCGACCACGACGGTCCGTCCGGCGCGGGGACGACGGGCGGAGGCTCGGCGAGGGCCCCGTGGAGAGCCCTGAGGAGCGCGGCGAGGGGCTGCTCCGGGTCGCTCGGAATGATCTGCACGACCAGCGCGGGCTGCAGGGTCATCTGCCAGGGGGGGAGGCCGGCCTGTACCGCGGCCCAGCCGGCATCGGTCGGCGTGAGCGCGGTGGGCTGGCCCAGGAGGATTCGGGACTCGGGGCCGGTGGTGACCGCCAGGCGGCGTCCGCTCAGCGTGGGCACCGCGCGGGGAGTGACGTCGCGGGGGATGCGCGCGGGGAGCTCGGACAGGCGCTCCTGAAGCGTCGCCAGGGCCTGTCCGGCCGGGGTGTCTGCCGGCTGCCCGTGTTCAGACACCAGCGGACCGGTCGCGCCGAGGTACACCGCGGAGCGCACGTAGCGGCCCTCCCAGAAGCGCGCGACGTCGTCCGGGTCGAGCAGCGGGAGCACGCCCGCGCGGCCCTCGACCGCGTGGCCGTAGGGGTGGCCGAGGTACAGCAGGTCTCGCAGCAGGACGTCGCCGATGGGGGTGGGCCCCGACAGCGCCAGCTCGCGGGCGGCTTCCAGCGCCGACGCGGAGAACGCCGGGCGCGTGAGCAGCTCTCCGAGCGCGTCGATGGCGGGGGCGAGGGCGTCAGCGGGGCCGCGCAGCTCGAACAGGCTCAGCTCAGGGCCGACGTGGACGGTGATGTCGGCGTCGGTGTGTCCCAGCAGCAGGGAGATGCGGGAGGCGCTGCGATCGTCCGTGCCGCCGCCCGCGAGCGTCTGGGCGGTGAGCCAGGCGAGACCCTCGGAGCCAGGGGCGTCTGCGGCGCTGCCGGCTGCGATGCACACCTGCACGATCGCGGGGCCCGCACCCGGGAGCGCGAGCAGCGATACCGGCGCCGCCGCCTCCTGGGCGGGAACGGTGCTGGTGCCCTGGACCCTCGAGCCTCGATCCCATGAGCCCCGATCCCATGAGCTCTGTCGGGTGGCGGCAGGCCCGCAGGCCGTGGTGAGGGCAGAGAGCAGCCCGAGCGTAACCAGGGGACCGACCCTGATGTCATGGGGAAGGCGCATGACGGCACGTCTTTCGATGGGAGACCGCGAGGTGGA
Source organism: uncultured Enterobacterales bacterium (assembly GCA_964464515.1). Classification (GTDB taxonomy): domain Bacteria; phylum Myxococcota_A; class UBA796; order UBA796; family UBA2385; genus CAYXGP01. Next base: position 5,426 of record CAYXGP010000106.1, read on the forward strand.
GGGGCGCTGGGAAGGTGGTGCTGCAACATAACGGAAACACGGAGAGGGGCGGCTCGCCTCCGCGGCGCCCCCCCGGGCCGTGTGCTACACTTCGGCCCATCACCCAGGACTGGAGCGCGGTTCCACCGATCACACGGTTCGCGATTTGGAGGCTGAGACCACCCGACGGCGGGACACCGCTGGTTCCATGACCTGTACTCATCCACTGTCCGGAGCTCTCCCTCATGCAAGGAAACTCGCAGTTCTCTTCCGACACCAGCACCCGCGTCCTTCGTCGCGTCCTGCGCTCACAGCCCGATCTACTCTGCGGTGATGACTGCCTGCCAGAGAGCGTTCTCTGGCGTGCCTACTGCGAGCTTCGGCGCCGCGGGGAGGAAGACCCCTCCGCGACCTTTCTGCGCTCTATGAAGACCCTCCACCGCCGCCGCTCGATCGGCAGCACGGACCTGCCCGTCGAGGATCTCTTTCCGCAAGAGCACAAGCTGGTCGATGATCCCTTCCTCGGCGAGCTGTGGAAGGCCTACAAGCGCTGCATCTGCAACCAGCGTCCCGGCCCCGCGTCGCAGCTTCTTCGGGAGATCGCCGCGCAGATGGAGTGATGCAGTCCGCAGTCAGGGGGCCGCAGTCAGGACGGCATGTGGTCAGGGAGGCCCCAGGAGGCCGAGGTCAGCGACCCCGGATCGCACCTCCGCCATGAACGCCTCTCCGGGGTCGATCTTGCGGCTCCGGAACCAGCGGATACGTTCGCGAAAGTAGGGGTGACCCTCAAAGCGCCGTGACTCGTAGTGCCCGATGAGGTGGGTGATGTCGAAGCGGGCTACCAGGTAGCGCACCAGCGCTTTGTTGGCGTCAACCTGGGCGTCGGTCAGCGGCCAGTGATCGCGGTCGCCGGCGTTCTCGATGCCGATGGCGAGGTGGTTGAGGCCGATGGTGTGGCGCCCGATGCGATCGGCCTCGAGGAGCTGGAGGATGGCGCCGTCCCGCTTCACGACGAAGTGCGCAGAGAGATTCACCTCGTCGGCTGGTGAGCGGCCCTCGCGGGGGCGCTGGCGGGCTCGCCAGAAGGTGTTTCGTGCCGAGCGCGCCGAGGGCCCCGCTGTCCAGTGCAGGACGATCATCCGCGGCGACATTCGGGTGTCCAGGTCGAGATCGCCGGTGAACGGGCCGCCGTGGTGGCGCTCCAGGTACGCGACCGTGAGCTGCTTGCGATCGTCACCGAAGGGGATGGGGGCGGGGATCAGCTCCAGCTCGCCGGGATCGGAGGGGCTCGCGTGGGGAGCGGACACGGCGCAGGTCGGAGGAGTGGGCAGCAGCTTCGGGGCGATGGCGCCGTCCGCGGCGCTCACGGCGAGCTCAAGCCGGCAGGTCGTCAGCAGCGAGAGGACAAGGAGAACGCAGAAAATACGAAGAGAGGCGGACCGCTGACCGCCGGCCCCGCCGAGGGAGGCGGCAGCCGAATATCTCAGCATGAAAGCAAATTGTGACAGGTGGTCCATACAGACGATAGATTCATGCCGCCTCGCCCCCTGGGAGACTCCATGAAGGCCCACGCGTTCTTCTGCGGTATCGCTATCCTCACCGGCCTCAGCTGCGCCGACAAGTCGCAGCACACATATGACACCGGGTCGCTATCCACCGAGGGGACGTCTGAGGTGGCCGGCACCATCACCCTGCCCTCCACCAGCTCAGGGACCACCACGGCCACCACCACCAGCGGGGGTACGTCCAGCACCACGACCTCGAGCACAACAGGGGGCACGACCACTGGTGGCACGACCACGGGGGGGACCACCGGCAGCACCACTACCGGCACGACCACCGGCGGCACCACGGGGGGGACCACCGGCAGCACCACCGGCACCACCAAGGGCTTCTCGCCGAGGGTCGGCAAGTGGCTCTATGACAGCCTCGTGCTGGTCTCGTCGAGCAACAATTGCTCGGTGCTGATCTCGATCATCGGTGACATGCCGGATCACTACAAGATCAACCGCGCAGACACGGTCTCGTTCGACACCCTGAGCGACTTCTACAGCTCGAACACCTGCAACCTGGGGGAGGACCCCGACGGAACCCTGAACCCCCAGGCGTACATCTGCGACGAGGTCAACGACTCCGTGGTGCCCAGCAAGAACTACGACCTGACGCTGGACATCACGTTCAACGCCTGGGGCGAGTTCGCCGACGACGAGAACGACGCGGGCAATTACGACATCCACATCGAGTGTACCGGCCCGGACTGCGCCACGGCGGAGGCGCTCGGCAGCTTCACGTTCCCCTGTGACTTCGTCTATGAGTACGTCTCCGCGCGTGAGTAGCGCGAGCAAGTGAGGAGGGCGTTCATGTCACTTCTGCCCCTGGTACTGAGCCTGGCCTGCACGCCCGATCCCACCTCGGACACCGGGACGGAGCCCACTGCCACAACCACGGCGCCGATCACGGGTGAGCTCTCGGACTGCGATCCCCTGGTGCCCACGATGTGTGGGCTGCCGTTTCCCAGCACGTTCTTCATGCGTGAAGACGCCACCTCACAGACGGGCTGGCGCGTAGCGTTGGGGGCGACCACCCTGCCGATCAGCGCCAACAAGTACCAGCCCGATCCCTGGATCTGGAACGAACGCGACGGCTGGTCGATCCTGGGCTCCATGCTGGTCGATCTGCCCGGCGTCTCGCTGACGGGCGTGGCTGGTCACGACGACATCAGCGCGTCGATCGCCGACAGCTCGCTCACGATCATCGTCGACGCCGAGACGGGCGAGCGCGTTCCGCACTTCGTCGAGCTGGACATGAGTCAGGAGGACGCCGATGAGCGTCTCCTGATGATTCGGCCGGTGGAGCCCATGGGCTACGGGCGCAGCTACGTGGTGGGGCTGCGCGGGCTGGTGGATGACAGCGGGGCGGCCATCGCGCCCTCCGAGGCGTTCACTGCGCTGCGCGACGACGCAGCCACCGAGGACTACGACATCGAGGGTCGCCGGGAGCGGTACGACTCGCTCATCTTCCCCGCCCTGGAGGCGCAGGGCTGGAGCCGCGACGAGACGCAGCTGGCCTGGGACTTCATCACCGCCTCGCAGGAGGGCATCACCGGTCGGGCGCGCTGGATGCGCGACGACGCCCTGGAGCGCGTGGCCGGTGGGGTGAGCTACACCGTCGACACCGTGGAGGAGGAGGTCTCCGAGGCGGTCCACAGCCGCATCTACGGCACGCTGACAGCCCCGCTCTACACCGAGCTGGACGACTCCGACACGCTGCTCACGCGCGACGCCGACAGCATGCCCTACTACAACGGCGACACCGAGGTGCCGTTCACCATCGTGCTTCCGCGCAGCGTGGTGGAGGCCGGGCAGCCGGCGCCGCTCATCCAGTACGGCCACGGGCTACTGGGCGGCCAGGGCGAGGTGGGCTCCGGCTACCTGGGCGAGATGGCGAACGAGCAGGGCTTCGTGCTGTTCGCGGTGGACTGGACCGGCATGAAGGAGGACGACGTCGACGACATCACGCTGATGCTCGTCAACGAGATCGACCGCTTCGCCATCATCCCCGAGCGCACGCACCAGGGCTTCGTGGAGTTCGCGGTGGCCATGGAGATGATGATCACGGTGATGGTGGACGACCCCCACCTCGCCGCCGCGGGCGGGGGCTCTCTCATCGATCCCGATCGCCGGTACTACTACGGCAATTCCCAGGGCGCGATCCTCGGCGGGGCCTACGCGGCGCTGTCTACGCGCATCGAGCGGGCCACCCTGGGCGTGGGCGGCGCCCCCTACGAGCTGCTGCTCACCCGCAGCGCCGACTTCGATCCGTTCTTCCTGATCTTCCAGACGATGTACCCCGACCCGCGCGAGGTGACGTACTGGCTGGGCCTGATGCAGGTGCTGTGGGACAGCGGCGAGACCGCCGGGTACGCCCTGTCGATGAACAGCGAGCCCCTGCCCGACACCCCGGCCAAGGAGATCCTCATCCAGAACGCCCTGGGTGACGCGCAGGTCTCTACGCTGGGCGGGCATGTGATGGCGCGGGCCTTCGGCGCGGCGCTGATCGAGGAGCCGGTGCGCGAGGTGTGGGGGATGGAGACCGTGACCAGCGGGCACAGCGGATCGGCGCTGGTGGAGTGGGACTACGGCGTCTTCGAGCCGTTCGAGAGCGTCCCGCCGGACGACGACACCGACACCCACGAGAACCCCCGGCGAGAAAAGCCCGGCCAGGAGCAGATGGCGCACTTCTTCGCCACCGGAGAGGTGATCCACACCTGCGATGGCCCCTGCGTGGGCACGGAGTAGTCCCATGTTCGTCCTGTCGCTCCTGCTGGCCTGCAAGGGGGGCGATGCGCCCGTCATCACTCCTCCCGACAGCGCTACGACCGGCAGCTCGACGGCTGAGAGCCCGCCGCTCATCTATGAGGTGGCCGAGACGGAGCGGTGGACCCTCGACGACCTGACCTGCGACGTGCATGTGGTGCGCACAGAGGCGGACGTGCCGCACATCTACGCGGCCGACCGGCTCGATCTGGCTCGAGTGCAGGGGTTCGTGCAGGCCCGTGATCGCTACTTCATCATGGACCTGACCCGCCGGCTGGGGCTGGGGACCGTCTCGGAGCTGCTGGGCGACGCCGCCCTGGAGACCGACCTGGAGTCTCGGGGCCTGGGCATGACGTCCATCGCCGAGCGGCTGCTGGAGGAGATGACCGACGAGCACGGCGAGATCCTGGACGCCTACGCGGCGGGGGTGAACGCCTACGTCGACGCGGTGGTGGCCGGCGATCTGCCACCGCCCAGCGAGCTGGAGGTGGCCGGTCCCATCCTGGGGGCCGAGGCGCCCACCGATCTGATGACGACGTTCGACCGACGCGATCTGGCCGGCGTGCTGGCGGTGCTGCTGTATGAGCTGGGCTTCGAGACTGGCGACGTCCGTCGGGCCGAGAGCGCCGCGCTGCTGACCGACCTCTACGTCGGCGCTGCGCTGGAAGAGCTACGCAGCGCGGGGCTGATCGATGACCTGTGGCTGCCGGTGGCGCCGCCGCGGCCGGTGAGCTCGGCGGAGGGCTGGAGCACGGGTCGCCAGCGCGCCGATCCCCATGCCGATCTCCACCCTGCTCTCCGCACGGAAGAGACCGGGCGAGTCCGGGTGCCGCAGGGGAGCCTGGAGCGCCTGCGCAGGCACCTGGATCGCCACGACCGCCGCATGGGTCGCGACCGCGAGGCGGGCTTCGGCTCGAACGCCTGGGCGGTGACCGCCAGCGCCTCAGCGGGCGGCGCCGCGCTGCTGGCGAGCGACGGCCACCTGCCGCTGTCGGTGCCGCCGCTGTTCTACCAGATCGGCCTGGACACCAGCGCGCTCGGCGGGGGTGACACCCACCAGCTCGGCCTCACAATCCCGGGGCTGCCGTTCCTGGCGGTGGGCACCAACGGGGACGTCGCGTGGAGTCAGACCCAGTTCTTCGGCGACATCACCGACTGGTATAGCGAGGAGATCCAACTCGACGCTGAGGGGCTTCCGGCGTCCAGCGCCTGGCAGGGCGGGACGCAGCCGCTGGTGGTCGTCACCGAGTCGCTGGAGATCGCCGACGTGCCGGTGCTGGGCAGCGAGGGCCGCACCGAGACGATCACCCGCTGGACCACCTTCGACGGTCGCTGGATCACCGAGATCGAGGGCTGGTCGGACGCCGAGCCGAAGGCCGGGCAGTCCGTCATCATGCTGCTGGGCTCCCAGATCGTCCCCGGCGACACCGACGGCGACGGGGTCATCTCGGCGGTGAGCTTCGACTACGCCGGCTTCGAGGCCACCAGCCTGCTGCGGGCCCTGGATGGCTTCGGGCATGCCGGATCGGTCGCGGAGCTGGACGAGGCCACGCAGCACCTCGTGGCGTACTCCCAGAACATCGTGGCGGCTGATCGCCACGGCTCGGTGCTGTACACCGGCTACCAGGGCACCCCCTGCCGCGAGTATCTGGCGCGCGATGCCAGCGGCGACTGGGCCGAGGGCGCTGATCCCAGCATGCTGATCGACGGGAGCATCTACGGCGGCTTCGAGATCCCGCTGGACGACGAGGGCCGGGTGGCCGAGGGCGATCCCGATCCCTACCGCTGCGCGGTGCCGTGGGACGCCTGGCCCCGGAGCATCGATCCCGCGCAGGGCTACGTGCTCACGGCGAACAACGATCCCGGCAACATCTCCACCGACGACTCGCTGACGAACGATCCCTACTACATCGGCGGGCCGTGGCTGGAGGGCTACCGGGCGGACACCATCGATCAGCGCCTGGCCGCTGCGATCGCGGAGGGTTCGGCGGACGGCGACGGGATGGCCGAGCTCCAGGGGGACCACTTCTCACCCATGGGCGAGCAGCTGGTGCCCGTGCTGCTGGAGGCCATCGCCGCCGGCCGCGCCGCAGGGTCCGGGGAAGGGGAGTCCGGTGTGGCGGAGCTGTACCTCGCTGACAGCGCGCGCTTCGACGAAGTGGAGGCCCGCCTGATCGCCTGGGGCGACGGGGGGTACCCGGCGCGGTCCGGGGTCGAGACCTTCTACCACACCCCCGCCACAGGCGACGCCGAGCATGCCGTCGCGACCACGATCTTCAACACCTGGCTGGGCTACCAGGTCGCCGGGATATTCAACGACGAGGGGCTGCCGAGCATCTGGCGACCGACGTCGGGTACGGGAATCACCCGCGCGCTCACGCTCCTGCTGGATGGCCGGGGAGCGAACAACCCGGGCGGGCTGGCGAGCTGGAACCCCGACACGCAGGAGTCGGCGTTCTTCGACACGCTGGGCACCGACGAGATCGAGACGTCGAACGAGATCGCCCTCCAGGCGCTGACCGACGCGCTGGATGCGCTGGAGGCCGAGCCGGATGACGGCGGGGGGGTGGGCTTCGGCACCGCCGACATGGACGCCTGGCTGTGGGGCTTGCTGCACGGCGCCGAGTTCGAGTCGGTGCTGGCCGATCTGCTGGGCGACGAGTACGCCGCGATCACCGACATCTTCTCGATCACACCGGACGTTTTGCCGCTGGCCGATGACCTGACGTCGGACGATCCGCGGGCAGATCTGAAGATGTTCCCCCGCCCGGGGGACAACTTCGCGGTAGACGCCGCCAACGCCGGGTTCTCCGGGCGCGGGTTCGACTATGGCAGCGGGCCGGTGTTCCGAATGGTCATCGAGCTCAGCGACGACGGGGTGACCGGGGTGAACGTGCTCCCCGGCGGACAGTCGGGGATGATCGACAGCGAACACTTCGCCGATCAGGCGGCGATGTGGCTGGGCAACGAGACGGTCCCGCTGCGCTTCTCACAAGAGGACGTGGTGGCCGGGGCGACGGGGCGGGAGGTCTACACCTCGGGTACGTCCTGTGAGTGACTGCGCCGCGGCCTGCTCTATTTGTACGAATCAAAGGCAGATGTTGTGATTCTGTAGGCCTCGCCACTCCGCAACAGCCAATACCGGTTGTAGGAAACCCAGTATTCCTGGCGGCGAGAAGAGTCTCTGCCTAACTTGAGTTCCAACGATTCCTCACCGTTGTAGACCATGACTTCAAGGCGATTCGTTTGATGGGAGTGGTGGGCTCCGATTCTCTCTTCGGGTGGCCGTAGCGCTGCGATCATGACGATACTGTCTGGAACTTTCTGGCCGTCGATAAACACCTCTCCTGAGTGGGCTCGATCGAGAAATGCAGCAACCTCCCATGTGGCGACTACCTTGGCCAGATAGCCGAAGAAGAATATTGATATGGCTGTAAACATCATGCACACCAAATACTTGGTCGATCTATGCATGGGGGAATCCTGTTGGGAAACCAACGGCCCCCCCTCCCCCGTCGAAGCGTTGCCGTCGCTTCGCGAAGAAAGTTGATGATCGCAGCAAACAGGAAGATGAAACAGAGTGGAATGACAAACGCAAGGACGAGTACGTCGAGGATATTGAGAATCAACGCATACATGCCCTCTCCGGCCCCCCGATTGGGCTCAAGGTGCCTTCAGCACCCCCGATTCCAGCACCTCTGCCATCTGCGTCAGCAAGAAGCGGTTCTCGCGCTCGATGCCAAGCGTGACGCGGAAGTACTCGTCGAAGGTGTGGGGGCCGTAGCCGCCCAGCTTCTTGATCAGCACCCCGCGGCGGGCCAGCGCGTCGGCCAGCTTCACGCCGCTGCGGCCGTTGGTGAATCGGCACAGCAGAAAATTGGTGGTGGCCGGGAACACCTCGATGCCGCCGAATTCACCCAGCCCGGCCGTGAGGAACGCGCGCTGCTCAGCGCAGCACCTCCGGATGAACGACAGGTGGTCGGGGTCGTCGAGGGCGGCCATCGCGAGGTGCGCCGACAGCTTGCCCACCCGGTAGTTGGTGAGCTTGGCTTCTTGCGCCTGCACCAGGCTCGGGGAGGCCAGCAGGTAGCCCACGCGCGCGCCGGCCAGCCCGTAGGCGAAGGAGAAGGTGCGGCCGACCACGAGGTTCTCGTGCTTCGGCACCTCGCAGGACAGCGGGGTGTGGAGCTTGGGATCGACGTACTGCACATACGCCTCGTCCACCCAGAAGGTCGAGCGCGGGTAGCGGGAGATCAGCGAGACCAGCACCGCCCGGTCGATCATCAGGTTGCCGGTCGGGTTGTTGGGGTTGACGATGTAGACGAGGTAGTCGCGCTGCTTCAGGAGCGACTCCAGCTCGTTCGGGTCGACGCTGAAGCCGGTCTCGGGATCGGAGCGCAGCCACTCCACGCGGAGGCCGGCGTTGGCGCCCTTGATCGGCACCTTGGAGTAGGTGAAGCGGGGCGTAAGCATGGGGTAGCCGCGCTTGCCCAGCAGGTGTCGCGCGATGCGCAGCGGCGACTCCATGATGCGATCGCGGATCAAGCCGGGCATCACCAGCTTGAGGATGGGGCCGGAGCCGTTGTGCAGGAAGATGTTCTCGGGCTTCACGCCGTCGACGCGCGCGATGACCTGCCGGAGATCGTCGTTGCCGGCCGAGGTGTAATTACGCAGCGCCGTACGCTCGGTCAGCCGCTGGAGCAGGTCAAGGCAGGCCTGCGGCATGTAGGTGCCGTCGTTGAGTCCGAGGTTCAACGGCAGCGGGATGGGGCCGGCGTCGGGCTGCTTCTCGCGGGCCAGCGTGCTGTCGCTCGGGTGGTTCATCGGCGGCCTCCAGACAATTGAGGCCCCATACCACGCGTGCGGGAGCGGCGCCTCGATCCCGCGGAGGGTAGGCTGGCGTCGCCTCGCCCGCTGGGGAGCAGCCATGATCGCACTTCTCCTCGCCTGCAGCGGGCCGTCACTGGATGGTGTGGCGGTGCCGGCGCTCCACGCGACGATCTCCGGCCCAGCGGACGGCGCCGTCCTGCCCGCAAGCACCCTGGAGCTCCTCGGCGAGGTCGTTCACGACGGGGCGGCGCTGGCGGGGTGGTCCGTCGGCGAGGCCATCGCCTGCGCCAACGTGGTGCCGATCGACGGGTCGGTGAGCTGCGAGATCGACGTCGAGGCGGGGGAGTACACGGTGGTCCTCGATGTCCGCGACGAGATGGGTCGCCATGTGTTCGACCGGGTGCAGATCACCGTCGATCCCGACGCGCCGCCTGCGCTGACGGTCTCCCTTCCTGCGGCGCCCACCACGCTGGACGCTCTCGTCGCGACCGTGGTCGCGGGGGGCCTCGAAGAGGACGAAGGTCTCGAAGGCAGCGGGCTGACGCTGGACTACGCCTGGACGGTGGACGGGGTCGCCTCGACCGCCAGCACGTCGGCGGCGCTGCCGGCCTCCGAGACATCGCGGGGCGAGGTCTGGTCCGTCGAAGTCAACTGGAGCGATGGCGTCGGCGATCCCGCCAGCGCCGAGACCACCATCGTGAACAGCCCGCCCGGCGCACCGGTCATCTCCATCACCCCGGCCGCGCCGGAGGAGGGCGAGTCGCTGGCATGCGAGATCGTGACCGCGGCGACGGACGCCGATGAGGACCCCGTCACCTACGCGACGACCTGGAGCGTCGATGGCGCGGTAGCGGAGGGCGCGCCGACCACCACGGCGGGTGAGACCTGGACCTGCACCGTGACCCCGTCCGATGACGCGGCGGCCGGGACACCCGCAGCGGCCTCGGTGGTCATCTCGGCTCCATCCGGCGGCGACACGGGTGACACGGGCGCCCCCCTCTGTGAGACGCTCACCTTCGAGATGCAGGGCGTCGAATCGGATGACATGGGCGTGGCGACCTGGAACGCCGACGGCTCCGGCCCGGAGGCCGCCGCCACCGGGCACGACCTCAGCGCGATCCACAGCGCGTTCTCCGGCTACACGGCCTACTACTACGTCGCCGGCCGCGACCACGTGAACGCCAGCGGCGTCGCGTCGATGAAGATCGTGGACGGCCGCGCCCTCACCGCGACGCAGAAGGCGCTGACCGCGCACGGCTACGCCGAAGAGGACATCACGCTCCGTCACGACGTCGCGGATCTCGGGGGGGACGTGGAGGGCGTCGACTGGGTGGTACACGGAATGGTGGAGACGCGGTGGTACCGCGGCGCGACCTACCACATGCTCCTGAGCGGCGAGGAGATCCTGGAGATGGCGGACGTCGAGCTGGAGGTGGTGATCGACTACGGCAGCCCCAGCGACACCTCCGACGACGTGCTCTCTGGCTCGACCAACCAGGCAGCGCCCGCCGATGTCTCGACATCCGCCGCGGGGGCGGCGGTGGCGGCCGCGCTCCTCGCCGACCTCGACGGTCGATCGTTCTATCTGACCGTCACGGATCTCCAGACCCCCGCCATCTCCACGGGGCTGTCTGGTGACGGCCGGTCGGGCGCGTACTTCGACAACACAGCGGTCACGGCCACGGCGGAGTGTGAATGATCCTCATTCTGCTGCTGGCCTGCTCGGGAAATGAAGAGACAGGGACTCCACCAGGTGAGGTGGTGTTCGGCGAGATCGCTCCTCTCTTCGTCGGCGAGTGGGCCTATGTGGACGTCGATCCCGGCGGTTACAGCTTCGACGAGCTGACGTTCACCGTCGACGCGGGGCCTGGCGCGGGCGACGGCTACTGGCCCAGGGAGGGGTTCTGGCAGACCTGCGTGACGAAGGCTGAGGAGGCCGGCGCCGATCTGAGCACCACCGACGTGGTGTACTGCCTCACGGCTTCTCTGGATCCCACGAACACTCCGCCGGTGGCGGCCTGGCCCTGCGTGGAGTCGAGAGGAAAGACGGACTACCCCACCTCGGACGGCATCAGCAGTCTGGCGCTGGTCAGCCACGGAGACCGGTGGACCGACTGGCCGGAGCTCGGCCCCGATAAGGAGGCGCGGCGCGTCGCGGCGCACGAGATCGCCCACACCCTCGGACTGGAGGACCACTACAAGCCCAGCGTCTACGACGGCGACGGCGCCAGGCGCAACGTCGGCGGCTTCGACCTCATGGACAACGGCTGGGAGAACCCGCACTTCACCCTCGCCCATCGGCTCATGCTGGGGTGGGTCGATCCCGACGAGATCCTCTCGATCAACATCGGCACCGACGTGCCCGCCGCGGAGCTGAGCGAGCTGGTGCTCCTCAACCCGGTCGAGCAGCATCGCGGGGCGGACGACGATCACCATGTGGGTGTGGAGTTCCGGATCGCTGATGGCTGGAACTACTACTTCGAGTACCGACACGGTCAGAAGAGCCAGGTCGGAGACCAGGCCGGACCGATTCCCCAGGGGGCTGCGGGCGTCGTCCTGGGCACCGACGTCAAGCACGACCGCTCCACCGCCGTGATCCATCGCCCGGTGATCCTCAAGCTCCCTGACGACGCGGTGTTCTCGAAGGTCGGCGACAGCTACGAGCAGGAGGACATGGGGACCGGCAACAGCCTGCGCGTGGAGCTGACCGACTTCCCCGGAAACGACGACGTGAAGCTCTGGCTGCGCTACGGCGAGAGAGCTGGGGTGGACTCCTGGGACGGGGTCAGCCCCGCTGCCGATCCCAGCATCCAGCCGTGGCCGGCGTCTGATGAGCGCCAGTGGCAGAGCCCGGACATCGAGATTCGGAACGCAAAGAGCGACGCAGACGACAATTTCCTCAACATGCCCTGGGCCTGGAACGAAAACCGCATCGTCGCCAGGGTCACCAACAACGGCAACGTCGATGCTACCGACGTCACCGTGAAGTTCTTCATTTCCGATCAGAACATCGCCGACATGGAGCTCAGGTTGATCGGGGCGGTCATGGAGAACATCGGTGTGGGTGAGACGGTCGAGTTCGAGCAGATCTGGACCGCGCCGGACGAGGGCCATTACTGTATCGTCGCCAAGATAGATCCCTACCCGGACGAGCTGAACCCGGACAACAACCGGGCGCAGTCCAACTACCACCGGTTCTGGTCTGAGTCTGCATCACCGGCGCGGCGCGTTCGCACTCACGTCGCCATCTCCAATCCCTACGACAGCCCGACCCAATTCGGGATCCGCGCTCGGCAGTCCGACGACAGCTTCCGAACCTATCTGGAGACGACCTCGGTCTGGCTCGACGCTGGAGAGACCCGGGATATCCTGGTGATGTTCGAGTATGCCAACAAGAGCATGTATGTTCGGGAGAACCGGGTGCAGCTCTCCGGCTGGGTGCACGATCCCGATCTGGTCGCCCTGGACGACGGCGCGCTGTGGGAGCGGAACCCCCAACTCACGGGCGGAATCGACTTCGTCATCACGTCGGGCCTGGCGACGGAGATCATCGACCTGATCCCCGATCGCACCAAGGCGACGGTCTCGGGTCGGGTCGAGGCCGCCAGCGTGGGGGCTGTCGCGGTGGACGTGGGCCAGGTGATCATCGGATACAAGGACCTGGCCGGCGAGCACCAGAGCGCGCTGGCCCCGCTCGAGCGCGACGGGAGCTTTCTGTTCGAGGGCGTCGAGGTCGACTCCGGACGAGTGGACTTCTTGCCGGGTGAGAGCGGCTACGCCGAGAGCTGGGCAGAGATCCCGGAGTAGACTCGGCCCGAGCGGTTGTCTCTGCGGAGACGGTGTCTCTACAGGAAGAAGTCGGGGATCAGATCCTCGTCCGGGCAGTCGGCGTACACCGACAGGTCCGTCACGCCGGCGGCGCGCAGCACCTCGTCGTCGATGAAGAAGTTGCCCGTGGTCTCGCGGGCCGGGAGGGACAGCACGGCGTGGGCGGCGTCGGCCATGATCTCGGGGCGGCGGCTGCGCGACATCATCTCGGCGCCGCCGAGGATGTTGGCGATGGCGGCGGTGGCGATGGTGGTGCGGGGCCACAGGGCGTTCACCGCGACGCCGGAGTCCTCCAGCTCGGCGGCCATCCCCAGCACGCACATGCTCATTCCGTACTTCGCCATCGTGTACGCGACGTGCCCGCCGAACCAACGCGGGTCCATGTTGAGCGGCGGCGAGATGTTGAGGATGTGGGGATTGTCCGACTCCAGCAGGTGCGGCAGCGCCAGCTTGGAGGTGAGGAACGTGCCGCGCGCGTTGACCTGGTGCATGAGGTCGTAGCGCTTCATCGGCGTGGCGGCGGTGCCTGCGAGGAAGATCGCGCTGGCGTTGTTCACCACGGCGTCGATGCCCCCGAACGTGGCCACTGTCTGGTCGATGGCCGCCTGCACGACCTCTTCGCTCCGCACGTCGACGATGCACGGCAGGGCTCGCCCGCCGGCAGCCTCGATCTCCTCGGCTGCGGAGTAGATCGTCCCGGGCAGGCGGGGGTGCGGGGCGGCGGTCTTGGCGGCGATGGCGATGTTCGCGCCGTCGCGGGCAGCGCGCAGCGCGATGGCCTTGCCGATTCCTCGGCTGGCGCCGGTGATGAACAGGGTCTTTCCGGCCAGGGTCTTTCCGGCCAGGGGTCTTCCGGCCGGGGTCTCGCCGCGGGGAGGCGTGGGCATGATGGCTCCGGGGTTGGGGCGCTCCTCTATCCGGGATGGAGCGCGCCGCTACGGCGTGAGCTGGACGACGACCGAGCGGACGTGTGAGCCGACCGCGCTCGAGTCGCTGGCGAAGCTCGGGTCGATCGTCCCAGCGCGATCGCGGAAGACCTCGATCGTCACCTCGCACGCGTTCGCGGTGCCTGTGGTGTCTGCGGTGCCTGTGGTGCCTGCGGTGTCTGCGTCGTCGTCGCCCTCGTCGCTTCCTTCATCGGTGGCCTCGAGGCTGCCCGCGGGGACCACGAAGTGTCCCTCATCGAGCGCGAACTCCAGCTCGGCGGTCTCGATGCAGTCCCCCGACAGGCGAGCGAATATGGCCGCGTCGGACAGCTCGGAGGTGCTGTCTCGATCCGGCTCGGAGATCGTCTCCCGGTAGGCGGGTTCGTTGCTCCACTGCACAGTGATGTCGTCTCTGCTGAGCGAGTAGGTCTCCCCCTGAGAGGGGGTGGTCAGCTCGATACCCTGCGGTACGGTCATCGCGCTGTCGGGGGCGGACTCGTGCTCCTCTCGGTAGAACGCGACCCCGTAGGTGGCATTGCGCGAGGCGGTCGAGAACGTCGCAGCATAGGCCAGGTGCTCATCCGACCAGGCCATCTCCTCCGACTCACCGTCTGCGGTCACGGCGACCAGGCGGTCCTCATCCGAGAGGGTGACCTCCTCCGGCTCGAAGAGGTCGGCGTCGGTCCGGCGGAGGGCGACGGTGACCTGCGCGGCCCCCGCCCCGTCATCGGCCGCTCGGATGAGGGCTGTCAGGGAGCTCGTCTCGAAGTCTCCGGACATCGAAGAGCATGCCAGGCTGCCCACCCCGAGCAGGATGACCGTGAGGCGCAGCGGGTGTAGAGTCATTGCGGTGGGTCCCAGTACCAGGTCTGCGTGGTGGGTATCTCATAGGTGAGCGTCCCCGAGGTGTCTCCGGCGTCCCACACGACGGTCGCCTCGGGCACAGAGGCGCTCCACTCCCACCAACCATAGGTATCGGAGAAGTACAGCAGGGTGTCGGAGCCGTCGTCGGCCTCCGTAACGCCATACGACAGGCGGAGCCCCTCCCAGGACGTCTCGTCAAAATCATCGGGCATCGTGTATTCGCAATACTCCCCTTCGATCTCGACGTTCGACACCTCCAGCTCGAACGCGAACACGCACTCCGAGCAGTCACTCTCGGCGGAACCGGAGGCCGACTCTTCAGAGACCGACTCCAGATCGTAGACGATCTCGCACAGCGGTGTCCCCTCCCATGTGTCTTCGGCGCCTACGTCGGTCGCGCTCTCGACGCCGACGTACGATGGTTCATCACCCAGCTCGACCTGGGCCTCTCCTCGCATCACGACCTGGAACAGGGACGCGTTGGTGTCTTCAGGGGCGGAAGCTCCTGAGCCGGACGCGGTGCCTGCGGAGACCTCCGGGATGAGCAGCGCCGGCTCCTGCAGGCGCAGACAGCCGGCCAGGATCGCGACGACGATCACAGCGACACCACGACGCGGAGCTGATTCGCAGAGACGCTGACCGCTGTCGTCCGGCGGACGACGCGGAGGGTCCCCAGGCCCCCGACGACGACCCCGGCGGTTCCCAACGTCCAGCCCCGGTTGTTCTTCTTCACATAGGCGTCCCACTCGGAGATGGTCTCGACGCCCTGGTTGGCGTTCGAGGCCGTCGACGCGGCGATGGTGGCGCCGCCGAGCGTCATCGCCGCGCCCGTGCCGACCAGGATCCAGGAGAACGCGCCCGGACCGCTGCGCTCGATGGCCGGCTCAGGGGCCGGCGCGTCGGCGAGCGGGGGGGCGCCAAGGGGTGGCGGCGCAGTGAGCGCTGGCTGCGGCGCCGGGGCGGCTGCGTCGAGCGCGGCGAGGAGGTCTGACCAGCCCGCCTGACCGCCGTCGGAGACGACGTAGACGGAGAGGAGGGTGTCGTCGCGTTGCGCCTGGAGGAGGTGGGGCCCCCACAGCTCGCCGAGGTAGCGAACCTGCCGGCCGTCCAGGTAGAGCCGCGCCCCGGACGGCGCGCGCGACGACGAGCCGGCGGAGATCTCGGGAGGCGACCAGCGCGCGATCGGGTGGGCCTGACCCACGACGCGATCGACCGCGGGATCCGCTGAGAGGGCGCTGTCCAGGGGGGCCTGCCAGTCGTCATTCGAGGAGAAGGCGGCGATGGAGATGGTGATCAGGTGACTCGCCCAGATCGCGGGATCCACCACCGCCTCGAGGCAGGGCGTCAGCGTCACCAGCGCGCTGTCCGTCTGCGCCAGCGCTTCGAGGTCTTCGTTGAACAGCGCGTCTCGCGCGGCGGCCACTTGCGCGGCGAATTCCGCCCGGGTCTCTCCCGGGCAGTCGCCGGCCCGCGCGCCGGTAGGCAGGGCAGAGAGTGTCGCCAACAGCGCCACCGACAGCGCCGACTGTATCAGGCGACCTCTGCGACTCGGTCTGCGATCCTGGTCTGGTACATCCAGATGCGACATGGAGGCCTTGCAAAAAGCGGCTCGATCGCAGCTCAGCTTAGCCCATCGGATCGTCAAGTCCACCTGCTCGGGCCGTGGGGGGCGCGGCTCGACCGGAGCGGGGGGAGCGGCTACCCCAGAGACAGGATGCTCCACCGGATACTCGAGACCGCCACCCGCTACCGTGTCCGACGCGCTGGCTTCCGGTCCGAGTGGGTGGACACTCCGCATGGCCAACATCACCTGCTGACTGCCGACGGGATGGGTGACGGACCGCCCGTGGTGATGTTGCACGGCCTCTCCTCCCAGGGGCTTCACTTTCATCGCATCGCCCTGGGTTTGATCTCGCAGGCTCGTCAGCTGCTGCTGCCGGACTTTCTGGGGCACGGAGACTCTGCACGCCCCGAGGGGCTGGACACCGGCACCGCCCTCCAGGCCATGTGTCAGCTCCTCGACCGGGTCGGCGGCGAACCCTTCGTCGTCTACGGCAATTCGATGGGCGCCTGGGCTGGCCTGAAGTACGCCGCGCAGCGCCCGGAGCGCGTCGCCGGTCTCCTCGTCACCGCGCCCGCTGGTGGGCGACTGGACGAGGCCTTCCGCGAGGAGATCCGAGAGCTGTTTCGGGTCGAGAGTCTCGACGATGCCCGCGCGATCATCGATCGGGCGTTCGCCAGTCCGCCCTTTCCGAGGTGGGCGCTGTCCCGGCTGGTCCACCACCAGATGACCCGCCCCGAGGTGCGCACGCTCCTGGAGACCATCGATCCCGAACACGATCTCACCCCCGATGAGCTGGGCCGCCTGGGCATGCCGCTGCGGGTGCTCTGGGGGGAGGCCGATCGCATGCTGCACCCGACGCAGCGAGAGTGGTTCGCCGCCCACCTGCCGGCCCACGGTCGCTTGGAGACGCGGGCGGGCTGGGGCCACTCCGCCTACCTGGACCGGACCCGAGAGCTGATAGACGCGCTCCAGGAGTTCCTGGAGGAGGTCAGCGGGCCGGTGTAGCGCGGGACCAGGTCACCCGCGCCCTGCCCTCGCGGGCGATGGACGCGGTTCGGGAGCGCGGAGAGTCGACCAGCCCGGCATAGACCGCGTCGGCTTCGTCCAGTCTACCCAACAAGAGGAACGCGCGGGCCTGCGTGAGTCTGCGCCGTTCGTCCATCACGGGCCAGGGGAGCGTGTCCGGCGGTCCGTCCAGGTAACGCAGCGCGCTCTCCCACTCGCGCAGGCGCGTGAGCTGGAGCCCGGCGAGGTACCGCGGCAGCGGATCGTCGGGGGTGGTCTCGACCCAACGCAGGGCCGCGAACAGCACCCGGGCTCGGCTCAACCCCCCCAGCAGATACGTCTGCGCGATGTCGCGGGCTTCGGCGCTGGCGAGCCCGGCGCGCTTCGCCTCCAGCCGCCGGCGGGTGGCGTCGGGCACCCCGAACGCCAGGCAGCGCGCGTAGTCCTCGTCGGCGGTCTCCGGACGCGCCAGCTCCCACAGCAGATCACCGCGCAGCTCCAGGGCTCGCGAGCGATGCACCGGCTTGAGGCCACGCTCGATCACCCCATCCACCACCGAGACGGCCTCGTCCTGCCGATCCATCTCGCGCAGCAGGCGTGCCAGGTCGAGGTGGTGCCCCGGCCGACCGGGTTCGTGCCCGAGGATCTCCTCTCGTAGAGACAGCGCCCGATCGAGCTCGCGCCGGGACTGCGCCTGCCGCGCCCGCCGGTCGAGATCCGCGATGGTGCGTGCGCAGACCTTGCCGAAGATACTCTTGCGCTTGTAGCGGAACCGGGCCAGCTCCAGGGCGTCGTCGCTCACGGAGATGGCGTCGATCGCCGCCTCCCAACCAGAGATCAGCTCGTCGACGCTCTGGCCGTATGCGTCCTGGAAGTCGCCGGTTCGGTACGCAGCCTTGAAGGTTGCGATGCCGCCGGTGTCGACGAGGTGCCGCACGAACGAGCCCATCAGCGTGTACGCCTTGCCCGACGGCTGGCTCCAGAACCCCGCAGGATCGAACAGGCGCCGCAGATCGGGGGCGATGTCGAGCGCGCGCATGGCCGCCGCTGCCTCGTGGGGCGTCAGCTCGTCGGGGGGCCAGTCCGCCGCCAGCGCGATGCCCTCGACCAGCCCGATGTCGATCACCAGCCCGCCGATCAGCGACACGTCGCGCGTGGCGAGCTGGAGCGGGCCGCCGCCGAACGGGGCGGTGAACAGGTGCGCCAGCTCATGGGCGACGGCGGTGTCGCCGATGTCGTCCCACCGGATGTGCATCTCGTGGGTCCACGGACGGGCCACGAGGGTGTTGCGCGCGCCCATCAGCGCATGCTGCGTGCGCTTGTCGGGGTAGACCACGCTGGAGATGCGCCGACCGCGCCAGGCCACGGGATCTTCATCGAAGAACGCTGCCAGCTCGGCGTAGCGGTACTCATGATCGGTCGCGAGCAGGGCTGCGCCGGTCTCGTCCAGGCTGGCCGGATCGTAGTGGATCACGAAGTGCTCGGTCTCCAGCCGCCCGCCGAGCGTCTCGAACACCTGCGCGCGATCGACCCAAGCGCCCGCCGCGAGCGACTGGGCATGGAGCCCCCCTGTGATCAGCGCCGTGACCAGCAGCGCCAGCGTCAGGCCGCCCGAGTTGCTGCGCGAGCGCCGCGCCAGCAGCTCGATCGCCAACACCACCACAGCGCAGCCGGCGACCAGGGTGAGGCGCACCCAGATCAGGGAGGTCGGGATCGAGAGCGCCTCGTCGTAGATCGACCCCGCGAACCAACCCAGCAGCCAGGTGTGCCCGGTGATGGGCGGCTCGGTGGCGAGTCGCCACAGCAGCCACGCCACGTCGGCGGCGATGAGCGCCAGGGCCAACGGGACGCGCAGACTGCGTCGCGGGACAAGCGCCGCGATCCAGGCCACCGTCTGCCCCACCAGCACGCTCACCAGCGGGATGAGCAGGAAGAAGAGCGCGCCCGTCAGGGGATCGCAGTTGCGGACGCGCAGCGCGTTGAGGGTGAGCAGCGCCAGGGGGACGGCCACCAGGGCGGCGTTGCCGGGGAGCAGCGCCCCGAAGTCCGCGATGGTCGAGCGCGCGCGGTCTCGGGCGAGCGGGTCGGGCACGGTCCGGCCGACCCGCAAGTGGGTGCGGACCAGGGCGGCCAGTCCGCAGAACACCCCCGCGGCGGCCGCAGACTCGTAGCCGAGGATGTTCGCCAGCGGGGTGAAGCAGAGAGCGACGCTGGCCGCGACCACCGCGGCCCGAATCGTCCACTCACCGATCATGCGCTGCGCCCGCCTTCGTTACGCCTGCCTGCAGTACGCCTGCCTGCAGTATGCCTACCTGCAAGTACGCCTACCTGCAGTACTGCGTGTAGGTGGAGGTGTTCTCGTCGCAGCTGAACCAGTCCCAGGAGCAGCTCGTCACATACGATCCGGTGTTTCCACACGAGGGGGTGGAGCTGGCCCATCCCGAGGTGGTGTTGCACGAGACGAGCGTAGAGGAGAGGCTGCAGCCCCCGCTCGCGGTGTAGTACTTCGTCTCCGTGCCGTCGCAGTTGTAGTCGTAGCTGCTGTCTCCGCGATGGCTGCTGTAGTAGCTGGTCGACGCCGGGCTGGCGCTGGCGTTGTAGTCGTAGCAGTCGTCGTCGTTGGAGGAGGTGTAGTACCCCGACGTGCTGCACACACACTGACTGTACGAGGCGTTTCCGTATCCGTCGCCGTCGTAGTCGTAGTAGTACGTCGTGCAGTCAGCGGCGTTGGCCTCGTCCGTGGCGCCGTCGCAGTCGTTGTCGATGCTGTCACAGTACTCGGTGGCCCCGGGGTTGGCCGAGGTCGTCCCGTCGTTGCAGTCGGTGCTGTCTGAGACATAGCCGCTGGGCTGCGTACACTGCTGGGTCCAGCCCGAGCCGCCGTAGCCGTCTCCGTCGGCGTCCTGGTACCAGACCGTCAGCGGGTTCAGCGAGGCGTCCGTGTCATCGCAATCGGAGCTGTCCGAGACGTACCCGCTGGGCATCGAACAGTCCGCGGTGGTCGACGCCCCGTCGCCGTATCCGTCGCCGTCGACGTCGGCGTAGTAGGTCGTGGTCACCCCCTCGTCGGTGCTGCCGTCGCAGTCGTCGTCGGTGCCGTTGCAGCTCTCGCGCGCGGCCGGGTGTACGCTGGCGTCGCCGTCGTCGCAGTCCGAATATGTTGACTCATACCCGCTGGGCGCGTTGCAGGCGACCGTGGAGGTGTCGGACCCGCCGTAGCCGTCGCTGTCGGCGTCGAGGTACCATGTCGCCGCATCCGAGGCATCAGACTCGTCGGTGTCGCCGTCGCAGTCGTTGTCGTCGCCGTCGCAGGTCTCGGTGGCGTCGGGGTTGTTGGCGGCCTCTCCGTCGTCGCAGTCGGAGCTGTTCGAGACGTAATTGCTGGGTTGATAGCACGCCTCCGTGTAGATCACGTTCCCGCCGTAGCCGTCTCCGTCGGCGTCGGCCCACCAGATCTGGGCATCTGCAGAGTCAGACTCATCGATGTCGCCGTCACAGTCGTTGTCGTCACCGTCACAGTACTCGGTGGCCGACGGGTACGCGCCTGAGTTGCTGTCGTCACAATCGGTGGCGTCTGTGACATGGCCCGAGGGCACCGAGCAGGCGTCGGTGGTGCTGCTCACGTCGCCGTATCCGTCGCTGTCAGCGTCGGCGTAGTACGTAGTGGTCACGCCCTCGTCGACGTCACCGTCGCAGTTGTTGTCGATCTCGTCGCAGATCTCGTGGGCCAGCGGGCTGACTGCGGCGTCGTTGTCGTCGCAGTCTTCGCTGTTGTCGGTGAACCCGCTGGGCTCATCGCAGGCCACGTCGGCGGTGGCCGCGTCGCCGTAGCCGTCGCCGTCGATGTCCTGGTACCAGGTGGTGGCGTCCGCGGCGTCCGGCTCATCGATGTCGGCGTCGCAGTCGTTGTCGATCTCGTCGCAGATCTCCGTGGCGTCCGGGTGGACCTCCTCGTCCGCGTCGTCGCAGTCGCCGTCCGCCAGCGTCGCGCAGGTGGGGTCCACGCCGTCTGTGCAGATCCCGGACTCGCAGAAGCAGTCACCGTCGTCGTCGTACAGCTCTGTGCCCTCGTCGGCGATGGTGTCGCAGTCGTTGTCGACCCCGTCGGGCAGCTCTGTGGCTCCGAGGTAGACCGTGGCGTCGGTGTCGTCGCAGTCGCCCTCCACCGCGGTCACCCCCTACCCGAC
>CAYXGP010000107.1:0-26469 GCA_964464515.1 uncultured Enterobacterales bacterium
GATGCTTGCATCCCCCTGTGCAAAGCACAGCCGGGGGAAGGCTATCAAGACTTCCACCGAGGGCCACTAATCTCCCGACTGCTCCAGGCCAGCCCTGCTGCAAGCGACGTGCAATCGTCTGTTCCGCGCCCGGCCGGCGATCTGGAGCAGCGGCCGGTCCCGCTCCCAGCGCGCGCGGGTCTCCGTGTCCAGCCTCCGCCACAGCGGCGCCATGACGTCGCGCAGCGACTCCAGTCGGGCGATCTCCCCGGCCAACGCCAGGTGTGTGCCCACGGCCAGCGGCTCGGCGCCAGCCAGGGTCGTCAGCGCGGCCGCAGACGCCAGCAGCGCCGCGACGGTCCTCCCCGGCCCACCGGTCCGACGCGCGATCTGCACGAGGTAGCCGACCAACGCGGCATGCACGAAGATATCCTCGACCGTTCGGAACGGCTTGAGCGCCCCGGTGTAGCCGTCTCTGGGGAGCACCTCTGCCGCGGGTGCGTCGGACAGCGTCACCACGGCATGCGGGATCTCCGGCACGAACGGCAGCGCCGGACCCGGCGTCATCTCCACCCCGGGCGCGTTGGCCGGCAGCAGCGCCACCTTCAGCCGCGGGCGGCCATCATCCCCCGAGCCGGTGGTGGCCACGACCGCCAGCCACTCGGCCTGGGCGCCCAGGGTCACGAAGGTCTTGGTGCCGCTCAGGCGACCCTCGGTCAGGCGAGTGGCGATGGCGCGCGGGTGGTTACCGTCGACCTCGGTGGCGCAGAACGCCAGCCGGTCCGCCCGGCCGAACATCCGGCGAGTCGCCGCGTGGTATCCGCTGACGAAGGCCGCTCCCAGACGATCGGCGGTGAACCCACCGAGCAGCGCCCGCGTGACCGGATCGGCCGGCAGCGACTGCAGATGGTCCCACCAGTCGTCCAGCGTGGTGAAGGGCCGGGGCTCGGCCGGCCGCTCTATGAGTTCGTCGAGGAGTTCACTCAGCATTGGTCACCCTCCCAGGGGCTGCCTTGAAGACTGGAGCTGTCCCGCGAGCGGGGTGGTCACCGGCTCGATGAGCGCACGCTGACACCCGATACATGCATGACAGACAATGATTCCATTGGCTGTGAAGGCCCGCGCCGCGACCGGTTCGAGCAGCCCGGACTGGAACCAGGCCACCCGAGGCGCGGCCTCGACGATGTCGCCGATGTGCTCGTGGATTTGATCGGGCCGCCTGAAGATCGACACCACGTCGGTCCCTGCCGTGATGTCTTGCACCCGGCGGACGACCGGCTGCCCGAGGATGGTAGTCACGTCGGGATAATAGACCGGGACCGGAGTGATGCGGTATCCCACCTCGGCCAGATAGGACGGGATCCAGTGCGCGGCGCGCCCGCCCCGTGTCTCCGGTTTGATCCCGAGCACGGCGATGTCTCGCGCAGACTCCAGAATCGAGCGCATCTCTGCGTCGGTGGCGATCGTCAGGCCGCTGGAGATGCGACGCGGCATGGGCTCCCTCCCGGTCAACCTCGGTCAGCGCACCCGATACACCTGCACCGGCTCGACCCGCCCCTTGACCGCCAGCGGCTTCTCCGCGGCCGCGTCGCCGACCAGGTCCATCGCCACGGCGCGGACAGCCCCGGACACCAACAGGGTGCTCCCCAGCGCCTTGTTGAGCCCCTCGATCCGGGCGGCGGTGTTCACCGTGTCGCCGATGACCGTATACTCCTGCCGCTGCTTTGACCCGACGTTTCCGACGATGACCTCGCCCAGATGCAGCCCGATCCCGAGCCCCGTCTCAGGGATGGCGCCAGCGGCGACCATGCGCTCGGTCTCTTCCAGGATGGCCAACGCAGCAGCCACCCCGTTTCGGCCGTCTCGGCCGTCCGAGATCGGCGCCCCGAAGATGGCCATGAAGCCGTCTCCGAGGAACTTGTTGACCACTCCATTGTGTTGGTGGATCAAGCCGATGTGGCTGTCGAACAGCGTGTTGAGGTAGTCGACCACCTCCGCGGGTGAGCGGTGCTCGGAGAACCGCGTGAAGTTGCGGATGTCGAGGAACATCACGCAGACACTGCGCAGCTCCGACTCGAACGCGCTCTCCATGCTGAGCAGCTTGTCGACCACCTGGGGCGAGACCTGAAGCCCGAACAGATCGAGCACCCGCTGGCGCTCAGACATCTCGTTGAGTGTGCGCGTGACCCGGCGCCGGACCTCGCGGGCGACCCAGCCGGCGGCGACCCCGACCAGCGCGTAGATCGCCGCCTTCGTGCCGTGCGGAAACGGCAGGACGAGCTGCGTGGGCGCGGGGAACGTCGAGACGGTGGGCCACAGGTAGATCGACAGGGCGGCGTACTGGAGCCCGGCCAACCCCCCCGCCACGATCGGCAGCCACTGGCTGAGCCGGAGGATGGCGACGAGGATGAAGCCCACATACAGCAGAGACGGCGGGCCGTGCAGCGCGAGCAGGGGATCGAACGTCTCGGCCAATAGCAGCATGATGCCGGTGCAGCCGGTGATCTCCAGCACGATGGTGACCACCCCCCACCCCGCGAACGGCATCCGACCCGACTCGACGGCCCGCCCGAGGAGCCACCACAGGCACAGCTCGAAGGCCCCCAGGAGCACCGGCCCGGTGAAGGCCGTGAGCACCGCGCCGTCGGGCAGCCTGGGCCCGGTCGTGGCAGAGGTGATCGCCAGCGTGGCGCCGATCACCAGGGACCCGACGACCATCAGCGCGCCGACCAGCCCCGCGCGCAGGCGCTCGCTGCGCAGCAGCTCCCACTCGAAGTGGGCCAGGGGCTCCAGAGGGGCGTCCGGCGACATGAGGGCTCCGAGGTGATGCCACTGGTCGCGGCGATACCACTGCTTCGCCCACTATCCGGGACACGGGAAGTTGGAGAGGGCGCCGGTCTGCTCGGAGGCGCCGAGCGCTGAAACCCAGGACGCGTCGGGATCGATGCCCAGCGCGCGCAGTCACTCTGCCGGACGCTCTGCGCGGGCGCGCTCTTCCTCGGCGCAGCGACCGCTCTACTCTATGTAGCCGAGCGCCTTGATCCGCTCCATGTTCTCGGCGTCAGACTCCCCCAGCCGGAGCGATCCGCCTCGCCACTCCTCCAGCGCGGTGACCAGCTCGGCGACCATCGCGGGCTCTGCCGCCGCGCGATCATCCAGCTCTCCGGGGTCGCGCTCGAGGTGGTACAGCTCCACCTCGTCGGCGAACGGCGTGGCGATGAGCTTCCACGGCCAGCGCACCGCCGTCTGCGCCTTGTAGCGGTTGCGGTACACCCCCTTGTGCTTCTTCTCAATGTTCCAGGGCCGGCAGGACTCTGCGAACGCCACCGCGCGGAGCGGAGCCGCGCCGTCTCGAAGGAGCGGCCCCAGATCCACGCCGTCGCCGCTGGCGGTCAGTCCGGCCGCCGCGCGCATCGTGGACGCCACGTCGATGATCTGGGCCGGCGCGTCGCGCACGGCGGGGGAGACTCCCCAGCTCCTGGGGGGACGCACGATCAGCGGCACATGCAGGCTCGGCTGGTACAGCAGCCGCCCGTGATCGAACAGGTAGTCGTGCTCGGTCAGGCTCTCGCCATGATCGGCTGTGAGCACGATCAGATCGTCGTCGTCCGCGCCCGCGATCAGGCGCCCCAGTTCGCGATCCAGGTAGGAGATCTCCGCATCATACAGCTCGACCATTCGCGCCCGATCGGCTGCGGTGGTGGGGATCTTCGGAACGCCGCGGCCCCAGATCTTGAGCAGGTACTCCAGCGAGCCGTCCGCGGGCCCGGTGTAGGCGCTCTTCGGCGGGTCGGGCGGCGTGTAGGGATAGTGCGGGTCGAAGACGTGCACCCAGGCGAAGGTGGGGGCGTCGCGCGGCTGCCCCAGCCACGCCAGCGCAGCGTCCACGGTGGTCGCCCCGCGGCGCTGCTGCTGGTCCATCTCCCGCACGTCGAAGGTGTCGTCGAAGGTGCCGAACCCGCGCGACAGCCCCAGCTTGCCCGACAGCGCCGAGGCCGAGACGAAGGCCGCCGTCTCGTAGCCCTGCGCCGCCAGCTCCTGCGGCAGCCACGTGGTCTTCTCGGGGAGCTTGAAGCCGTTGCGGGGCACGCCGGAGTGCTGGGGGTGGAGCCCCGACAGCATCGACACGTGGGCCGGCAGGGTGTTGTTGGTCACGGTGAGCGCGCGGCTGAACCGCACACCGCTGGCCGCCAGCGCATCGATGTTCGGGGTAGGCGCGCCGCCCCACGCGCCCAGGTGATCGGCCCGCAGAGTGTCCACGCTGATCAGCAGCAGATCCGGCGGGGGGTCGATCCCCCCGCAGGCCGCGAGCAACAGCAAGCCGATCACGCCGCCAGCCCCAGCGATCCGCCCAGCGGGAGCACCCACGGCGAGACGCCGAAGCGCTCGACCTCGGCCACGAACGCCGCGAGGTTCAAATTTGGCAACAGCCGCGGCGGCGCGTCGAAGTGCGAAAAGAACCAGTCCCAGTGGCATGCCACCACCACCTTCGGTTTCAGGATGGAGATCGCCTTCTCGACGTAGTCGGGGCGACGCTCGAAGCCGACCGCACACAGACACAGGACGTCGGCCTGGACCGCCTCCAGCTCATCGGCGATCAGCTCCGCGGAGTCGATGTGTACGACGCGGACTCCGCCGATCTCCATCCACCAGTTGAGCACCAGGCCACACTTGAGGTGGTAGAACCGCGGCGGCCACGGCGGCGGCGCGGTCATCTGCCCCGGCAGCGGCACCCGGCCCAGCGCCACCTTGCCATGCAGAGATGGCACCCCCCGCACCCGCGCCGCGCCGCAGGCGATCTCCTCGCCGCCCCGCGTCTCGATGAGCTGCGACTCCGGCAGGCCCGCCGCGCGGCCCACGTTGCAGGTCGACGGCGATCCGATCAGGCGGGCGCCGGTCTGCCGGCAGACCTCCGGGGCGTCCAGGATGTGATCGAAGTGGGCGTGCCCGATCAGCACGTCGTCGGCCTTGGGGATGAGCCGCCGCACCAGATCGGGATCGGAGCGCAGCGGGCGGGTGAGCGTGCGCAGGACGCCGGTGCGCGTGACGAAGGGGTCGAGCACCAGCGTGCGATCGCGGGACTCCACCACGAACCCCGCGCACCCCAGGTAGCGGAGACGGACCGGCGCCTGATCGGCGCGGGGGTCGGTGCGCAGGGGCACCCCGCCGACGTTCACGGTGTCACGTTCACAGTGTCGTCACGTTCACAGGGTCTCTGTCCCGATCTCTTGCGCTGGCTCTGGCGCGGTCTCCAGCGCCGCCCCCTCCCCAGCGGCCCCCTCCCCAGCGGGCTGCGCGGTGATCTGCTTCGGCTCGGGGCCGGTGAGCTTGCCGCGCTCGATGTCGCCCATGCGCTCGTGGAACGCTTCCAGCACCTCCACGCCGCCAGCGTGCTGCGCCAGTCGCGCCACCAGACGGTGGGGCCAGCGATTCGAGGTCTTCCAGTTCAGCGGCGCGTCGGGCTTGCGCATCAGCAGCGGCCGCAGCGGCGAGCGCCCCTTCTCCTTCCAGGCCAGCTCCATCGCCTCGCGCACCGCCTCGGGCTGCGTCGGCAACAGGCCGCGCCCGATCGCCTTGCGAAGCATCGCCCCTCGCAGGGCCGCCTCCGCCGCCCAGTCGCCGGCGTCCTTGATCAGCAACACGAAGAAGATCGTCTTGAACAGCTTCTTCACCGGCCAGATGACCACGCCGTTTACGCAGCCCCAGACCATCGACTGGTGGGAGCGCGCCAGGGTCTCCAGCGCCGTGGGCTCCAGCGTCACGCCGAGCTGATCGCCGATGGCCAGATAGCCGCCCTTCATCATGTGCTTCCTCACCCACTCATCGACGAACGGCAGGGGGATCAGGGAGCACAGGCCGACGGCGAGGGCGTTGATGGAGATGGTGCGGAAAGGCATGATTCACTCCGGCGGAGCGCATTCCACATAGCCCGCTATCAGGAGCGCGATGAGCGACCCCGCATGGAGCGAGGCAGCACGGAGCGAGGCAGCACGGAGCGAGGCGGCCCGGATCATCGGCGAGCCCGGGAGCGGCCCGCTCGTGATCATCTGCGAGCACGCCTGCAACCACGTACCCACCCCCCTCACGGTCAGCGCCAGGGATCGTCCGTGGCTGGACACCCACTGGGGCATCGACATCGGCGCCGCCGAGGTCTCGAGGCAGGTGCTCGCGGCCACCGGCGGGGTCGGGGTGCTGTCGCAGTTCTGTCGGCTGGTCTGCGATCCCAACCGCGCCCCGGCCGACCCCACGCTCATCCTGCCCCGGGTGGAGGACCACCCGCTCTCGTTCAACCAGGGGCTCACGGCCGCCGAGCGGCAGCGGCGCATCGACACCTTCCACACGCCCTACCATCAGGCGGTCGAGGCCACGATCGAGGCGCACGGCGACCGACCGCTCCTGATCTCGATGCACTCGTTCACGCCGGTCTGGCGCGGAAGGCGTAGACAGCTCGACGTCGGGGTGCTGTTCGAGGACTGCGAAGAGGCGTCGCGCGCGCTGGCCGGCCGGCTGGCGAACCTCGACCTGCTGACCCAGCTCAACGAGCCCTACTCGGCCATGAACGGGATGGCCTACTCGGTCACACGACACGGGCGGCGGTTCGGACTGGAGCACATCGAGCTCGAGATCAACCAGCGGCTGCTCGGCACCCCGGACGGGATCGCCCGGATTTCTGCCTTGGTGGCCGAGGCGCTGGAGCCGCTGCTGCTGGGGCGCTGATGAGTGCTACTGTCGGTGGTGGTTTGACTGAGCCCGCCTGGAGCGGCCTGAGGAGAGGTGATGCGTTTTTCTTCCCGGGGACTTGGCCGGATTGGCATCATCGCTGTCTCCCCGTGGATCGCCGTATGTGATGGTGACTCTGGGAGCTCTGTCGCATCTGGAGAGCACGGAGAGTCCTCTGAATGCTGTTCTGAGCCTCAGTACGTCACCTATGTGACGGGCGAGTTGAACGTCGCCTACTGGGAAGGACCCTTCGTTGAACACTACGAGGTCTCTGGGGAATTGGATGGTCCATGCTGGGACTGCATGTATAGCTTCGTCGCAGATTTTGTGGGGGTCGAGGCTCAGTTCAGGACACGTGTCGATGTCCTTGATGGCTATTACAACTGGCACGGCTGGGACATCGGCTACGTTTACGGGGGAGATGAACTATGGGGGATAGGGTACACCAGCGGGGTTCCGGGGGGAACTGTCACGTATTTCAACAATCCAATGTTCCATGATTATGACCATTACTCCGCTGGAGAGTACTATCTCAGCGGCTACTTCTTCCATTATCAGGTAGTGACGTGAGCTGCTCCCACCACCCCCGCCCAATGACCGGTCATGCGGCCACCCACATCTGCCACAGAGCCCTTTCAGCACCAATATCAAACCACCTACAGAACCCGGTCGGCGATCCGGCGGAAGATCCGGAGCATGGACTCGCCAAACAGCACGAACCGGATCTCCCGCAGTCCGTCGCACTGTGCCTTGCATGTGGTGAGGGCGACGCGGGCGGCCTCGCCGTGCGGGTAGCCGTAGACACCGCACGAGATCGCAGGGAACGCGATGGTCTCGACGCCGTTTTCGATTGCCAACCTCAAGCTGTTGCGGTGCGCCGACCGGAGTTCGCTCGTCGGATCCGGGCTGTGTCTGTAGACAGGGCCGACGGTGTGGATGACGAATCGGGCGGGCAGGTCGAATCCGGGCGTGATGCGGGCCTCGCCCGTCGGGCAGCGCCTGCCGTCCACCGCGGGCACCCGGGCACAGGCTTCCCGTAACTGTCTGTCCGCTGCGCGATGAATCGCCCCCGTCAACGCCACCCCCGCCGAGCATGATGGGGTTGGCGGCGTTGACGATGGCGTCCACCTTCTGCTGGGTGATGTCCCCTTCCACCAGAGTCAGCGTGCAGCGCTCGGACAGGGTGTAAGTCATATCTGCTCCTGCCGGGTGCTCTCGTTTGCGATCCCGACGCGATGGTACACACCGAAACGGTCACCGTTCATCGATCAAGGCAGCGCCCGCAGGGCCACCAGCAGCGCCGCCTCGTCGATCTCTCCCCGCCCGAACCGCTCATACAGCGCCGAGGCGGCGTCCAGCCGCTGCCGCGCTGCGCGGCGCTGGGCGTGGGCGACCCCGACCACCCGATCGATCAGGGCCTGGGCCTCAACGCCGGGCATCGGCACCTCGACTCCGGGCAGGTCGGACGCCTGGACCCGCGGGCGGGTCTGTCCGCCGGTGGCTGTGAGCTGGTTGCGGACGAAGCTCGAACGGGCAGCGATCAGCGAGAACCACGGCCGCACGCCGGGGTCGAGGCGGACCCACTCCGACGAGCCACACAGCCGCTCCGGGAGCGCGGGGTCTGGCCGCGAGGCCATGGCGACGTTGTTGAGGTTGGGCCGCATGCGCGCGAACAGGAGATCGCCGTCGCTGAAAGCCGTCTTGCCGCCCTTCAGCTCCTCGCCCCAGCGGACCCTCGCCGCGCGGACCTCACCGGTGAGCTTATCGACGTCGGCCAGGTCGATCTCGGTCACGGCCTCGCCTGGCTCGGGGCGGGCGGCAGAGGGCTTCACCGTGACCAGCCCGCCCAGGGGCTGCCGGGGCACCCCGGGGCCGATGCCGTGCGCCCGCTCGAAGGACTGGGGCAGCCAGGACGGCGCGTCGGCGGGGGCGGTCGGCAGGGCGTCGTCGCGGAGGGCCAGCCGCAGCCCCGCCAGCTCGTCGGGCTCGGTCCTCCTGTAGACCCGACGCGCGGGATCGTACCCGGGGTTGGTGACCACCGCGCAGCGCCACGGCCGCACCTCGGCGGGCCGCTTGTCCAGCACGACGATGCAGGCCCGACAGGCCGCGCCACCGAACGGCCGGAACACCCCCTCCGGCAGTGAGATGATCGCCCGACGCACGAACCGCTCGGCCATCCACTCCCGGAGCCGGGCGTGCGTGGGGTTCGCCAGGATGGAGTGAGGCAAGAGCACGGCCATCCGTCCGGCGGACCGCAGAAGCCGCCACGCCGCCTCGATGAACAGCACGTCGGAGGACACCCGGGACTTGCCGCGGGCCAGCTCGAAGCCCGCCAGCGCCTCGGGGTCGCGGATCTCCACCGAGAAGGGCGGGTTGGCGAGGATGACGTCCCAGGTCTCCCCCACCGGCCAGCCCTGGCCGAGGTGAGCGCGGAAGAGATCGCCGCGCCGCACCGACCGCGGGTTCTGTCCGTGCATCTTGAGATTCAAGCGACACAGCGCCGCCAGCTCCGGATCGATCTCGATGCCGTCGACGTCGGCGCCGCGGCCGGCAGCGATCACCAGGAAGCCGCCCGAGCCGCAGGTGGGATCGAGCACGCGCTCTCCCGGCCGCAGCCCCACGAGGTCGGCCATCAGCAGCGCGACGGGCCGCGGGGTGAAGAACTGGCCCCGCTCGGCCTTGAAGATCTCCGGGAAGAACCGCTCGTAGGCCAGCCCGAACAGGTCCAGCTCGGCCGTCAACGCGATGCGCTCCAGCCCCGCCGAGGCCGGCGCGTCAGGGCCCTCGATCCAGTGCTCACGTGGCAGCCCAAGGCGGCGGGCCAGCTCCCGGCACAGCGCGGCGTAGGCAGCCCGCCCGCTCAGTCCGGCGGCCCGCAGGCGTGCCTCTGCGTTGCGGAGCTCGGCGGCGAAGGTCTCGGCTGACATCTCAGCGAATGCGAACCATGCACTCGGCCGGGATGAGGTGCTCGCCCTTGCTGGGCTGGAGCAGCGAGTATCCATGGACCGCCACCACCTCCCCGCCCTTCTCGTAGATCAGGCCCTTCATCCGATCGAGCGTGAGCCCGGGGCGAAGCTCGTAGGTGCAGAACAGCGCCGAGGGATGCTCATCGAGGTCGGGCAGCTCCTCCTGGACGTACCGGGTCAGCTCTTCGGTGGGACCGACCCCGCGGATGGACAGGCCGAAGCACGGCGAGCCGATGATCAGGCCGCGGTACTTCTCGATGTCGATCGCGCCGTCCTGGATGCGGTGGGTGTCCACGATGAACGCGCGATGTTCGAGCATCTCCTTCATCCGTGGGATGACCCGTCCGCAGTGGCCGCGCTGATCGTCATACAGGACGAGGAGGTGCAGGGGGGTGAACGGCACGGCCTTCCTCCGCAGACGCAGGCCAGCCGCAGCTATCCGGAGTGCCCGGCAATTGCCAGGGAAGCCTGACGCTTGCAAACAGTGGGTCAAGTGCGAGCCCACACCTTGATCCCTGGACGGCATACGGTAGATGACAGCCCGCACCAGCGGGACCACGCCATGGGCTGCCCAAGCCCTGAACCGTGCACCGAGGAATCGGTGCTCCCGCACGCGAGACTCCGGAGCGTCCACAATGGCCAGCTGGCTCGTCACCCAGGGAGATCGGCAGTTCTCGGCCAGGGATCTCGCCGAGTTGAAGCGGCTCGCGTCCGAGGGCACGATCGGCCCGGCGGACATGATCCAACCTCCCGGCGCCGCGGACTGGCTGTACGCCTCTGAGCTCCCCGAGCTGAAGAGCGTGCTCCAGCCGGCCCAGGCCAGCGAAGACGACTTCGACATGCCCCGCCGCGGGGTGCCGACCGGTGTGATCGCCGCCATCCTGCTGCTCATCGTCGCCGTGGGCGGCTACGGCATGTGGCACTTCGCAAGCGGCATCAAGGGCGCCAACCTGAGCGACCTCGGGCTGGAGCTGAGCGAGATGCTGGTCACCGCCGACCCGGCTGTGCTGCACACAGACCCCGACGCCGGCAGCGCCAAGGCCGGCACCGCAAACAAGGACAGCGCGGTGCAGCTCGTGGCCAAACGCGGGACCTGGTACCAGGTCGAGACAGAGACCGGCGCGAAGGGCTGGCTCGCGGTCGACTCGGTCGTTCCGGCCTACTTCTTCGAAGACAGCGAGACCCGCGAGGACTACGATCCGATCTACAACCCGGATCGCTACGTCTTCGTCAAGAACTCCTCGTGGATGCAGCTGCCCGACCAGCGCTCCCGGAACGTCACCGTCTTCCAGTTCCTCCTGCAGAACAAGTCGAAGTTCGACATGACCGACCTCGTGCTGCTCGCCACCATCAAGGACAAGGGCGGGCGCGTGCTGGAGGAGAAGGAGATCGCCATCGAGGGCATCATCCCGCCCTACAACGGCGTGATGGTCGGAACGCTGCAGCCTGAGCGCCGCGATCGCGACGGCGTGTCTCGGCTGATGACTGCCACCATGTTCGAGGACCTGTCAAAGGACGACCCGGACCTCAACATGCGCTGGTCTGATGGCATCGAGGTACAGATGGCCTCGGAGGGGTTCGTCGAGGCGAACATCGATCTGCTGCAGGTGCGCGCGGTCCCCAAGAAGCTGTAGTGATCAAGAAGCTGTAGTGATCACAGTCCGGGTCTGACGCCCGTTCTCGCTGGGGAGTCGTTCCCGCCGTAGAGCGGTTCTCGCTCGTGAAGCCGTGTTGCCGCGGCTCCACTACCAGCTCACGTCGAACCACCCCGACGTGTCGATCACATGGTAGCCATACCCCCAACCGTCGGGGAAGTGATCGCAATAGTAGGCGTCGGGCCCGCACCAGCCAGCGGCCCAGCCGATCGAGAAGCTGTCGGTGGACAGTCCCATCTCATCGACGGACCAGGACATCCGAAGCTCGGTGTCGCTGGGCGCATCGATCTCGACGTCGCCGATGGTGACGAATCCCGTGCCGCTGGTGTAGCCCTGCATGCTGGCGTTGCCGGACTGGAGCACCCACCGGTGGTACGAGTAGTCGCCGGTCCCGTGCCCCCACGCCTCGATGAACAGCGTGGACAGATCGTAGGGGACGGCAGACACCACCCGCATCTCCACCCGACCGTCCACCACACGGTACCAGCCGCCGGTGAAGTCGAACCCGTCGTCCAGCGCATCGCCCGTGGGATCGCCGGTGGGATCGAGCACCGTCCACAGCGGCTCGCCGAGCACGATCTCGGTGGTGGTCTCCCAGGTGTTGCGGCCGTCGGTCAACGTCAGCAGCAGCACCAGCGGATCTCCGTCGGAGCCCGACGTCACGGTCAGCTCGAAGTCGTCGTCCTCTTCGACCTCCCTGGCGTCGATCGTACCGAAGTACCCTTCTGGCTCGGTGACGCTGGCCTGCGCGGTGCTGCTCGCATCCACGGACAGCGTGCCTGTGACCGCGCCTGATGGATCGAGATCACCGCTGTTCAGGACGGTCAGCTCCATGCGGGCGGACTCCCCCGGGTCGAGGACGCCGTCGCCGCTGGTGTCGGACTCGATGACCACACCGACGATGTCCAGCACCGGCCAGGGCACCGGCACCGGCGCGCTGAGCTCCCACGACTCCACGTCGTCGCTGAGCAGGATGTCCAGCGTGAGATCGGTGGAGTCGGTGTGGTCGGCGGACACGTCCACGCGGACGTCGGCGAGCTGGACCAGCTCACCCGCGGTCCAGGTGTCGGGATCGAGCTGCACCTCGGCGTCGCTCACCACCACCAGATCGGCGTCTGCCGAGGTGATCGTCGCGTTCACCGCCCCGGTGGTGTCCGCGCCCTCGTTGCTCAGTGAGATGATCAAGCGCTCCCCGCTGGCTCCCGGCGCGAGCGCCGGCGGCGAGACCGACACCAGCGTCGGCTCGGGCGGAGGGGGCAGGTACGTCAGGGTGGTTTCATCGAGGACCGACGCCGCAGCGTTGGTCTCGGGCTCGCCGCCCCACGTGATGGTGAACTCCGAGAGCGTCCCCTCGGCTTCCGAGGTGACCTCGGCGAACCAGCGGTCCGCACCCGGACCCGGCGGCAGGTACTCCCAGTGCTCGGAGAGGTCGGCCGTGACGGTCTGCGGCCCGGCGGTGAGCGTTCCCGACCACGCGGGCACCGTCAGCGTGGGAGCGTCTGGATCGCCGACGCCGAAGACCACAGACACAGCGCCGTCCTTCGTCAGCTCGAGAGACAGGTCCGCGCTGGACGGCAACCCGACGAACATCTCCAGGTCAAAGTCCCAGGACTCCTCGCCGCTGGTGACCGTCAGCTCCAGCGGCAGCGGGCGGTTGTCGGCCAGATCGGCGTCGAGCGTGAGCTCGAAGAAGGCCGTGGAGCTGCCCTCGGCGGCGATGTCGCCTGCCGAGACCGTCGCCTCTGCCAGCTCTCCGCCGCCCTCTGGCAGCGTGAGCGTCGCGGAGACGCCGGCGGCGTCCACCGGCATGGTGTTGTCGAGTGTGACCGTGAGCTGCGCGACCTCGCCGGGGTACACCGGGTCGGGAGACCACACCAGGCTGGCCTCGATGTCGGCCACCAGATCACGCACCTCGACATCATCGATGTACCAGTCGTCGCTGTACTGCCCGCGGTAGTACCAGCCCACATAGACCACCGGCTCGCCGACCCACGCCGCGAGGTCGTACGCCTCGGAGTCGCCCCACGCGCCCTCGTCCGGAGCGGGCAGCGCCGCCTCGACCGCCGTGAACCCGCCGTCTTCGGGCAGGGGGCTGGTGGTGGAGATGTACAGCCCGTGCTCGAGCAGGTTGGCCGTGGACGCGCCCCGCTCGCTCCAGCGCACCATCGCGGTGTCGGTCTGCGACAGGTCGATCGGCGGGGAGATGAGCCAGTCGCTCAGCGCCTCGAGGTCCTCGATACCCCGCGGATGGAGCGCGCTGGTCGAGCCGCTGCTGGCCTGCGTGGTGGTCAGCTCGAACGGGTACGACGTGAAGCCCTCGGTGGGCGTCCACCACCCCATCGCGTACAGCGACGACTCGTCTTCTTCCGGCTCAAAGTCCTCGGTGAACGGCAGCGCCGCCGACGCCGGTCGCACCGAGAGCCCGTACGGGGCGTCCGCGCTGGCCTCGGGCAGGTAGCTCACCCCGGCCGTCTCGCCGCCGTCGGTGGCCTTGAAGTAGTACTCCACCCCGGGGGTGATCAGCTCGGTGAGCACGCCGGACCAGTCGTCGCCACCCTCGGTACCGCCTTCCAGCGCGGTGACGTCCCAGAACGAGCTGCCCTCTGCGCGATGGTAGACGACCACCTCGGTCACGCCGTCGGAGTCGCTAGCTGACACCACCAGCTCCAAGCTGTCCCCGTCGACCAGATCGAGCGTGGGCGAGGTGTGGGAGAGGGTCGGCCCCTCGACCACGAATGCGGTGTCGGCCTCGTCGCGATTGCAGGAGAAGAGGACCAGGGCCATGAGGGGGCGAGGCGTCATCGCAGCACCTCCGTCATGCACTCGCCGAGCTGAGGCGCGCGGGTCGGCGCAGGGGCACCGGCCGCGCTTCGCTCGTCCTCGTACAGCCAGCAGTACGCGATGCACTGGTGGGTGAACACGTTGCCGTTTCCGTCGCTCACGCCGATGCATGTGTAGCCGGAGGGGCAGTCGACCTCGGTCTCGCAGGTCACGCCGCAGTAGCTCCCGGCGGCTCCGAATGGCAGACAGATGTTGCCGTTCCCGCCGCAGTCGGACTCGCCCCAGTCGTCCGCGCAGCCCATGCAGTAGTAGCCCGAGGCGTCGTAGCAATCCCCTGTGGAGACGTCGCAGAACTCACCGAACGAGCAGTCCAGCGAGGTGCTGCGACACCCTGCGGGCAGGCAGCTCCCCGCGGAGCAGGCGTCGCCGGGGTAGCAGTCGGAGTCCGCCGCGCAGCCCGACACGCAGGCGCCGCCGCTGCAGAATTCCTCCATGTTGCAGGAGGCGGACGTGGCGCAAGACTGCGAGACGCACTCCCCCTCCCGGCAGGTCTCCCCCAGTCCGGTGCAGGGGGTCTCTTCGGAGCACTGATCGTCGCCGCTGCAGCCGATGAGCACCGATGCGAAGAGCATCGAGACGGCCAGCACTGATGCGGGCAGCACCGATGCGGGCAGTACCGATGCGGGCAGTACCGATGCGGGCAGCAGTGAGAAGGAGCTGGCGGTCATGGGGTGCTCCCCCCCGTGGTGGCGGCTCCGCCGTCGGTGTTCTGGGCGCCGGACGCCAGGATCTCGTACTCAGCCACCAGATAGCTCTCCGGCGGCGGCACCTGGCTCAGCTCGAACCGCAGAGCGTTGCGCTCGACCACATAGGTGTAGTCAGTGTCCTTCACCAGCACGCCGATCAGGCTCTCCTCGTCCTCGTTGGCGTACAGCGACACCTCCAACGTCGACTCGTCGGCGGACTCCGACAGCGCGAACTCCACCTCCAGACCCGAGATGGTCAGGCCCAGCTCCTCGGCGATCGGCGAGAAGTCCTCGTCGCAGATGCTCTCCAGCGCTCCCTCGGTGCGGGTGGCCAGATCGACGTACCGAACGCCGTAGTCGGCCGAGCCGTTCGATGACTCGCAGGACGGCACCCCGTCATAGGCCGGCACGTCGCGCCCGACGACCGCGCTCACGTTGACCACGCCGTTGTCGCGGTAGGCGACGTCGCCCTTCAGATCCTTGTAGTGGCGCAAGTAGTCGTTGACGGGGGATGGCGAGTAGTCGTTCTCGTCGGAGACGAAGATGAGCGAGAGGTTGGCGTCTTCGCGCAGGAAGCCCGCGTTGTCGGTCTCGAGAAGATCGGGGCTGAGCGCCGCCTGCGCCGCCTCCAGGCCCATCTCGATGCCCGAGCCGGTGACGCCGACCGCGACCATCTCGCTGAACAGCTCGTCTGCCCCCTCCATGTCTGTCGTGAGCACCGTGATGGCGTTGGCGAGGGTCAGGTCTGCGTCTGCCGCGACGTCTACGTTCGCGCCCCCGTTCTCGGCCGCGGCGGCGCTGCGACCGACCACCAGCCGGCCCCCCGCCGGGATCGTCGTTCCGTCCGGCAGCGCGAAGCTGCTGCGGCCCTCGTCCGCGATCTGGTAGCCGCCCAGGTCGAACTCGGTGTCGGTGAGGTTCGTCAGCTCCACCCACTCACCGAGGGCGTCGGTGACTGCAGCCGGGTCGGCCAGAAACTCCGTGAAGATCACGTCGCCCGCAGACGGCGTGTCGCCCCCCGCGTCGCCGGTGTCCGTCGAGCCCGTGGTCCCCCCGGTCGTGGTGCCACCGGTGGACCCTCCAGTGGTTCCTCCGGTCGTCGTCCCGCCGGTCGCTCCTCCCGTCGTTGTGCCGCCCGTAGATCCGCCCGTGGTGCCACCGGTCGTGGTTTCTCCGGTTGTTCCACCCGTCGTGGTCTCACCCGTGGTCCCCCCTGTCGTGGTTCCGCCAGTCGTAGACCCGCCAGTTGTAGACCCGCCGGTCGTCCCTCCTGTCGTGGCTCCTCCTGTCGTGGTTCCGCCAGTCGAGCCTCCCGTTGTGGAGCCGCCGGACGAGCCGCCCGTGGTTCCGCCAGGGCCACCGCCGCCAGGCCCGCCGCCACCCGGACCACCGCCAGGTCCGCCGGTGCTGGTGCTGCCACCGCCCGTGGTGCCGGTGGTCGCCCCCGGGGGGGGCGGGGCAGGCGAGCCGCATGCCGAGTTGGCTGCGCCGGGTGTGCCGAGGTCTCCGTCGCCGTAGCTCTCGGTGGCGACGCACCAGTTGTCGATGTCGTCGTTCTCGCTCGAGCTGTGCGCCGCGGCGTCGAGCTGGAGCGCTGCGCCCTCCGCGACCCCCCAGTCGAGCGTCCAGGCAACGCGGTCGATCGTCTGCCCCGAAGGGCTGATCAGGAGCAGCTCGTCGGAGCCGCCCAGGATGCGCCCCTGCGTGCCTTCGGTGACCATGTCGGTGGTGGTCACTGCGATCTGCCAGTCGACGTCCACGCCCTGAAACGCAGAGATGAACGACTCGAAGTTGCTCGCCAGCTTGTCCTGCTCCTCCCACATCGAGCAGGAGTTGTCGACGACCATCAGCACGTCGACGGTGTTGAGCCGTCGCTGCTGGAAGACGTCCTTGTTGGTCTGGCTGCTGTAGGAGTACTCGGTGCAGGCGGACAGGCCCAGGCCCATCATCAGCCCCAGCGCCTCAGGGGGTGGTCGTCTCACCAGAATCCTCCGTCGTGTCGCCGTCATAGACCAGTCCTTCGACCAGATGCCGCAGGAGCAGGTCGGCCACCTGTGTCTTCTGCGCCTTCCAGGCGAACGAGCTGTAGATCACCTGGCCGCCGCCTGACTCGAAGCCCACCAGCAGCGGCACGTCGGTGAGCTCCAGCGTGCCCGCCCCCTCCGGCGACTGGTACGAGATGTCGCCCCGGAGGTAGACCTCGACGTCCGCCGCGACGTCCTCCATGACCGCCCAGTACGAGAAGTCGTACACCAGCTCGAGCTGATCGACGCCCAGGTCGACCGCGAGCTCAGACGACGTCACCCGGGCGATGACCGCGTCGTTCAGGCCGATCTGGGCGCCGTCGGGGCCGTCATCCTCGTGCAGAAAGGAGATCTGGTCGGGCCACGCAGCCTCCACCAGATCGTAGGCCCAGTCGCTGACCACCAGCACCCGCCCGCGGCCGGTGAAGCCGGTCAGGTGTTCGACCAGGTGCTCATCGGTGAGCAGCGTGTCGTCTTCTTCCACGCCGTTGTAGGCGTAGGCGCCGAGCCCGCGGGTGCCGGAGTTGACGAACACCGCGTCGTTTGCGTAGAGCAGCGGCTCGCCGGCCTCGTCCAGTCCCAGGAACAGCGCCTCGCTCTTCAGCGAGATGGCGTCGGGGTCGATCTCCTCGTCGTAGACCGCCTGGCTGATGTAGCCCTCGTAGAGATCGTGGGAGACGCCGTTTCGGGTGAGGGTCTCCTCCAGGCGATCGAAGTCGCCAGAAGCCACCGCTACGCGCTCCAGCGGGATGGCGGTCAGCTCCTGCTCCGGCGTACAGGCCAGAGCGGAGCCAACGAGGACGCAGGCCAGGAGGGCCCGGGTGGACGTGATGTTTCGGGCCATCGGCTACTCGAGGACCATGTACTGGTCGAGGTAGATGTAGGAGTAGGCGGTGTTCTCCTGGTAGATGCTGTCGGGCAGGCCGAACTCCGGACCCGAGATGATGCTGTAGGCGTACACCGGCACGCCGCCGGGAGCGAACTGCCCGATCTCGGTGGTGCTGAACTCGTGCTCGCCGTCGTCCCAGGGGTAGGTGACCACGTACCCGGACCACCCGTCCTCTCCGAAGACCTCCGGGTCGAGCGGGCCAGGGCTGTTCTCGGTGAAGATCCCCACCACGAAGATGGCGTCGGGGTAGGTGCCGGCCGGCGTCCACTGGAACGAGAACGGCTCGCTCTTGTCGTGGGTGTAGTTGTTCCACAGGTCCGGCGCGGTCCACTCCCAGTCGGAGGGGACGGTGGGCTGGATGGCCTCCAGCAGGTACTCGCCGATGCCGCCGTCCTCACCCTGGGTGTGGAGATCGTACCAGTTGTTGGTGACGTAGTCGTCGAGGGTGAGCCCCTCGGCGGTGTAGTACACCAGCCCGCTGGCCGAGTCGTAGGTCTTCGTCATCGTGATGGTGTTCGCCTCGGACTCCAGCCAGACGTAGTCCCCGGCAGGGATGGTCGTCGGGTAGGGGCAGTCCTCGGGCGCGTTGCCGCCCCCGAACGGCTGCGGCGGGTTGGCGTAGCGCCCGTTGACGTCGTACGGCGCCGGATCGTTGGCGATGCTGTCCGTCCGCAGGCACTCGGTGTCGTAGCAGTCGGTGAAGCCGTCGCCGTCCTCGTCGATGTCGTCGTTGCAGTCCTTCTCGCCGTCGGCGGTGCTGCCCGAGTAGTAGGGGATGTACCCCATGCAGTCCTCGTCGTGGCAGTCCGTGTAGCCGTCGCCGTCGTTGTCGATGCCGTCGAGGCAGTCCAGCTCTCCCGGCTCGGGGCAGGCGGGATCGAGCGGAATGTAGAACGTGCACGAGGCGCCCACGCCCTCGGAGATGCCGCCAGAACTGTTGTCCTTCTGGCGCACCACGGTGAAGCTCAGATCGATGGCGACCTCCTCGAGGTGCCAGTCGCCGCCGACCACCTCGAAGGCGTCGGAGATGAGCACGCCCTCGTCCGCGGTGGTCACCAGCACGTCGCGATCGCCCAGCGACGCTGCGTTGGACAGCGTCATCAGCCCGTACAGGTTCTCGGCGTCCAGCACGGTGATGCTGTCGATGGTGACGTCGGGGTTCTCGCCGAAGGAGTCGAAGAACTGGATGGCGGGCGTGCCGGCCGAGAAGTCGGTGTCACGCGCGGTGATGGTGAACTCGACGGTGTCACCCTGCTCGGCCTCGGACGGGTCGAAGGTGGCCGCCAGCGAGACCCGATCGACCTTGAAGCCGTCGTAGAGCACCACGAGGTCGCCGCCGCCGTCGTCCATCACGACGTTTCGCCAGCCGGGAGCGGCCTCTGAAGTGATCGAGATGTTCGCGCTTGCGAGCGTCTCGGAGAGGACCGTGAATTCGTTGACCACGATGTCGTCGCCGAAGGTCGGCCACGTGACGCCGCCCTCCCATGTGGTGTTCTGCCCGACGATGGTGATGTCGAGGGTCTGCCCGATGCGTCCGCCGTCGGGATCGACCGTGAACGCCTCCGCGATGACCTCGAAGCCGCTCGACACCGTGAAGCTCTGGGAGCCCGTGGAGATCTCCACGTCGCGGGCGCCCAGCGCGGCATCGGGCTCGACGGTGATCGTGGCCCGCGCGCCCCATCCGTCGTCTACCTCGACCTGATCGACGACGATCCCCGCGCCGAAGTCGGCGGACGTATCGGTGTAGGTGAAGACCGACGAGGAGGCGTCGAGGGCCACCTCAAGCGTGGTGCCCTGCCCGCCGACCGGCGGATGCACGGTGACGCCAGCCCCCGCGATTGCGGTGTCGGAGCCGTCGTTCTTGTCGCGATTGCAGCCCAACTGCAGACCGAGACCGACCACACACAGAAGCACCACGCTGGTACCGGATCGTTGGGACATCGCCACCCTCCGCTGCCGGGGCAGGCCGTCAGAAGTTCCCCGGTTGACGAGTATAGCCGGATGCGACATGTCCTGACCGCTGCATAGAGCGCCTGGAGAGGATCATCCCCGCCACAGCGCCGCCAGGCAGCGTGCGGCCAGCGCGAGAGACGAGGGGGTCCCCAGGAGCAGCACCAGCAGCCCCCCCGCGAGAAACCCCGCAGCCCACCCCGCGGAAGCGGCCCCAGAGCGAGAGGTCGCAGGGCTCAGAGGGGCTGCACTCCAGCCCCCGACACCGCGCGCGAGGCGGACGACCACCAACAGCGCCGTCGGAATCACGAGGAGCGCGTGTCCGCGGAGGAGCCCCCCCCAGACCCACCACAGCGGCACCACCACCAGCCCGCTCAGGCACACGACGAGCGGCAGCGCGCGCGTCCAGCGTCGCTCCTCAGGCCCTGCCAGATCGCTGGCGCTCACCATCGCCCCGCAGATCGCCAGGGCGATGACCACCAGCCCGGAGACCACCGCCGGGGATGGCGCCTCCCAGGCCGCGCCGAGGGCCAGGACGGCAGTCCCCACCCCCAGTCCCCCCGCAGCCGCGATCACCCGCCCGGGCTCTCTGCGCCACAGGCCGACCGCGCCGAGGAGGACGCCGAGCGTTCCCAGCGTCACCAGCGCGGTCACCCACGCCCCGTGCGCGCCCTCGAGCCCCACCCAGAGCAACCGACCCAGCGCGCCCACCACCGCCACCGGCACCGCGGCTCCCAGGCAGATCGCCGGGCCCCCGCCCACCGATCGCCGCGCGCGCCACACCCACGTCGGCGTCAGGAAGAGCAGCAGACAGCTCCCCAGCACCACCAGGGTCACGCCACCCTCGACCAGATCCGCGTGATCCGCGCCCTGCGGGCTGTGGATCGCCAGCCAGCCGTGCAGGTCTGTCAAGCGGGTGCTGCCGATCTCGCCGAAGACCAGCGCGAGTCCGTACAGGATCACCGCCGTCGAGATGCCGCCGCC
The DNA here is from genome assembly GCA_964464515.1 of uncultured Enterobacterales bacterium. Classification (GTDB taxonomy): domain Bacteria; phylum Myxococcota_A; class UBA796; order UBA796; family UBA2385; genus CAYXGP01. Next base: position 20,695 of record CAYXGP010000107.1, read on the forward strand.
CATGAGCAGCCGAAACGCCCCGTCCATCCGGCCCCGGACCGCGCACAGCAGCGTCAGCGCCACCACGGCCAGCTCCGCGCCCAGGAACAGCGCCATCAAGTCGGCCGCGGAGACGACCAGCAGCAGACCAGCGAGCGCCAGCAAGACCAGCGCCGGCCCCGCAGCGCCGGGGCGCCCCTCCGTCGGCCGCAGCCGCGCCAGCGCCGCGCCGCCCAGCCCGAGGACCACCCCCTGCAGCAGAAGCGCGTAGTCATCCATCGCGAGCATCTGTCCGAAGGCTGAGCGCGCCGGTCGCCCGCTGGAGAGCAGCGCGGCGATCACCGCCGTGCCCAGTCCGATGCCGCAGAAGCCCCGCAGATCGCGCCCGCGCCGACCGAGGCCGAGGGCCAGCGTCAGCACCCCGAACACCGCCACCACCACCAGCGGCCCGGCCAATCGGAGATCGGAGAAGCCCGCGGTCACTCGTCGCGCTCCCGCAGCGCCGCGCGATCGAGCCAGATGACCAGCTCACCGCCGACGGCCGCGTGCGCCACGGCGATCACCACCACGAACGCCGAGAGGATCTGCCCGTCGACGCTGCGCTGGAGCGGCGCCACCAGGGCCAGCAGCGCCCCCAGCAGCATGAGCTGCTGGCACATCAGCGCGCCGAAGCGGCCGCGGCGCAGCAGCGCCCCCGCGGCTCCCAGCCCGAACAGGACCGCGCTGATGATGTGCAGATCATCCATCGCGCTCACCCTTCATCGACGGGACGCCATCTGTGGGCCCCCATCGCGCCAGCGCCAGCCCCAGCGCGATGGCGATCGCGCCGATGCCTGCTGAGACGACCAGCGACAGCAGGTGGCTGCGCGCCAGCAGCACGGGTCCCAGCGCTGCCAACGTGTGCGCGCCCCGATCAGCCTCCTCCAGGGCACTCATCACACCGATGGTGGCCGCGCCCAGCAGGCCCACCGCGCCGAGCCCACCGACCAGCCCCGGCGAGAAGCGCACCCGGGCCGACAGGTGCGCGCCCAGGCGGGTCTCCAGCCCCATCAGCACCAGCACCGCTCCTGCCCAGGCAACCACGAGGAGGACAGCCAGCAGGTGGGCGTCGAGCACCATGCAGATCCCGGACACCGCGAACAGCGTGATCACCAGCGCGGTCCCCGCGGCGGCGGGGCTTCTCACCACCGCGACGCCGAGCCCACCCAGCAGGGCGACGAACGCAAACCCGCGGATCAGCGCGTCTTCCACGGCTTCCCCCCGGCTTGAGCCGCAATCGGTACGAGTGCGCCACTACGCCGCCGAGAACGCGGACGCCAACCGGAACCCGGCGGGCTGTCTGCGCGCGTTCCTTGCTCGATCGGGGTCTGAAGGGCTATACGCGCACCCTTGATCACCATCTGATCACCATCCAGGAAGTATCCCGATGTTTCTGTCTGCCTCCATTCTCGCGGCCACGTTCTCGATGGGCTGCGCCCCCGCTGATCAGGTCCACCAGCTCGAGGAGCGGCTCGCCGCCCTGGAGAGCAAGGTCGCCACCCTGGAGAAGAGCGGCACCGCCTCCGGCGCGCGCACCGCCGACCCCGCCTCTGAAGAGGCCGGAAAGAAGCTCTACGGCGAGCTGAACCAGCTCGTCGCCAAGGGCGATCTCGACGGCGCCAAGGCCAAGCTGGCCGAGCTGAAGTCCAGGTACGCCCAGACCGCCGCCTACCGCGCTGCTCGCAAGATCGGCGCGGAGCTCGAGGTCGTGGGCAAGACCGCCCCGAGCGACTTCAGCAAGGGCGTAGAGAAGTGGCTGGTCAACGAGAGCTCGGTCGATATGGGCAACGGCACCACCCTGCTCGTGTTCTGGGAGGTCTGGTGCCCGCACTGCCGCCGAGAGGTGCCGAAGCTCAAGGAGACCTACACGACCTACCAGTCGCGTGGACTCAACCTGGTGGGGCTCACCAAGATCTCCCGCAGCGCCACCGAGGACAGCGTCAACGAGTTCATCAACGAGAACGAGGTGAACTACCCGATGGCGAAGGAGGACGGGTCACTGTCGCAGCACTTCAACGTCTCCGGCATCCCCGCCGCCGCGGCCGTCAAGGACGGCAAGATCATCTGGCGCGGACACCCCGGCCGTCTGAACGACGAGATCATCAACGGCTGGCTCTGACAGCAGTGGGCCTCCCCGGAGGTCGCCGATGACCGAGGCCCGCCGCTCCTGGCGGGCCGCCGTACTTCTGGGCGCGCTGATCGCGGTGCTCCAGGGGCTGGCGCTCCTCAACCCCTCCATCGCAGAGGTCGATCCGGAGGAGCTGTACAACGCCAGCCACGCCCAGCAGCTCATCTCGGGCCACCTCGGGGCGCTGTTCCGGATGCAGTACCGCGAGTTCTGCGGCGGCTGCTCCCTCGACGCCCTCCTCGCCGCGCCGCTGCTCGCGCTCGGCCCGGACTCCTGGCTCACCTGGAAGCTGGTGCCGATCGGGTTCACCACGCTGCTGGGCGTCGCGGGCTTCGCGGCGCTGCGCAGGCAGGCGGGCCCCGCGGCGGCGGCCTTCTTCGCTCTCCTCGTGCTGCTGCCGCCCCGCTCGTGGCTGCACCTGTCGCTCATCTCCTGGGGAAATCACGTCGAGGCAGGCGTGCTTGGCACCTGCGGCCTGCTCGCGATCCTGCCCGCGCGGGCCCGTCCCGTTCGGCTGCTCATCGGCGGCGGCCTGCTGGGTGCGGCGCTGTGGGTGAGCTTCTCGGGGGCCTGGGCGCTGGCGGCGGCCTTCGTGTGGCTAGCCAGACGCCCGCGAGACCTGGCGCTCGTGTCGGCTGGCGCCGCGCTGGGCCTCCTGCCGTGGCTGGGCCAGTGGCTCACGGCGAGCGCCCACCCCTTCGTGACCATCTACCAGGAAGGAGAAGCCCTCCCGAGCCTGTCGCGCCTGCCCCACAAGCTCGGCACGCTCCTCCGCCCGGGGCAGCTCGTCGCGCTGTTCGGCCTCCCCCACGGGCCGCTGGGCTGGGCGGCCGGCTGGGGCTGGGCGGCGTCGCTGGTGGTCGCGGCGGTCGCTGCCGTCCGCTCGGGACCGCGACCGGCGCGCGGCGCCCTCGTCGCCCTGGCGTGCTGGACGGCGATCTACGCGGTGGTGCGCTTCCAGGTCTACGATCCGGACTGGCCGGAGATCGCCGTTCCAGGCTCAACCCGCTACGCCGCCCCTGTCCATCCGCTGGCCTTCCTCCTCGTGGCGTCGGTCGCGGGTCGCTGGTGGTCGCGTCGTCCCCGGGCCGCCCTCGCCCTGATGGCGATGCCCCTGGCCGCGGGGCTGGCGGCGCGGGCCGAGACGCTCCAAGCGCCCTTCCCCGTCCTCTCGATGGCCCACCTGACCGCCGGCGCACCGGACACCTTCAGGCCCCAGTTCAGCTACGCGCTGTCGCTCGACGAGCACGAGGACTGCGCCGCGATAGACCTCCGCTCCCAGCGCCTGCACGCCTACGCGATCGGCCGGGAGTCGGTGGCGGCCATCCTCCGCGCGCGCCCTGACCACCCCCGGCCGCCGCTCCTGCTGTCGAGCGTCGTCCGTCCCGCGCACCTGCCCGTCCAGCCGTTCGTCGAGGGGGTCGCCGAGGCGCTGCTGCTCGATCTGTCCGGCCGCGTGGACACCGCCGGGGAGCTGCTCGCTCGCGCCGAGTTGGATCTCGCGCACCTGCCGGCCGTCACCGAGCCGCAGCGTCAGCATGCCCTGGACTGGCTGGCCTGGCGCCACCTCGAGACCTGGGGACCGCTGCGCTCGCTGATCGACACCCACGACGCCGCCGCGCTGCGCGCCGTCGCGAAGACGGCCACGCCGCTCTCGGAGGCTGCCCAGCAGGCGGTCTGGTGGTCGGTGGGGCGCCGCTGGGCGCTCGATGTGGCCGGCTGGCACCTTCCCACGACCGCCGCCCTTCCCACCACACCGCCCGGCCGGCCGCTCCCGGATCGGTTCGTCGAGGGCTACGGCCACGGGCTCGGCGAGCGCTGGGGGCCCCGCGCGGAGATCCCTCGCCCGTCCGGGCTCGCTGCCGCACAAGACCCTCTGCTGGTGGCCGGCTACAGCGCCGGTCAGGCCCGCCGCTGGCGCCCTGCCCCGGATCCCACTGTGCGCTGACCGGTCAGAGTCCGCGCACGTCGAGCGAGACGAGCACTCCGCTGGCGCCGTCCTCCAGGATCGTCGGCGCAGCCGAGACACCCCAGTCTCCGGGCAGATCGAGCCGCGGCACGGACGGCACCAACGCGACCCGCTCGCGCTCTGGCACCACCGCCCGCACCACAGCGCCCACCCCTGCGCCCGCCGCCGCGCCGATCAGTGCCCCGCGCGCCATGTCCCGGGGCTTGTCTGAGGAGAACGTCACAGCGAGCGTGCCGAGGGTGCCGCCGGCCAGCGCGCCCATCTGTGGAAGGAGCGTGTCGCGCGCGTCCATCCCCACGACCGGAGAGATCGCCAGGCCCGCAGCGCCGAGGAAGGCGTCGGCGGTCAGCATCGTGACCAGCGCGTGGTCCGCTGCGGTCCCGTCAGTGTCCAGCGCTATCGGAAAGAGGAAGCCTGCGTAGGAGCCCCAGCCCGCCGCTGAGCCCAGAAACAGCGAGTCGCGCACGCGGGGGGTCCGCTGCGTCGCTAGCGCCTCGAAGGCGATCCCCGCCGCTCCCCCCGCAGTCAGGACCAGCCCGACGGGCTGCGTCGGCGTCACCCAGATCTCCTTCTCGTCCAGGATGAAGCCCAGCGTCGCGGCCTCCGCCACCGTCAGCGCGGTGCCCACCGCCACCATGCTGACGTCGCCGCCCGTGAGCTGGACCCGGGGCGCCAGGACACCCCCTGCGACGGCACCCACCGCGCCCACCGGGAGCATGATCGCGGTGATGATCTGATCGTCCTCCGATCCGGCCAGGAACGGAACACCAGCGCCGATGGCGTTGGCCGTCACTGCCCCGAAGGCCACCTGCCCCGCCGTGGTGATCTTCTGGGGGAAGAAGTGATCGAAGATCAGCCCGGCGGCAGCGCCCGTGTGGCCCCCCACTCGAATGTTGCCCTCCGGCTCCTCGATGCCCAGCGCCGTCGGCATCCATCCGCCGATCCAGGCCCCTTCCGCGGCCACGGCGCTCGCGAACCCCAGCCCCTGCCACGTGGGCTCCCAGGCATCGCGGACCAGCAGCCCGACGCCCAGCCCCGCCGCGCCACCCAGAAGGCCGGCGGTCGATCGTCGCCGCAGGCGCTGGTCCCGGCGGGTGTCGAAGCAGCTGATCTGCGACCCGTCGCCGTCACGAACGGCGCTCTCCTCGTAGTAGGGAGTGTCGCTGGGGGTGGTGTCCCTGGTCCAGGTGTCGGTGGTCCGCTCCTCCCACCAGCACTCATCCGGGCGCGGCTGAGACGTGAGCAGGTCCGACAACCCCAACGCGAGCTGCGCGCCGAGATACCCCCCGCCGTCGATCTCCAGCACGTCGCTGGCGGAGGGCTCGTGGGGCAGACGCGCCCAGGCCAGACCCGCGCCGCCGACGGTCCCCACGGTGCGCAGCAGCGCCCCCATGTCCTCGCGGCGCTCCCTGTCCTCGCCCTGATAGCCCCAGCCATAGAGCGCCCAGGTCGTCGCCAGCCCCCCCAGGAGACCCCAGCTCGCGTCGCTTGCGTACAGCAGCCCCTGCCCCCTCGAGATCGGTCGCAGGCCGACGTAGAGGCCGCCGGTGCCCAGACCGATGGCGCTCCCCCCGGCCGCCCCCACCGCGACGCCGGTGTTGGTCTTCCCCCACACCCCGACAGACGACAGCATGATGCCCCCGACCATCCCGTTCGCGGC
>CAYXGP010000108.1:0-26039 GCA_964464515.1 uncultured Enterobacterales bacterium
CTCAGACTGCCCCCAAATCCCGAATGCGCCCCGTCAGGAGTCACGCGCTGTGGGTGTGAAAGAGGATGCGAACTGGTTAGAATAAGCTGTAGCACGAGGTTATCGATGGACAAGGCGCAACGCCGAGAGCTGGTACAGCAGGCCATCCGAGCGGGTCGAGAGGAGCGGGGGCTGACCGTCACCGAGCTGTCTGCTCGGCCGCGGCGATCCGCCGTGGGCGCCGCAGGGAGTGAACCAGGCGGCGTAGCCCGGGTGCGGCGATTGTCGCCCGGAGGTCGGCCCGGAACCCCGGGTGAAGTCTTGACATGTGAACGTCAAAAATCAGTTTTGACATTTGACAAAAACCGACGGTTGGCGGGTAGCACGACGTTTGCGCGCTTGACATTTCACCCCCGCCTCAGTTGACGTTACCGTCAACTGAGGTGACTATCGCTGCAGTTATCTCATGTGCTGCGGCTCATGGAGCCCGCCGATCCCGTGGGATCAAGCGGGTTTTTCAGTCTCTGGAGGTCAGAAGATGCGGGTCAGCTTCACCACCAGAGAGTTCGTCAGCGCAGACGAGGAGGGGCAGCAGCAGATGCTTGCCGCCGCGTCCGCGGCGTTGCGTTCTGAGCCGAACGGAGAGATCAAGGAGCTGGAGGCGAAGCTTCGTCTCTACGAGGACAAGTTCGACATCCCCTCCGATGAAATCCGCAGCATGGTGTCGAATGGCGCGCTGCGGGAGACCTGGGAAGTCTGCGAATGGCTGATGGTGCTGAAGCTGAAGGAGCGTCTTGAGCGCCGGCGGAGTTCATAGCCCCAAGCGCCTGTCTCACTACATCCGGGTGCATGAAACCCAGATGGGCAGATTCAGGGCGGATGGGTTCGTGGGCGGTGACACTCTCCACCTCGATCTCCGGCCGCTGTTCGCTGAGCAGAAGAGGTTGATCGCCTGCTTGGGCGGCATCGTCATCCGCGTGCAGAAAGCCATGAGCGAAGCCAACGGGCGCACCCTTGAACCGGGCACGGACCCCTGGCTGGTGACCGATGACTACTCGTACAACGCCCATGTGGCCGGCGAGGGCTGCACGTTCCTTCGGTATGACAACGCCCACGCCCACGACGGACACGCTGACGAACACCACCGCCACCACGGCGACTGGCGAACCGGCGGCCGACGGCTGCTGGTTGGCGATGTGCCGTCCCTGCCGGTGCTGCGGTTCCTGCCCCAGACACGGCGGGCGCTGGCGGTCTCCATGCCTGGCCAGGGCACCGGCGGGCTGGCGTTCGTGAGGGGGCTGCGGGGGCCGCTACTGTGGGGGCGCTTCTCGCAGACGCTCACCTTCCGGGAGGTGGAAGGGACGCGCCGGATCCGCTCGGCACTGTGGCAATTCAACATCGACAGCGCGCCAGCCGGGCAGGGCTGGCGGGAGTTGGTGATCTGCACCTGCGGGCGGAAGGCGAACGAGCTCCACCGCCACCCCGATGGTGGGTGGATGTGCCGGCGCTGCGCGAACCTCGGCTACCCCTCGCAGTACCCGGGCCGACGGAAGAGGGCGCGGCGTCGGCGGCGTCAGGCTCCATCCGTCCGGGTGGTCTGCTGTCGAGGGGGCGCGCAGCTCCTGCCGGCACTGGAGGAGCTGCTTGAGCAGCACAGCAAGACCTCTGAGGCGCAGCGGCAGGAGCGGATCAAGCGCCGCATCGAGAAGCGCCAGGCGAAGGAGGAGGCGCGGCGCGCAGCCGAGAACGAAGCCGATCAGGCCCGCTGGCTCGAGAGCTGGCGCACCAGCACAGCGCTCGGGGGCCCATGACCGGTGGCGACCGCTGGGCGGTGGAGGCTGCGCGCTTCGGCGTTCGCTCCTTCCTGCGCGTGGCGATCGCCGGCACTGTGGGCGCGCTGCGCTGGCCGAACGTGAGCGCCTGGGGTGATGGGGCCTGGCTCTGGGAGGGCGGCCACCTGATGATGATGTGGCGCCGCCCGCGGGTGGTGGGCTGGAGCGAACCGCAGCATGTCCCCACGGTGCCGGCTCCCGGGGCGCGCCCTGCTCTGGCGCTGCTCTGCCCCCGGTGCAAGCGGGCCGGGGTACCGCCTCGAGTGCTCTACAGGGCTGGCGACGGGGTGGTCTGCGTCCGCTGCGCTCGCCTGCGGTGCACGGGGCGGGTCCTGCGGGTGATGTCGCCGACGGGCGCAGGACCGGACCTGGCGATGTTCGGGTGGGTGAAGGACAGCCCGCCGGAGAAGTGGGAGGTGAGGGCGTGGAAGCGGGGTTATGGGCCGCGCATCCGGATCGCGCTGCCGTCGATGCTGACGTTGGAACCAAATAACAAACGGGTATTGCCCCCTTAAACACCTGCGGTTATTCCTGCTGTATGGAACAGCTACACCAGAACGTCACGACAGCGATACAGCACCTCGGAGGCCAGAACGCCGCGGCCCGCGCCCTGGGGGTCTCGCAGCCCGCGGTCTACAAGTGGGCCCACGGCCGGGCACCGACGCGCGCCCATGTCCGCCAGATCGCGGAGCTGCTTGAGGTTCACCCGGTGGTGATCGAGTTCGGCGACCTGGCGGCAGCTCTTGAGGGACAGCGCCAGCCGGAGACACCCGAGGAGGTGATCGAGCGTGACCGGCCCACACCGCGCCGAGAGCTTGGGGAGTGGCGCCAGATCGGCGAGTACCGGCTGGTGAGGCCCTGGATCTACACGGAGTACGACAACCAGACGCTCGGGGCATCAGTGTCCATCGAGAGGGATGGCCCCGACGACGACGACCCCTATAGCTGGCTCGCCTGTCACTCCGACCGCCACGTGATCCGCGAAGGCGCTGCCGAGACCATCGAAGCAGCCCAGCGGGAGGCACTGGCGGCGCTGATCGACATCGTAGGGTATGACCCGGATCGGCCTTCATAGGCCAGTGAGAGCGGCCCCGCCTTGGCGAGGGCCTGTGTTGTCACAGGGGCGTCGTCGGTAGTAGTGCCCCGACGGCGCCCCACCTACCCCAGAACGGGAGCGGCCCCCCCGGGGTTGCCGAGGGGGCCTTTGTTGTCAACTTGCGGTTGTTGTGAGCTTCGATGTAGTGCCAAAGCTCATCGAGATACCGCTCTGCCTTTTCCCTATCCTTGGGTGCGATCAGCAGTAGAATCGCTGCCTTGCTCCGCTCGAAAGCGTCGCGGATTTTTCGGTGGGATATGACTCACTCCGCTTTGTGGGTGGGTGTCGGCGGGGGCCCATTCCCCCTCCCGACACATATACAATAACTGCTCGCTATTAGCGTGCAAGGGTGGGAGTGCAGAAAGTTGAAAATAAATCGCCACCCCACGAGAGCGCCGTTTCTGTCGCGCGTCTCGCGAATGCACGCCGAGCGCGCGCCTGTTGGGCCCCTGTCAGCGCGTGAGCGCCGCGTCAGGGCTGGGGTGGCGCCATGCCAGCGCAGCGGCACTGTGGCGCTCTCACGCGGCCCCTGAGCGGCTGCGGGGGCCCGCTGATGGCGCCGTGGTGGGCTCGCGAGGCGCGCCGACGCAGCCACACGAGCGCGGCGATGTCACCGTCGGCTCTCTCCGTCGCTACGTCGGTCGAGGCCACCGGCAGCGAGCTGGGGATCCGCGCCCGCTTCCCTGTGAGGTGGTGAGGCTCGACCTGGCGCGGTGACGGCGCCGTGGTGGAAGTGAACCGTCTTCGCTGGTCTGCGGTCTGGGGCGGTCAACTCAACGAGCGTCGGTGTCGATCGGGATCTGCACCCCGTGCGCGGGGTGGGGCGAGCGCGACAGCTACCCCGCTGCCTGCAGCCCCCTCCGTAGCCACTCCGACCGGCTCACCTCCCCGCGCAGCTCGTCCAGTCGCGCGGCTTCGGCTTCGGTGAGGCGCAGGGGGACGCGGATGGTGCGGGGGGCATCGGTGGGTCGGCCGCGCCGGATGCGGGGCAGGGGCTCGCCGTACCGCTCGAGCCATGCGGCCGCGATGATCTGGTGGTTCAACTCCATCAGGGGCACGTCTGCGAAGAGGAACGGCTGCGCGCCGGTCATCGGGTCGGCGCAGCCATCGCAGCTCCAGCGCCACACCTGCACCGTGTGGTGCCGGCCGCCGCGGGAGATGCGCGAGGTCTTCGACACGAGGCGGGCGGCGTGGCCGGTGTCCTCGTGGCGGTGGTCGATGGTCAGGTCTGGGGTCTGCATGGGTTCCTCAGGGTCAGGGGACGACGGAGTCGTGGAAGCTGATCACCAGCACCCCGCGCTCCTCGCGGAGCCGAATCCACAGATCGCCGGGGTTGAAGTTCCAGATCGGGCCGCCGTCATGGTGGGCAGCGACGACATCGAGGAGGTCGCGGGCGTCCAGCGCTCGGATCTCCGCCAGCGCCTCGGAGGGGGCCCAACCCATCTCGTCGATGTCGTCGGCCGCGGAGTCGGTGAACCGCACCGCTCCGGTATCGATGGCCGCGCGGACACGGGCCAGGAAGGAGGCGATCTGGCGGGGAGAGGGCTGGTGCGGCTGGCTCAGGTCAAGTATATACGTGCGTACCGATATCCTGTAAAGGGGCTATTGTTAGATACTTGTGCGTACATATATTGTTGTTCGCCAAAAGCCCTGTAGCTGGTCTGGCTCCCCGGGTTCCTGCGCTCTCCATGGCCCACCGAACGGTAGGGGTAATGGTAGGGGTGGGGGACGATTCTGGGGGTTCCAGGGCATCCCAGCCCCTACCGGCACTGCGAAAAGCCAGGTTAAACCTGTGTTGTCAAAACAGGCGCACTTCATGCGAAAGTGGCGGATGCATGTTGTCGGGCGCGAGTATTAGCAGGTGTAACCTTGACTCTCGCTTGTTTCGGTGTGGCGGTCCAGCAGACACGAGCATCACCTGACCGGGTCTGATGTCCGCCTGCTCGCTGTGTTTCGGCGACGAACCAGTCAGCTCCCAGGCCAGACGCTGGCTACATGGGAATGAGCTGCTGCCCCAGGCCGAACCCCCGTCCAGCCTTGCCGTGGAGCACAATCAGCTCCACCCGAGCAGAAGCGGTCGGTGGAGCTGAGAGTGGGGCAGCAGTCGCTCCACACTACCCACTGCCCGCCTCGGTATCAGTGATATTCCTGGTTTGTCTCAATTTGCAAGACGCCTTGGACGCACGGTGTTTCGATCACGGTGTTTCGGTCATGGTGTCTCGGTATACGCCTGAACCGGGCATTCGTCGCCGCAGGTATGGTCACCCGCGATCTCCAGCGCCTCTGCAAGCGCCTGGCCCATCGCCACGAACCACCCCGGCTGGGTGGGGAACAGCGCCTCCCGACCCACCCGTCCGGCCGAGCCGCTGGCCTCGAGCACCTCCATGGCGCGGGGCCGCATCCCCACCAGGAGCAGGTGTCGATCCGTGCGGGCGAGGCGCTCGGCGGCCTCGGCGAAGACCAGCGCGCTCGTGGCGTCGAGGTCGTGGCAGCGCTTGATCCGCACCACCAGCACCCGGACGCCTTCCGGCTCGGTCGCGCGCTCCAGCACCTCCCGCAGCTCTCCCGCGGCGCCGAAGAACAGGCTGCCCTCGAGGTGGAGCACGGTGATCGCCGAGCAGCTCTGCCCCTCCTCGACGTCCCACTCCTCGATGTTCCCCCCAGCCTCGATGTTCGGAGCGTGCTCTCGCAGCCGGCCCGCGCGGTCGAAGCGGAGCTCACCCGACCGTAACAAGCGCGCGCGTCGCAGAAACAAGACCAGGCTGATGCCCACGCCCAGGTAGATGGCGATGTCGAGCCGCACCACGAATGTGCCCAGCACCGTGGCGATGAACGCCATCCGATCGCCGCGGCTGGTCCGGAGCGCGCGGCCGATGGCGTCGCGATCGATCATCCGCCAGGCGACCACAACCAGGATCCCCGCCAGAACCGGAATCGGTGTGAGATCGACCACTCCGACGGCGGCCGTGAGCACGCCGAGCATCAGCGCGCCCGAGAGCACGCCGGACATGCGGCTGGCTGCGGCGGCGTTGAGCGATGAGCGCGCCAGGCTGCCGCTCACCGGGTACCCGCCGCAGAAGGCCGCCGCGAGGTTCGCCAGACCCTGCCCCACGAACTCGACGTCGGCGTCGAGGCGCTCCCCCGTGTGCGCGGCCAGCGAGCGTCCCACGGCGCTGGACTCCACGAGGCTCAGCACCGTGGTCGCCAGGGCCAGCGGCGCCAGCTCCAGCAGATCGAGCCCCCCCGGGATCGTGAGCGGTGGGAGGCCCGGCGTGACAGGCGCGATGTCTCTGCAGACGCGGATCCCATGCGCGGGGAGGTCTGCGAGCCACGACAAGGTGATCCCCCCGACCATCGCCACCAGCGCGCCCGGGAGCCGGGGAGCCCACCGGTGGCACCCCGCGACGATCGCCGCTGCCACCAGCCCCAGCGCGACGCTGGGCCCGTGGGTCTCGGAGAGGCCACCGAGCCAGCCGGCGATCTGCAGCGGCAGGATCCCGCGCGTGTTCGGTGTGCCCGTGAGGCTCGCGAGCTGGCCAGCGCCGATCAGCACCGCAGCGCCGGTGATGTACCCGAGCACCACCGAGCGCGAGACGTAGTCGACCAGCGCCCCCATCCGCAGCGCGCCGAGCGCGATCTGGATCGCTCCGACCATCGCCGCCAGCGTGATCGCCACCTGCGCCGCGTCCATCCCCGCGCGATCGGCGGCGGCGGCCGTGGCCGTCCCCACCAGCAGGCTCACCGCGTTGGTCGGGCCCGTGACGACGCGCGGGGCGCTGCGAAACAGGCTGCCGACGATCACCGGAACAGACGCCGCGTACAGCCCCATGACCGGGGGCAGGCCCGCGATCATCGCGTAGGCGACGCCCTGCGGGATGCTCAGGAAGGTCACGGTGGCCGCCGCCGCGAGGTCGCGCAGGGGGACCGGCGGACGGCCGTCCCACAGATCGCCTGCCGGCAGGAAACGGCGCGTCACGCCGCCTTCCGCATCGCCGCGATGAGGGAGCGGGTGGCGGTGATTCGCTCGAGCCACGGTCGGGCATGGGTCCACGGCCGGCTGTCGTTCGGTCCTCTCGGCGACCCCGCGCGGTGTGCGGCCATCCAGCGGCACAGCTCCGAGTCGATCTCTCCGAGGACATCGTCCAAAACGCCATAACGAGCGGATGAAAGCAGCAGTGTCTTCAGCTCCTGTGCGCGCGGTCCGAACCCCCGCGGAGCCCCGTGCTCCCGCCCCATCGCTCCGATCGCCCGTCTCCCCAGCAGGCCCCCTGCGAGCGCGGGGGTACACAACAGCTCTGCGATCTCTCGCAGGCTCCCGTCTGCCACCGCCGGCGTCGGCGGAAGCGCCCAGTCTGGGACTGCGCCGCCCAGGCTCGCCCGCCGCGAACGGGTCAGCTCCAGCGCCAGGCACACCGCCTCGTTGAAGAGCCCCACAGAGGGGGACTCCCCAGAGCTCTGGTCGCCAGCGGTAAGCGCTGCGGGGAGCGCCGCGGCCAGCGCCGGCAACCAGCGGAGCAGGTGCCCGTCCAGAAAGCCTCGCTCCGCGTCGCTCGCCCCACGTCGGACCAGCACGCCGACGAACACCAGCTCGATCCCCAGGTGATCCGGCGCGGTGTCGCTGACGTCGGGCGCGAACCCGGCGCGGGCGTACTCGGCGGCGACCGCCGCGGAGGTGTCTCCCCCCAGCAGCCGATCGGGCGACAGGAAGAAGCTCTGGTAGGGCGGCGCCTCCATCCCGAACAGCGCGTGGTGTCTCGCCGCCAGCCCCGCTGCGCCGCCGATGGGACCGAACACCTCCCGGACGGTGGGGAGCAGATCCGGCGCGGCCCCCTCGGTGATGAGGCGGCCGAGGAAGATGAGCGCGCGGGAGACGGAGGGGGCGTCCATGGGTCTTCAGCGCCCGAAGGGCTCGTCCGGGAGCTTGTAGGCTGCCGGCACCGGCTTGAGCGGGCGCTTCAGCCAGAGCGGTCGGCGGGTGCCGTCGGGGCTGTGATCGACCGCCGATCGCGTGAGCGCGTGCCACCGGCGATACACCGCGTGACTCTTGCGGATGTCGACGTGCACCATCCCATGTGGCTCGTCGGGGCGCGCCTTGCGGACCGATAGCGCCTTCACGAGCCAGCAGTGGTGGCCGCTCACCGGGTCCGGCTGCACCGGGTGGGTGAGGTTCTGGTGCACCCCCACGTCGTTCCACCAGATGCGCCGCGTGTCGGGATCGAAGGTGTCGTAGGGGCCCGCGCCGCGCAGCAGCTGCAGGGTGTGGCCGCCGTCTCCGTCGTCGTCGAGTCGAGCCAGCGCGGTGGTTCCCTTGTTTCCTCCCGCGCTCTCTGCGAGTCGCCAGCGTCCGAGGTGGTGACTCATCGCGATGATGCCTGGCGTGATCCCCTCGGTGATCCAGATCCGATCGACGAACCAGCCGATCTCCGTGTCGACGCGCACCAGATCACCGCCGCCCAGACCGATGCGTCGGGCGTCCTTGGGGTGCATCCAGATGGGGTTCGCGTGGGAGATCTCGTACAGCCACTTGCAGTTGGCGCTGCGGGTGTGGATGAGGGTGGGCAGCCGAAAGTTGGGCAGCAGCACCATCTCGCCCGCCGCGCGATCGATCTGTGAGGGGTGGACGTGACTCGGCAGCCACCACGGCACCACGCGGTCCAGCTCACCCCAGCCCCAGTCTCGCAGGGTCGTCGAAAACAACTCCAGCTTTCCGCTGGGCGTGCCGAACCCGCGACGCCGCACGCCGTCGATCAACACCCCGCTCCCGGGGGCGTCGGACGCTGCGAGCTCTGCTTCGTAGGGCACGTAGTTCTCTGCCTTCACCTCGAAGCAGCCGTATCTGCGCATGTAGGCCAGCGGCGTCAGCCCCTCCGCGGCGGCCCGCTCGGGCAGTCCCGGCACGCTGTGCTCGAAGATCCACGCCCAGTATTCGTCCTGCGAGATCAGCTCGCCAGGTCTCGTGGGGCTCTCGACGTACTGGCGGATCCCCAGCGCGCCGTCGGGATCGAGCCGCCCGGTCAGCGCTACCCAGAATTCGCTCTCCTCCCACACCTCGCCCGGGTTCGCCTCGTGCGTGAAGCGCACCGACCGGCCCGCCCGCTCCATGGCCACGCGCCGCACCGGCTGGCGGAAGCCGATCCACATGCCCGCGTGTGTCTCCTGGCTCATCAGGTCGTGGCGCTCCGCGGAGTGTCCCATGGGCAGCACGTAGTCGGCGAACCACGCGGACTCGTTCCAGGTGGGCGTCAGCGCGACGTGGCACTTCAGCTTCTCGGTGTCGCGCAGCGCCTTCAGCCACATGAACCCGTCGGGGTTGATCCACATGGGGTTGTAGACGCGCGTGAAGTAGACGTCGACTTCGCCGCGCCCCTCCTGCAGGAAGTGCGGAAGCAGGAAGCTCATCTCGTAGAACGCCAGCGGCCACTCGTGGGGCAGGTGCAGATCGTTCCACGCGTTGAAAGGGGGCGGCTGACGGTAGGGCCTGGGGACGAACTTGTTCCAGGAGTTGAGCGACGTGCCGCCGCGCGTTCCGACGCTGCCGGTCAGAACGTTCAAGAAGAACAGGCACCGCGAGACCTGCCAGCCGCCCCGGTTGCCCATCGAAGCGCTCCTCCAGACGTGCGCCGCCAGGCGATCGCCGCAGTCGGCGATGATGCGCGCGGTCTCTTCGATTCTCTGAATGGGAACGCCGGACTCTGCGGCCGCCCGCTCGAACGTGTAGCCGCGATACAGCGCCTTCAGCGCGCGGTCGAAGGCGTCGAAGTCAGCGCCACCCTCCGGGGTCTCCGGGCTCGGGGTCTCCTGGACCGGGGCCGCCTCGCTCAGGGATGCCTTGAGCAGGGCCGCCTCGATCTCGCGCTTCTGATCGTCCGGTAGATCGCTGGCGAGCACGGGCTCGGCGATGTTCTGCAGGAACGCCTCCCAGTCCACCCAGCGCCGCACGAACTCGCGGTCGTACAGATCGTGCTGAATCAGGTGGTTGGCGATCGCCAGCAGCACCGTCGTCTCGGAGCCGGGCCACGTCGGCAGCCACACGTCGCTCTTCGCCGCGGTGTTGGACAGACGCGGGTCGAGCGTCACGATCTTCGCGCCCTTCATCTTGGCTTCGATGATGCGCTGCGCGTGCGGGTTGAAGTAGTGTCCCGTCTCCAGGTGACTGCTCACCAGCAGGATCACCCGGGCGTTGGCGTGATCGGGGCTGGGGCGGTCTGCGCCGGACCACAGGTAGTATCCGCAGCGCGCCCCCGCCGAACAGATGTTGGTGTGGGAGTTGTGTCCGTCCACTCCCCACGCGGTGATGCAGCGGTTCGTATAGTGGTCCTCTCCGGGGCGACCCACGTGGTACATGATCCCGTCTCTGCGCTTCTGTCGGCTGGCGCGCATCTTCTGGGAGATCTCGTCCAGGGCCTGATCCCACGGTATGCGCTGCCACTGCCCCGCCCCGCGCTCCCCCACCCGCTTGAGGGGGTACAGGATGCGCTCGGCGTCGTAGATCTGATTGTGGGTGGCGGGCCCCTTGGCGCAGTTTCGCCCCCGCGACCCGGGGTGCTCAGGGTTGCCCTCCAGCTTGCGAATCTCGAAGCTCTGTTTGTCCACGTACGCGAGCAGCCCGCAGGCGCTCTCGCAATTGAAGCAGATGGTCGGCACCAGCGTATAGCGACGCGGGACGCGCCGGGGCCACGCCGCGCCGTCGTACTCCACCCAGTCGTCCCAGTGCTCCGTGGGCGGGTAGCTGGACATGCGGCCGTCCGGGTGCCGAACATCGGTCATGTCTACGGGGCGGGCGCCCTCGGCGTGACCGAAGGTGGGCATCGCGCTGCCCGCGGCGTTGGTCGGTCCGGTGGCGACGACGTCGTCTTTCCGACGGCGCATGGCGCTCAGGAGTCGCTGGAGCTTGGACATGGGCCTGCGCAGTCGGAGGTTGCAGAAACGGGTCTGTGCGTCAGCTGTTGGGGATCTGCTGGGGGGCCATCACGAACGCGAATTCATACAGATACAGGCCGATGAGCGCACACACGCCGGCCAGCGCGGAGGCGACGGGGTGCCCCACCGCCAGCAGCGCCAGCGCTGCGATGTGCCCCAGGCCTATCGCGCCCCCCCAGAACATCCGCGCGTAGCGTCCCTTCACGATCTCCCGGGCGGCCCGCGCGGCGACCGTCGATGCATGCGGAATCGCCAGCTCACCGAGACCCAGCGCCGCCAGATCCGCAAACAAGGCGACGACGAGGACCGTCCTTGCCAGCGCCGGCAGGGGCTCACCCAGCGCCGGCCCGATCACCAGCAGCGCCGCCGAGCCCGCGATCGCCGCCTCGATCAGCAGGTGGGTCGGCAGCAGGGGGCTCTGCCACAGGTCGCGCCCCTCGGCCTGCGCCAGCAGGAACGCGGTGTAGACGGCGCCCGCCGCGGCCAGCGGCGCGGTGAGGAGCGCCAGGGCTGCGCGCGGGACGTCGGCGATCCACCCCATCCATGCTGCGATCTCCGCTCCCCACCACGCCGTTGCCGCGCCGCTGAAGGCGATCAGGATGAACGCGCCGCGCGCGATCCAGCTCCCCCACTGCGGTCGCAGCACGATCGACAGGAACCGCTCGGGGCGCTCCAGGTCGAGCAGCAGCAGGCCCGTGGTCACCGCCAGCATCAGCACCCCCAGCCCGCCCGCCAGCGCCGCCGGGAGGCCCGTGATCGCCGCGCCGCTCAGAGCCATCGCCGACAGCATGCCGAAGATGCCTGCGGCGATGCCCTTGGTGACCAGGTACGCGGGGACCGGCCAGTGCCACGACGCTGGGTGCCGCACGGTGTAGGCCGTCTGCACCATCTGTCCGGCCACGCGGTGAGGTCCGGCAGCTCCGGTCGGGGAGCCGATCGAGATCGGCCCATCAGCCGTGGCGTCGGTGAACATACCGCCCCCGGCGTCGAGGGTGGCGAGCGGGTCGAGCGAGGCGTGCTGCCCGCCCACGTAGAACAGGTTGGGTCGCGTCCCCTGCTCGGGCTTGCGCACGGACACCGGGTTGCGCGCCAGCTCGCGGCTGATTTTCGAGGTCGGATCGTCGAGATCGCCGGCGATGATCGCGTGCTCGGGGCACACCACCACGCATGCCGGCTCCATCCCCACCTCCACCCGGTGCGCGCAGAAGTGGCACTTGGCCGCCGTGCCCTTGTCAGGATCGATGTGAACGGCGTCGTAGGGGCAGGCCTGCAGGCAGCCCTTGCAGCCGATGCAGACGTCCGGGTCGAACTCCACGATGCCGTCGGCGCGCCGGTACATCGCGGTTACCGGGCAGATCTTCGCGCAGGGTGGGTTCTCGCAGTGGTTGCAGCGCGTCACCTGGAAGTGGCGCGTGACGTCTGGGAAGAGGCCCGACTCGGTCGTCTTGACCCAGGTGCGGGAGACGCCGAGGGGAACCTGGTTCTCGCTCTTGCAGGCCGTGGAGCAGGCGTGACAGCCGATGCACTTGCGGTTGTCGATCAAGAAGCCGTGGTTCACGATTCTGCCCTCACGGGGCTCCCCCGCTTGCGGTGCTCCAGCGCCTGTGCTGGTCTATCCGCATCAAGGGCGCGCGACGGGGTCGCTCGCGTCGCCGGCCTCGCTGAGCAGCCCGCAGCGACGATTCGCCGGCACCGCCACATGGATCCGCCGAGGCGGTGAGAGCTCGAGACTGCCCATGATCTCCACGAACTCCGCGCGGGTCCGCCCGCCGCCCAGTCGCGGGTTGTGGGCGCGCTCCTCCGCGACCGTCGTCGCGGTGTGGCCGTGGTAGTCGTGGCCCGGGTACACGCGGGTGCCCTCGGGGAGGCTCAGGATCTGCCCATGCACGCTCTCGAAGAGCTGCTCTGCGCTGCCCTCCTGAAAGTCCGTTCGGCCGCAGCCCCGGATAAGCAGGGCGTCTCCGGTGAACGCCATCGCCTGGTCGTCGGTGACGTAGGTGACGCAGCCGCCGGTGTGCCCGGGCGTCGCCCGCACCTCCAACCAGCGCGCGCCGAAGGTCAGGCGGTCGCCGTGGGAGAGCTGCACGTCTGCCGCGGGGGCTCCGCCGGCCTTCGAGACCACCGTGCGTGAGCCCAGGCGCTCCTTCAGGCGCGCTCCCCCCGTCACGTGATCGGCGTGGACGTGGGTCTCGAGCGTGTAGCGCAGGCTGAGCCCGAGCTGCTCCAGCAGCGTCGCGTCGCGATCGACCTGCTCGAGCACCGGATCGATCAGGACGGCCTCGCGCGTGTCGGGATCGGCCAGGAGGTACGTGTACGTCGAGGTGTCGCAGTCGAACAGCTGCCGGAAGATCATCTGAGGCTCCTGTCGGTCGGGCAGAGACCCGGCCTCGTACCATACGGGGCCCCGCCGTTCACGTCTCTCATGTTTCGATACTCGTTTCAGTCGCGTTAACTTGAATCGAGGATCATTCCGGGGGGATGATGCAGGATCAGCCGCTGCGTCGCTGGCTACGGCAGGTCGGCGCCCACGAGGGCTTCGCCGGCGCGATGGACCTGCTGGGCGGCCTCCTCCCCGGGGGCGCTGCGGCGTTCGCCGTGGACGCCGATCGCAACGTCGTCTGGTGGAGCGGCGAGGACCTCCTCGGCTTCCCCACCGATCAGATCGTCGGGTCGCACTGTCTCAAGAGCAACCGCTGCCCGCAGTGCATGGCCGGCTGCGGCATCTCCCAGCACGGAGAGGTGCGAGACGTCCCGCTGGTCTACCTCGACAGCCAGGGGCGACAGGTGCGGGTCCGCAAGACCGGTCGCGCGTTCGCGGCGCCGGACGGCTCCTTCCTCGGCGGGATCGAGGTGCTGATCCCAGAGGAGAGCGCCGCGCGGGCCGCTGCGCCGACAGCGGCGCCCCGGAAGGACGACGCCGCTGATTTTCACGGCTTCCTCACGACGGACGTCGGCCTCCTGCGAACCCTCCAGATCATCCGCGACGTCTCCGCGACAGAGGCTCCGGTGCTCGTGCGCGGCGAGATCGGGACGGGCAGGGAGCTGGTCGCCCGCGCCCTGCACCTCGAGAGCCACCGGCGGGATGGACCGTTCCTCGCCGTCGGCTGCGCCGCCTTCAGCGCCTCAGTGCTGGAGAGCCAGCTGTTCGGCCACGCCGAGGGCGCCGTCAGGGGCGCCGCGGGAGAGCGAGCGGGGCTGTTCGAGCGCGCCGAGGGCGGCACGCTCTTCGTCGACGGCGTGGGTGAGCTGCCGCCGCGCCTCCAGGTCAGGCTGCTGCGGGTCCTCCGGGATCGGGTGATCACCCCCGTCGGCAGCGACCGCGAGATCTCCGTGGACGTACGCCTGGTGGCCGCCACGCGCCGCGCGCTCCGCGCCGAGACCCGCGCGGGTCACTTTCGCGCGGATCTCCTCGACCAGCTGCGCGCGGTCCCTGTCTACATACCGCCGCTGCGCGAGCGGCGCGGCGACGTGGAGCTGCTGCTGTGGCGCTTCATCTCGCGACACAACCGCGGCGGCCCCCGGGGCGTGCAGCGCGTCTCCCCCGACGCCATGCGCGCCCTGCTCGACCACTCCTGGCCCGGCAACGTGCGGGAGCTGAGCAGCGCGGTGCGGTACGCCTTCGCGGTGGGTCGCGGCCCCGAGCTCACGCTGGGCGATCTCCCCCCGGAGCTTCGCGCGCGCCCGGCGACTTCCGCGCTGGAGTCTCCCGCGGAGCCCGACGAGGTGACCCGGATCCGTCACGCGCTTGCGACGACTCATGGCAACATCGGTGAGGCCGCCGAGCTGTTCGGCGTGAGCCGCCCCACGTTCTGGCGGAAGCGAAAGAAGTATGGGATCTGACCCCTTGACTCCCCTCCCCTCGGCCCTCGAGCTGGCGTGCGCCATCCGGGACGGCCGCACCACGGCTGTAGACGCCCTCGAAGCCAGCCTGCGTCGGATCGACGCGCGCCAGCCCGACCTCCGCGCGTTCACCCGCACCTGGCCCGATCGCGCCCGTCGAGCGGCCCGACAGCGCGATCGTGCTGAGCCGAGCGGCGTCTTCCATGGGGTGCCGCTCGGCATCAAGGACGTCGATCCCGTCGCGGGGGCGCTCACGCAGATGGGCTCCCGCTCCACGCGTTGGCTGTGGACGCCGGTGGATGGCCCTCTCACCCGCCGCGCGAGACCCGGGGGCTTCACGCTGGTGGGCAAGCTCCAGACGTCTGAGTTCGCCATCCTGCCCGTGACCGAGACGGATATCCACCCGCCCTGTCGCAACCCCTGGCGCACCGATCTGACCTGTGGGGGGTCTTCGGGGGGCTCCGCCGCCGCCGTCGCCGCCGGCCTGCTGCCGCTGGCCCACGCCTCGGACGGCGCCGGCTCCATCCGCATCCCCGCGGCCTTCTGTCACCTGCACGGTCACAAGCCCTCGCGGGAGCTGCTGCCGCGCTTCTACGCCGCCACCGATCCCCACGCGATCGCCGTGAGCAACTGCGTGGCGCGCACCGTGCGCGACTCCGCCGCCATGCTCGATGTGCTCCTCGCCCGCAGCTACGATCCACGCGCCCCTCCGGAAGACAGCCTGCTGGCGGCCTGCGATCGCCCTCCACAGAAGCTGCGGATCCGCGTGATCGCGGAGAGCCCGCTCGTCGCGGTTGACCCGGTGATCGCCGAGGCGGTGCGCTCCACCGCTGAGCTGCTGTCCGAGCTGGGGCACTCCGTCGTGCCCGGGACGCCGCTCGAGACCAGCCCCGACGACTTCGTCGATGTGTTCGCCTGGATGATGTCGCGGCTGCCCGTTCTGTGGGAGGCGCACCTGCAGCCCGCGACGCGCTGGCTGCGGGCCCGGGGGCGCGGGGTGTCCGGGGACGACGCGGGGGCCGCCGCCGCGCGCGTGGGCGCGCTGGTTCGGGACTGGTTCGGCGACGCCGACGCCTACCTGCTGCCAGCCTGCGGTGTGCTGCCGCCTCCCGTGGGCGCGTGGCGCGATCTCGACGGCGACGCGGTGTTCGAGCGGGCGCTGCCGCTGGGGGCGTTCACCGCGCCGTTCAACGCCTCCGGCCAGCCTGCCGCGACGATCCCCGCCGGGATCACACCCGACGGTCGGCCCTACGCGGTGCAGATCGCGGGGCGTCCCGGAGACGACGCCACCGTCCTTGCGCTCTGCGCGCAGCTTGAGGCAGCGAGGCCGTGGCGACACCGCTATGCTCGCCTCGACGAGGAGCTGCCATGATCACCCTTCTGCTCATCGCCGCCTGCGGATCCGAAGATCCCGCGGACAGCACAGAGACCGACACCACCCTCACCTCCAGCGGCGGCACCTCTGGGGGCTCGACATCGGGCGGCACCAGCGGCTCTGGTACCAGCGGCGGCACCAGCGGCTCCGGCACCAGCGGCGGCACCTCTGGTGGCACCACGTCTTGCCCAGCGTTCGTCGAGGGACAGAACACCGGCTTCCCCGTCGGCGACGACCTCCGCGACTTCCAGCTCCGTCTGCCCGCGGAGCCCGATGGCGCCCCGGTGGTCCTCGCCTGGCACTGGCTGGGCGGCTCGGGCACCCAGGTGATCAACCAGATGGACCTCGACCTCGCGGTCGACGCCGGAGCCATCGTGGTCGCGCCGGAGTCGAGCGGCGACGCCGCCTACGAGTGGTTCTTCGTGTCATCAGCGGACGACAACCCCGATCTCGATCTGCTCGACGGCCTGCTCTCCTGCCTCACCGAGCACTACGACGTCGATCCGGACCGGCTGTACGCCACCGGCATGAGCGCCGGTGGGATGTGGACCAGCTACCTCACCCTCCATCGCGCCGAGGTGTTCGCGGCCACAGCGCCGCTGTCCGGGGGCGCGCTGGAGCACGCCTACGCCACGCCCGCAGCGCAGCTCCCCGTGATGCTGATCTGGGGCGGCGAGGACGACACCTACGGCTCGTTCTCGTTCGACGACTCCACCCGTTACCTGTCCGGCGCGCTCCAGGACGACGGACACCTCGTCATCGAGTGCATGCACCAGGGGGGGCACACCATCCCGCAGCAGGCCGGCGAGACTGTCTGGACGTTCTTCGCCGACCACGTGCGCGGCGCGCAGAGCCCCTACGAGAGCTCGGATCTGCCGAGCCCCCTCTCAGACTGGTGTGCCGTCGCGGGTTGACACGGATTCAGCGCTTCAGCGGGTGCAGGCCTCGACCGCTCCCAGCGTACATCCCCGCTGCAGCGCCGCCTTCCCCTCGACGCTGTGGGGCTCTGAGGTGGTCAACAGCAGCCCCAGGGCCGCACAGCCGATCGCCAGGTCTTCAGCGCAGGCCTGTCGATAGAACCCCGCGGCGGCTTCAGCATCGGCAGCACAGCCGCTCCCCGTCGCGTGGGCCTGGCCAGCGTACGCACAGGGCATCGCGAGCCCCTGTGAGCACAGCCCCTCGGCGATCTCCAGCGCTCGCGGAAGCTCCCCACGGGCCTTGACCACATAGGGCAGTCGCCCGCACGCCGCTACGTCGCCCCGCCGGCAGGCTGCGGAGTACGCGACCTCCGCCAGATCGAGCGCCACCGGTCCGCCGACTCCCTGCTCGCACATGCCCCCGAGCTGCGTGCAGAAGCGCCGCTCCGAGCGCCGAGACCGCTGGCCCTCCTGACAGGCCAGGCTCATCAGCGTGCGCGCACGCTGGGGATCCGCGGACACGCCAAAGCCTGAGACGAGCATCTCCGCAAGCTCTCCGCAGGAGACGGCCCACCCGGCGACGCAGCTCTTCTCGGTGAACGAGAACGCCCGCTCGGGATCCCGCTCCACGCCCTCGCCGTTGCGGTACATCCAGCCCAGGTCGGCGCAGCTCAGCGGAAGGCCCAGCGCGCACCCCTGCTCCAGGTACGGCAGCCCCGCCGTGGGATCTGCCTCGCCGAGGCGTCCGGCCGCGTAAGCGCTGCCGAGGTTGTGGCACGCCAGCATGTTGCCTGCCCCGCACTCCCGGCGCAGGACGGTGATCACCTCGTCCCGCTCAGCGTCGGTGAGCGGCGTGCTGCGCTCCATCATCTGCGCGACCCGGGTGACCTCGTCCGGAGGGGTCTCCCCCCACACCGGGAGGCTCCCCAGGAGGAGGCTCCAGATCGGGAGGCCGATGGGTGAGCTCTGTCAGGCCAGCGGGAGGGTGGCGAGAGCGGCCAGCCCCAACGTGATGACAGCGAACACCACGCCGCACATCCCGCACCCGGACTTCTCCGCCTTTGCGGGCAGCTCGGGCGCCTTGCGCGTGACCTTGATGGGACTCGAGTCCAGGCTGTCCGCCGAGCGTCCCTCGGACAGCGCGTAGTCGCTCTTCACCGCAGAGGCGCGCTGGAGCGCCTCCGCCGCCTCTCGCTCGGCGGCGGCCTTCGCGGCGACCGCAGCGGCCTCCTTCGCCAGCTCTGCCTGCACGTCGGCGTGCGCGCGCTGCAGGCAGGCCTCCAGCACGAGCTGCCCGCCCAGGTAGCGGTACACCGACAGGGCGTCGGCAGCCGTCGCCAGCACGCCCGCGACGGCGTCGGCGCCGGCGGCCACCTTCGGCAGCCGCTCGGCCGCCATCCGCGTGATTGGCTCGATGAATTGCGCGGCCTTTCCGGTGAACTCCGAGAGCCGGGTGGTGAGGCTCTCAAGGAACCCCAACGCCTGATGAGCATCGCCGACAGCGGCCAGCCGCACTGCGTTCTCGCCGGCCGCCTTGAAGACGACGTCGCGGAAGAACGCGCCGCCCGAGGTCAGCACGTTGTCGGTGAACGGCAGCGCGACGTCGACGGCGACGTAGTACCCGAGCAGCGCCGAGCCCGCGGGGCTGCTCCACAGCGCCGCGGCCTTCTGGGTGGCGTCTCCTGGGAAGATCCGCCAGGCCATCCAGGCCACACCCACGGCCTTGAGCGCCGCGTCGGCGAGCTGCTGGGGATCGGTCTCGAGGGCGTCGCCGGTGCGCTTGACGGCCTTGTATACGCCGCGAACGCCGGAGTACAACGCGATACCCTTGTCGCCCTTGTCCAGCAGATCCGCGGTGGCGAGCGCGGACTGAGGACCCTGCTCGGCCACCAGCTCGCGGGTGCGCGCGGCGACCCGCTCCCAGTGAGCAGGCTCGACCTTCTTCGCGGCCGCGTCGATCGACCCGACGTACGGCACCTCGGTGACGAACGGGAGGATGTTCATCACACCGGTGCTCAGTCGAACAGCGTAGGAGTCCTGCTTGAACTCACCGAGAATCGCGTCGAGATCGTGCGGCATCTTGAGCTCAGACGCCCATCTCAGCGCGCGCCTGGCGCAGGCACTCCTCGAGGACCATGTGCGTCGCCATGTAGCGATAGACGTCCAGGGAGTCTGCGGCGGTCGCCATCACGCCCGCGACGGCGTCGGCGCCGGCGGCCACCCGAGGCAGCGTGCTGGCGGCCTTCTGGGTGATGGGCTGGATGTACTGGGCGGCAGAAGCCGTGAGCTCGGAGAGCCGGCCGGTGATGGTGCGCAGGAAGAGGAGGGCCTGGTTGCTGTCGCCCATCGCGCCAAGACGACCGGCGTTCTGCACCGCGGCCTTGTTGACGACGTTCTGGAAGAACGCGCCGCCCTGGCTCATCACGTTGTCGGCAAACGGCAGCGCGACGTCGACGGCCACGTAGTAGCCCATCAGGGAGTTTCCAGCGCGGGAGCCCCACAGGGCCTGGGCCTTCTCGGCGGGGGAGCCGGGGTAGAGCTTCCAGGCCATCCAGGAGAGCCCGACAGCCTTCAGACCGGCGTCGGCCATCTGCTGCGGGTCGGTCTCCATCGCGTCGGAGCTGCGCCGGAACATCTTGAACAGCGTGCGCACGCCGGAGTAGAGCGCGATGCCCTTGTCTCCGCGGTCGAGCCACGTCGCGGTGTTGAGGACCGACTGCGGGCCGGGGCCGGCTGCGAGCTCACGGGCGCGGCCGGCGAGCTGGGAGGCATGCTGCGGCGAGATGGCCATCGCTGCCTGCTCGATGCTGCCCGCGTGGGGAATGCTCTCGGCGAAGGGCAGGATGTTGGTGACCTGCGCGCTGAACCGGACTGCGTAGTCGGTGGCCTTGAATTCGCTCAGGAGGTTGTCGATGTTGTGCGCCATTGGGATCCTCTCGGGTGGGGTCTTGGGTTCGGGTCATTCCCGGCGACTCAGGCCGGCGGCATAACCCGATCGCTCCAGCGGACGCCTTTATTGCAGGAGGGCCCCTTGTCAGCGGTCACCTCTCCAGTCGGTCACCTGCCCTGTCAGGGGTCACCGCTCCCGTGGGCCATCAGGGCAGCAGCACGGACAGATCGAGGTACTCGAGCCCGGCCAGTCGCACGACGACACTCGGCAGCCCGTGCGTGACCTCCACTCGGAGCGGGCCCCCGTGGGCGTCCACCTGGATCGCGAAGTCGGCGTCGGCCTGGTACACCACTCAGCACATCGACTCGGTCGCGACCACGAACCCGTCTTCCTGCTGCACCCCCACGAACCCCGACAGCACGTACGGCGCCACCACGGACCAGGCGACGCCCTCCAGGGCGAGGGCGTCCCGCAGCGTCTTTGCGCAGGCGCCCAGTCCGAGGCCGAGGTGCAGCGGCGTCGCCTCCAGGACCGCGGTGGGGGTTCGCGCCCCGGACGGCCGGATCGAGCGCGGTGCAGTCGGTCTCGCGCTCGGCCAGCGCTTCCTCGAAGCCCATCCACAGGCTGTCGGGGAGCCCTGATCTGCGGCCTCCCTCGAAGGTGCTCGCCTCGGGCGACAGGGTAGCGGTCCCCACACGAAAGACGCTGGGGCATCTGTCAGGAGGATGCCAGACCGCCGATCCGATAGGGAGATCCGATGACGTGGTTGCCCTGGCTCTCCCTGCTCCTGAGCCCGACGTCAGCGCTCGCAGAGGAGCGGCTGACCATCCTGCACACCAACGACTGGCAGTCTCGCCTGCTCGGCTACGGCCCCAACGCCGCCTACACCCCGACGAGCACCGGGGACGACCCGACCGTCGGGGGCATCGCCCGCCTGTCGACCCTCATCGCGCAGCGCCGCGCGGCGGCGGACGGTCCGGTGCTGCTGCTGCTGGACGCCGCGGAGAAGCTTGGGCAGGCCGCGCTGGTGTCCTTCGCCGATCCCACGACGGTGGCCCGCTACCTCGGCGAGCTGGTGCTGGAGCGCGGCGCCGCCGGTCTCCGCGTCGTCTCGTATGACCTGCACCCCGTCGACGACTCCATCCTCGGAGACCCGGCGCTGATCGCGCGCATCGAGGACCTCAAGCGCCAGGTCGATGACCGCGTCCTCTCCGCCCACGGCTACGCGTTCGATCAGGTGTTGGCCGACGCCGACTCCGATCGACTCTACAGCATCACGGCGACGACCGATGTGGGTGGGTTCCTGCCCTTGATCAGCGAGACGAGCTTTGGATTGCTGGACGTAGAGCTGCGAGACGAGACAGGAGCCCCGGTGCGCGATGTGTCCAAGCTGCTGATCGACGCCGATCCGCATACGCCTGGGGTCCAGGAGAAGAAGGCCTGGCGCGCGCTGCTCGATCACGCCGCGGCGCAGCCCGACCTCGACGGCGACGGCGTCCCGGACATCTCCGCTACGGGGCCGCTGGGTGGCCCGCGCGTGACCGTGCGCAACAGCCTCTCGCCGACCTCGCTGCTGCGGCACTCGACGTGGAAGATGAAGACAGCGGCGGCGCTTCCGCTCTCACTTATCGTCGCCCTGCTTGGAGGGGTGCTCTGGAGATGGCGCCGATCCGACTGAAAGCGCACGCGACGTGGATTCATCGCCTGACCGTCGCGGGCCTCTGCGCCCTGTTCGGCCTCCAGGCCCTGTGGAGCGCGCTCGTTCACTCCGGGGCCGCCGATGAGCTGGGCGCGCACATCCCCTCCGGGTACCTGTACGCTCGCACCGGTGTGTTCGGCGGGGGGCTGGGCAACTTCCCGCTGGGTCAGCTCCTGATCGGGCTGCCGACCGCGCTGTGGGGCGGCGACGTGACGCTGTTCGGCGAGACCGGGCTGCTGGGATTCCGGGCCCCCGTGATCGCGCTCGGGCTGTTCCTGTGCGGGGTGATCTACGGGCTCGGCCGGGCCCTCGGGGGCAAGCTCGCCGGGCTGGTGGCGCTGGCGCTCGCTGCGACGTCTCCCAACCTGCTGGCGCACGGCGCGCTAGCGACCATCGATCTTCCGATCACTGCGTTCTCGACGGCGACGATGGCGGCGCTCCTGTGGCATGCGGACCGACCGGGCTGGCTCCCTGCGAGCCTCTGCGCGCTGTGCCTGGGAGCGGCGCTGGCGACGAAGATCCATGCCCTGGCGCTCTTTCCGCTGATTCTGGCGGCGGGTCTGTTCACCCGGCCGGTGCTGTGGCCCCTGCTCTTGATGATCCCCTGGGCGGTGCTGCACGTCGTGTATCTGCATGTCCCCGCGACCGACGCGCTGCTGCCCCCGCAGTGGATGGAGGCCCTCCAACAGAAGCTGGCCCATGCGCAGCGGGGACACTCCTCGTTCCTGCTGGGCGACTATGCCAACGATCACGGCTGGTTGTACTTTCCGATAGCGATCGCGGCCAAGACCCCCCTCCCCGCGCTGGCCCTGGTCGTCGCGGGGCTTGCCCGCAGGCCGTCCGGTCGGGAGCTGCTGTTCGGATGGTTGCCCGCCGGCGGCTTCGTCGCGCTGGCGATGCTCGGAAACGTGCAGATAGGCCTGCGTCACGTGCTGGTCGCCTACCCCTTTCTGTTCGTGATCGCCGGCTGCGGGGCTGCGCGGCTCCCGCGCTGGGCGCTGGGCGGGCTCCTGGGCGCGCAGGCGCTGACTGCGGCGTGGACGGTCCCGCACCACCTCTCGTACTTCAACGCCGCCGGCTGGTTGGCGGGCAGCCACCGGGTGCTGGTGCAGAGCAACTTCGACTGGGGCCTGCACGATCGGCAGCTCGCGCGCTATGTCCGGGAGCACAGCGTCGCGGGCGACGACTGGCAGATCGATCCGGCGCAGGAGACCGGCGGACGGATCGCGATCAACGCCAACGCCTGGTATGGCATCATGAGCGGCGGTCCGGATCGCGCCTTCCGTTGGCTGAAGGACGCCGGACACGAACCCGCAGAGACGGTCGCGCAGACCTGGTTCATCTTTCGGCTCGACGGACCGCCCGCGGCGCCGACGCCGGGGCTCGACGGCTTGCGGGCCTGGGTGTTCGATGAGGTGAGCGCGCTGCCGGATGCGGAGGATCGCCGGCTGGTGCATGCCGCGGCGCGGGCGCTCATCGCGGTGGGGGCCCCGCGGCCCGCGCTGAATCTGCTGGACCGCCGGCTCCGCTCGGCCCCCGGTGATCGCCACTCGCTCGCCCTCGCTGGCGAGACCATCGTTCGTTGGAAGCTCGGCGCCCTGCGGTTTGAGGGAGACGACTACCTGGGCGCGTCCACGGACGGGCCCGCGCTGCCCCCGAAGGCCCTGATCACAGCGGCCGGCCGGATCGGCGCCGTTGGGAAGGTCTCAGACTGGCAGGTGGAGGTCGGGCGCGCTTGGAGCGACCGGGGCGATCCCACCGCCGCTATCGCTGCGTGGCGGCGCGCCCTCGGTTTCCTGCCCTCCAACACTGACGCCCTCAGAAAACTCGCGTGGTGCCTCTCGACCTGCGCCGAGGGGCGGAGCGGCGCCGCCGCGCTGCGGGCCGTCGAGGCGCTGGCGGAGCAGACGAGCTGGAAGCGGGTCGATGTGCAGGATCTGCTGGGCGTGACCCTCGCCGAGCTGGGCCGGTTCGAGGAGGCCGCAGAGGCGGCTGGACGAGCGGCGGTCCTGGCGAAAGACACCCGGCAGGAGGACCGCATCGGGCGGATCCTGGCGCGGCAGGAAGGCTATCGGGCGGGGAGGCCCTACCGTTCGGGGCGAGCCGTCGGCGACGAGTGAGCGTCGCCGAGTTGTTGACGCTCACAACCGAGGGACATTACACAGCTTGCGGGATTGCTTCTCGGGAGTGGGCATGGAAGAGTCAGCGTTCGCGCGCACAATCAACCTGTCCTGGCTTGATTTGACTGCATCTATGCGCTGTCTGCGATTGTTGTTGCTTCCTGCGCTGGTGGTCGCGTGCACCGACAAGGATGACTCGCGCTCCGACACCGGAACCGAGCCCTCGACTACAACACACACTGACGGGGCTCCCAGCGCCTCCATACGGGCCCCTACGGAGGACGGCGTCTATTACGTCGAAGCGCCCATTACGTTCGCCGGCACGGTCACCGACGGTGAAGATGACCCCGATGATCTCGAGGTGTGGTGGACCAGCAGCCTCGACGAACCACTCGACGTGGAGCCCGTTCCTGTCGGAGGTGAGATCGCGGACCTGGGCTATCTCACGGCGGGAGTCCACCAGATATCGCTGTGGGCTCGCGACAGCTCGGGCAACGAGGGTCGGGACTCCGTTGCCATCACAGTCGGCGGTCCCAATAGCGCTCCGACCTGCAGCATCACGGCACCGGAAGACGAGGAGGCCTTCGCAAAGGGTGACGAGATCACCTTCGAGGCGATGATCACAGATGAGAATCTGACCACTGTTCAGGCCACCTGGTCAAGCGACCGCGATCCCGCGTGGTGGATCTCCAGTACGCCGAATCTGAGCACGGGAGCTGTCTCGGTCAGCACGAGCGAGCTTGATACGGGCACCCACGTCGTTACGCTCATGGTCACCGACGAGCGAGGCGAGATTGGGAACTGCCAGCTCACAATCACCATCGGTACTCCTCCAGCGGTGACCATCCTCACGCCTGATCCGGACGCCGCCGAGCGGCTCTTGTATCACGAAGGGGCAACGGTTGTCTTCGCCGCGCAGGTCGAAGACGAAGGCACTGACAGCGTCGATCTGGTCTGGGCCTCAGACCTCGACGGCGTGTTGACGGAGTCGGCGGCGCTCCCCGGAGAGGAGATAGAGTTTTCCGACGCGGACCTCACCGTCGGCGATCACACCGTCACGCTGACCGGAACCAATCTGGATGGCCTCACCGATACCGATCAGGTCAGCTTCACCATCAACGGCTGCCCGACGGCGCCTACGATCTCACTGGGGCCAGACCCCGCGATCACGAGCGTTGATCTTACGGTCGACGTTGATGTGGCTGGCATCGACCCAGAGGATGGCCCTGTCAAAGATCACCTGTTTGTGTGGTCGAGAGACGGCGTGCTGGAGAGTGCCCACACAGACGCGACTGTGCCCGCCGCGTCCACGACCAAGGGAGAGACGTGGTCGGTGGAGGTGACGCCCGCGGACAGCGACGGTTGTGAGGGGGAGCCGATCACCGCGGCGTTGACCGTCAGCAACGCTGAGCCCACCATCAGCGCAGTGACCATCAGCTCTCTGAGCGGGGCGGTGGCGAGCGGGGCGGAGCTGGTCTGCAGCGTGACTGCGAGCGATGTAGACGGCGACTTGCTCACCGAGTCATTCGTGTGGATGCACAAGACCAGGAAGACGATCCTGGGCACCCTGGCCCGTCTCACAGTCGACACTGATGAGACCGATCCGACCGACGAAGTCGTCTGCACGGCGACCGTCGACGACGGCGATGGCGGCTCGGCCACCCACGAAGCCACGGTCGAGATCGAGAACACGGATCCCACCGTTGACACGGTGACGCTCTCTCCCAACAGAGAAGTCATGACCGGGACCGAGCTGGAGTGCAGCGCGACGGCCAGCGACGTCGACGACGAGACGCCGACTCTCGACTACGCCTGGACCGTGGACGGAGTGACGCAGCGGACCACCGCGGAGACGTTGGAGCTGACTTCAGTCAACAGCGACGTGGGCGACGACGTCGTCTGCACCGTAACCGCTGAAGATGGCTACGGCGGAGTCGGTGCGGACAGCGCATCCGTGACTATCGAGAACACGGCGCCGACGGTCGATGTTGTCGTCATCACGCCAAACAGTGGCGTCACGAGCGGCGCGACGCTCACGTGCGCGGCGACAGCCTCGGACGCGGACGGCGACACCCCGATCCTCTCCTATTCCTGGGAGAACACCACCACCGGCGATCCCCTGATCACTGGAGCAGACACCGTCACGCTCACGCCGAGCGATGTACAACCCGGCGACACGGTGCGCTGCGTCGTGACTGCCTCGGATTCGGACGGCGGCAGCAGCAGCGACAGCACGACGGTCGAGGTGGAGAACACTGATCCGGAGTTCACGTCATCCGCCACCATCAGCCCGTCGACAGACGTCACCAGCAGCGAGACGCTGTCCTGCTCTGCCTCGGCGACCGACACGGACGGCGACACTCCTGCGATC
>CAYXGP010000109.1:0-1948 GCA_964464515.1 uncultured Enterobacterales bacterium
TTTTCAGGTGGAAGGGGCGCCACACCGGTCCCACCAGCGAAGTCACAGGAGTCTCGCCGGAAGTCTCCCTTGGCCAGATAGGCGTCGGCCCCGGCAGACACCCCCGCCGCTCGCTCGGGATCGCTCCCCAGCGACGTCACCATGATGACCGGGAGGTGAGACCACCGGCTCGAGCGGACCCGTCGGCACAGCTCCAGTCCGTCCATGCCAGGCATCTCGATGTCGGTGACGACGCCGTCGATCTGACTCTCGGTGCGCAGCGCATGCAGCGCCTCCTGCCCATCCGAGGCGAGGATCACCCGGTACCCCGCAGTCTGCAGGATGTTTCGTTCGAGCGACCGCATGGTGATGGAGTCATCGACCACCAGGACCACCAGCTGACGCTCCGTGGCAGGAGCGGGCGTGGAGGCCGCCGCGGGATCCCGCGCCGGGGCGACAGGTCGGCTCGAGCGCCGCAGCAAGCGTCGCAGATCGAGCACCGGGAGCACCGAACCGTCCGCGCGTATCGCTCCGCCTGCGAGGTGATCGACCTGCGCGAACTGCGGCCCCAGGGGCTCCAGCACCATCGGCATCTCGCCGATGACGTCATCTACCAGCACGGCGACCTTCCGTTCTCCGACGCTGGCGACCAGGGCTGGACGAGCGCTCTCTACCCAGGGCGCCTCTGGAACACCCAGCAGAGCACACAGCGACACCACCGAGATGAACTCTTCGTCCTGGTCGATCACCGGAGCGCCCCGGATCTGACGCAGATCCGTCGGTCGCAGGCGGACCACCCGGATGACTGCGTCGAGCGGGATCCCGACCTCGAATCGGTCGATGGCCAACACCAGCCCGCTCGTGGTGCCCACGGTGAGCGGCACCCGCAGCGTGAAGGTGGTGCCCTCGCCGGGGGTGGTGGTCAGGGAGAGCTCCCCGCCCAGCTCCTCCACGGCGAGCGCCGCCACGTCCATGCCCAGCCCCCGGCCGGAGATGAGGTCAGGACGCTCGGTCGTCGACAGTCCGGGGTGCCTGAGCTGCGCCAGCAGCCCTGAGTCTGTTGCGCCGCGATCGATCGTGATCCCGGCGGCCAGTGCGCGCGCGGCGACGGCTTCGCGATCGATGCCCGCTCCGTCGTCGGTGACCTGCACTACCAGGGACTCCCCGCGGATCGTCGCCTGTAGGGTGATCCGGCCGACGGGGGGCTTCCCGCGGGCCGCCCGGACTTCCGGGGGTTCGATCCCGTGCGCCACGGCGTTGCGGACGAGGTGCGCCAGCGCCTCCCGAATCCGCTCCAGGACCAGTCGATCCGCCTCGATCTCCAACTGCGAGCACGACAGCCGCACCCGTCGCGCCTTGGTGCGCGCCGCCTCCCTCGCTGCTGCCGCGAACGACTCCAGGAACGGCACGACGGGCATCAGGCGGATGTCCTGCAGCCGATCCTCCAGCAGGTTCCCCAGCAGGCTGAGCTGGGTGGCTGCGTTCGCGCTGCGGCGGGAGAGGTGGTAGCTCTGGCGGCGGAGCCGCTCGAAGTGCTCGGAGAACCCCGTGGCCCGCCGCTCCAGTTCCGACCAGCGTTTGGGGCCGAGGTGACGACGGGACTCTCGGAGCTGTGACTGCAAGCCGCGCCAGCTCCGCGCCATGGCCTCGAGGTCGTCCTCGATCTGCCGCAGTTCATCTCGCTGGCCGTTCGCGGAGAGTCCGCTGACCACCACCTGCCCGATCACCGACCGCAGCCGATCGAGCTTGTCTGCGCGGACCCGGATGACGTCCAGCGTGGCTCCCCGGCGGCCCGGCTTCGGAGCGGGGGTCTCTGGGGTCGGGGTCTCTGGGGTCGCGGACTCAGAGGTGGGGGCTTCGGGCCCCTCTGCCCTCTGGGTCGGTGCTGGAGAGTCGGCCGGCGGAGGGGGCTCTATCGGAGGATGAGGTTGTGGCGGGGGGGGCGCGGTCGCCGCGGCGGGTTCGCCCC
>CAYXGP010000109.1:1958-4967 GCA_964464515.1 uncultured Enterobacterales bacterium
ACGCTGTTGCTGGCGTGGGCGCGCGGCGGGGCCGCCCCCCCCCCCCCCGCCCCCGCCGGGGGGCGCGCGGGCGCCGCGGCGGGTTCGACAGACGCGGGCGGGGCGGCGGCCTCGTTCTCCGGTGCCTCGTTCTCCGGTGCTTCGGGCTCCGGCGCGATCGGGCTTGACGATTCGGGCCCCGCTGCGTCTGCGAGTGGCGTCGGATCCTCACCAGAACGGATGGCGTCCACCGCGGTCAGGATCTCGTCGAGCTGTTCGGCGGTCGGCACATCGGGGGCGGCGCGCAGCGCGCTGATGCGGTCCTCAAGGTGGTGACAGATTTGAGCTGCGCTGTCCTGGCCCACGGCCGAGGCCGCTCCCTTGAGGGTGTGCAGATCGCGCGCGATCTGCGACAGGCTCGCTACCTGATTTCCATCTGCGTGGAGCGCCGAGACCTCTCGCTCGATGGAGGCGAGCAGATCAGTCGCTTCGTCCTGGAAGACAGTCAACAGCATCTGCTGCAGGTCGAAGTCGCTGGACATGGGGTCTCCGCCTATGCGAACCGCCACTCGATCTTGCGCTCGGTCTCCACCTCGAAGCGCTCCAGCAGCTTCGCCATATGGGCGCCGAGCTCCTGCAGGCCCGCCGCGGCCGCGGTGGCTGTCTGGAGGGCGTCGGCTGAGGCTTCAGCGGCCAGCCGGATCTCCTGCATCGCCTCGGAGACCTGCTCGATGCCGCTGGTCTGTTGTTTCGACGAGATGCTGATCACCCGGCCGGCGTTGGCGGTCTCGTCGATCGATCCCGCGAGCGAGTGGATGTTCGCTCCTGCGGCGTTCACGAGCGCCACGCCGCTCTCTACCCGCCGGCCGCCCTCCTCGGTGGCGATCACCGCGGTGTTGGTCGCCTTCTGGATCTCCCCGAGGATCGTGCGGACCTGGCGCGTGGCCTGCTTGCTCTGATCGGCCAGCGAGCGGATCTCAGAGGCGACCACCGAGAATCCCCGCCCGTGCTCGCCGGCCCGCGCGGCCTCGATCGCGGCGTTGAGCGCGAGCAGCTTGGACTGCTCCGAGATCTCGTTCACCGACTGGATGATCTCGCCGATCTGCTGCGTCTGCTCGGAGAGGTTCAGGATCTTGTCCGCGATGGACTCGACCTGATCCTTGATCCCATGCATCCCGGCGATCGAGGCCTCGACGCTCTCGGTGCCCTCTTGCGAGACCTCCACGGAGAGGCGCGCGGTCTCGATGACCTTGGCGGCGTTCTCCAGCGCCTGGCCCGATGTCTCCTGAAGCTCGACCAGGGTGGTGGAGATCTGCGCGATCGAGGTGGCCTGCTCCTGCACCGACGCGCTGGTCTGGGCGACCGTCGACGCGATGTCGGCGGTGGATCCCCGGAGGGTGTCGGAGTACTCGCTCAGGGATTCGATCACCGTCTGCTTGAGGGACGCCTCGCGGACGGCGAGCGCGTCGATGTAGGTGTCGATGGCGAGGCCCATGTCCATGAAGACGATCTTGATCAACGACTGGATGCAGGCGCTGAGCTGCTCGGGATCTCCGGCATGGGCCTCGGACAACACCGGCAGCAGGAGGTTGATGTAGCGCGCATACGCCCCGAGGTACCACTGGGGCTCCAAGCCGATCCGCCCGTGGGTGCGGCCCACGGACAGCCGCCCCTCCATGTACTCGGAGTCGTACACCCCCCGGGTCAGCTCCAGCAGAAATCGCCGCTGGGCGTTCTTGATATTCTCGACGTGTCGCTCGGACTGGAAGAAGTTCCGGGTCTCACTGAACGACAGGAAGTGCTGATAGAGCGGCTCGAGCAGCTGATCCATGTGCTGCTCGGCCGTCGGCGCGATGGCCCGCATCCGCTCGGCGTCGGCCTCGGTGATTTCCAGGAATTCCTTGCGCCGCTGGAGGTCATAGCGGCGATCGTCAGTCCCGGCCCGGGGCCGAGGGGTCTGGTCGTTGCTCATATCGATGCTCTCCTCGATTCGAGTGCGGTGGCTTATCCCGAGCTCGCTTGAAAGAACGCGTCGCTATCGACGAGCTGCTCGAAGTCCAGCACCACCAGCTCATCAGCTCGGAGCCCCCGGCACCAGTCCGCGTGTTCTCGGAGCCCGAGCGGCGTCGGCCGGATCTCGTCGTCATGGAGGCGCTCGATGGACTCTATCTCATCCGCCAGAAGGGCCACCGATCTGGCGTCTCCAGAGCCCACCAGCAGGTGGCAGCCGTCGCCGATCGTGAGCTCTTCGTCTTCAAGCGCCAAGACATCATGCACCGCGACCAGGCGACCCTGCACGTTGGTCACACCTACGATCACCTTGGAGATCCCGGGTATCGGGGCCAGGTGCTTCAGGCGTCGGATCGAGCTCAGGGAGTCCAGTCGAACGCCATAGCGACGCGCCCCCCGTCGGAAGCTCACGATATCGTAGCCGCCGAGCGCGGCGGTCTCTTTGGCGACCGCGTAGCGCGCCGCGCGCGCGGCGAGGAGCTGGACGATCTTGTCGCGCGGGGCATCAATCGACATCGAGCACGTCCTTCAGCTGTCTCGCGGTGAGACCTCCGGCGTACGGGAGCGGCGCGTCGTCTCCTCGCTTCGCCACCAACGAGACGACGTGTCGAAGCGTGCGCTCGGCGGCAGCGGGTCGTCCCGCTCCTCGCTGTGCGTCGGCCAACAAGAAGCTGGGGAAGGCGGCGTCGGGCGCGAGGAAGGCGGCGCGACGTGCGCAGCGCAGCGCGGTCTCGGGGTCGCTCAGCTCTGCGGCGATCTGCGCCGCCAGGAGGTGCGCCTCGACGTGAAGGGGGTGTCGCCGAAGGTGGGCGTCCAGCAGCGGGCACGCCACCTCCAGCCGACCGGTGCGTACCAACCCGATGAGCGCCGCGTAGGCCCCGACATCGACCGGCTCTGGCGTGGGGGGCTCCACGCTCTGCGCTCTCTCGGTGGCGCGGCGCGCTCTCCTCGGTCGGGCTGCGGGGGGGGGGGGGGGGGGGGGGGGCGGCCCGCCCCCCGCCCGGCGGGGGGGGGGGGGGG
>CAYXGP010000109.1:4977-26037 GCA_964464515.1 uncultured Enterobacterales bacterium
CTGCGGGGGCGATGGCGCCTCGGCGTTGGTGTCGTCCCTGGCATGCGTGAAGGTCCGGACCGACTCGATCCAACTCGCGCTCAGGCCAGCCTTGTTCCTGGGGACGGGATCGCTGGGGCCGATCAGGAGGACGCCTCCGGGGGCGAGCAGGGTCGCCAGGTTGGCCCAGGCTCGCTCGAGGGCAGCGGGCGACAGGTAGATAAAGACGTTTCGGCACAGGATGAGATCGAATCGTCCGAACCGGTGCCCGGGTTCGAGCAGGTTGTGCGGGTGGAACGCGACCTTGCGGCGGACCTCCGGGCGCACCGTGAATCGCGTGCCCTCTGCCTCGAGCCAGACGCGGGCCTGCTCCACATCTACCCCCCGCATCGACCAGGATTGATAGACGCCCCTGCGGGCGCTCTTCAGCGCAGCGGCGTTGGCGTCCAGTCCGATGACCTCCAGGTTCCA
The DNA here is from genome assembly GCA_964464515.1 of uncultured Enterobacterales bacterium. Lineage (GTDB taxonomy): Bacteria > Myxococcota_A > UBA796 > UBA796 > UBA2385 > CAYXGP01. The sequence goes on from CAYXGP010000109.1 coordinate 5,428, forward strand.
GCCAGCGTCCGCGGGTAGGAGCAGACCGAGGGTCGCGGCGATAGAGTAGGCCTCCTCTCCGGTGGAGCACCCGGCGCTCAGTGCGCGCACGCGGCCCGGTCGATCACCCTCGATCACCCCCGGCGCCCAGCGAGATCTCAGCCACTTGAAGTGGTTGGTGTGTCGCAGGAAGTAGGTCTCCCCGACCGTCCCCGCAGACAATACATCGGCCGGATCGATCTGGGCCAGACCGACCCCTGCGCTGTCCATCAGCGAGAGCGTGCGCTTGAAAGAGAGGGAAAGGTGGTCAGGCCGCAGGCCATACCCCGACAGGATCTCGCTCGCGCGGTCCAGCGCGGGGATGGTCGGCGGGGGGGGCACCGACCGCTCCGCCACGTCCCATCGAGCAGCGGAGTGGGGTCGAGCACACGAACCAGATCGTCACCCATCTGGGCGACCCGGCTGGCGCCGCGTCCTGCGAAGGTCTGAAAGACCAGGTCGGGTGCTAGGGGGATGAGGCGCGTCACCTCCTGAGCGATCACCGCCAACTCACCGATGGCCGTCGTGCAGATCACCAGGAACCACTCCAGGTGATCGATGGGTTCGTTGACACTCAAGAGTCGGTACACCGGAAGAACTCGGCCGCGGTAGCGGATGAGGCCCTGGTAGTGCGGGCCGCCCGGGTCGGTGGTCCTCTCCAGCGCCACCATCGGGAGCACCTCGACCAGATGATCGAGCGCTATCAGGAATCCCTCACCATGATCTTCGATGTGAAGAAATTGTAGGATGGTGGTTATCCGTGTGCACTGGAGCCCAGCTGTAACCCAACCCCCGGGGGCCGATCAAGGGTGGTGTCTGGCGGGATGTTACGATCTGGACGGACCCATCCGATCGTGTCACGGAGCCGGAAACGTCTCGGGCAGAGTCGGAGTGTTGGGGAGAAGGATGAAATCGCGGATTTCGAAGGGCACGGTACTCGTCGTCGACGACGAGCAATTGAACGTGCTGATCATCGCGATCCGGCTGCGGAGCCTGGGCTACACGGTGTTGGAGGCTGGAGACGGACTGGAGGCCCTCGCTCTTCTAGAAGACAACGAGGTCGATCTCATCCTCTCCGACGTGATGATGCCGCGAATGGACGGCTTTGAGCTGGTCCGCCGGGTCAAGGCCGACCCCCGTCACGAGGGGGTGCCGGTGATGTTGATCACCGCCCTGGACAGCACGACTGCGCGGGTGACCGGTCTGGACGCGGGCGCGGACGACTTCCTGTCGAAGCCGGTGAACGCCGTGGAGCTGGAGCTCCGGGTGCGCTCGCAGATCCGCCTGCGGCACCTCTCCAGGGAGCTCGTGCACCGGGGGGAGATCCTCGGAGAGGTGGCCATGGAGCAAAGCGACCAGGAGCGCATCGTCGTGGTCGAGGACGATCCGCACTGGGCTGCGGTGCTCCAGCGTAGCCTGCGCTCCGAGTCGTACGCTGTGGAGCTGGCCGGAGATCTCCGTACCGGTCTGGCGGCGGTCAACCGCACCCAGCCGGACGTCATCGTGCTCGATCTGACCCTCCCGGACGGCTCGGGCATGGAGCTCGTGCGAGCGCTCTCGGCCGTTCCCTCAGTCGACGGCGCTCACCGGCCGATCGTGGTCGTGGTGACGGGCACCGACGAGCTGACCGAGAAGCTCGACTGTCTGCGTCATGGCGCTGACGATTATCTGGTCAAGCCCATCGAGCCTCAGGAGCTGCGCGCGCGCATCAGCACCCAGGGCCGCCGCGCGAGGGCCAGCCGAAAGGCCCTCGCGCAGGCTGCCAGCGCGCGGGAGGCGGCGTTCCGTGACGCCCTGACCGGTCTGTACAACCGACGGTTCCTGATGGCCGATCTCCAGCGACGGACCACGCAGGGTTCGCCCAGGCGGTTCTCGGTGGCCCTCCTCGATCTGGACCACTTCAAGGGGATCAACGACACCTGGGGGCACGGCGCCGGAGACGACGTGCTCCGCGCGGTCTCTCTCGCGCTGCGAGCGAACATCCGCGAGAGCGATCTGGCCTGCAGGTATGGCGGCGAGGAGATGGTCCTCGTGTTCCCCTCCACCCCCTGGGCGACGCGGTCGAGCAGGTCGATCGCGTGCGTGAGGCGGTTGCGGCGCTGGTCTGTCCCCCGCTGCCGCCCGGCCGCGTGACGTTCAGCGCCGGCGTAGCGGCCTGGGACGCGGGAGAAGATCCGGAGTCGCTGCTCTCTCGCGCCGATCAGGCGCTGTACCGCGCCAAGGAGAACGGCCGGAACAGGGTCGAGGCAGCCCGGGGCCGTGAGTCGTGACCGACGCTCCTCGCGCTCAAGTCCTGATCGTCGATGACAACCCGGTCAACCGACGCCTCCTCGAAGGGATGGTGCGTCGACAGGGTCATGAGCCCGTGCTGGCCTCCTCTGGAGCCGAGGCGCTGGAGATCATCGCGCGGGCCTCCCCCGACGCGGTGCTGCTCGATCTGTCGATGCCGACGATGACCGGGCAGGAGGTGCTCGAGCGGCTGCACGCGCAGGGTGTGGTGCCCGCGCTGCCGGTGGTGATCCTCACCGCGATGACCGCCCGCCGTCACCGCATCGACGCCCTCCGGATGGGCGCGTTCGACTTCCTCACCAAGCCGTTCGATCGCCTGGAGGTCGAGGCGCGGCTGCGCACCGCGATCGAGCTGCACCAGCTTCGGGCGACGCTGCTGGAGCGAAGCTCACGCGCCGAGGCTGAGGCCACCGAGGCCACCCAGCGGCTGGCGCTCCCCCTCGCGCAGCTCCCCCTGGTCTTGTGGGAGGCCATGGCCGTCTCGCTGGAGACGACCTGGGTGAGCGAGAACATCACGCGGGTCCTGGGGGTCGCGCGCGGCGATCTGCTCGGAATCGATAGCTGGCAGCGATTTGTCCACCCCGATGACCTGCCCGAGCTGGTGGCTCTCCTCACCGGGGCGACTGGAGGCCGCACGTTCGTGACGGTCCGCTGGCGGCACCCCGAGGTGGGTGAGCGCGAGGTGCAGATCGGCGCGTCTACCGTCGGTGAGCGGATCGCGGGGTTCGCGCTGGACATCACCGACTCCCGCTCCCTCGAACGCAAGCTGCGCCAGGCGCAGAAGATGGAGGCGATCGGGCACCTGACCGGCGGCATCGCCCACGACTTCAACAATATCCTCGCGGCGATCATCGCCTACGGCTCCTTCGCGCGGGACGCGCTCCCCGCGGGCTCCGAGCCCAGGACGGACATCGAGGAGGCGCTGGGCGCCGCCAACCGGGCCGTCTCTCTCACCCGACAGCTGCTGACTTTTTCACGGCGGCAGTCCTCGACGTCGAAGCGGCCGGTCGATCTGAACAAGTCCCTGACGGGCATCACGTCGATGTTGCGTCGGATGGTTGGCGAGCACATCACGCTCCAGACCACCCTGAGTCCCCGGCCCGCTGTGGTCCGCCTGGACCCGGTGCAGTTCGACCAGGTGGTGTTGAACCTCGCGGTGAACGCCCGCGACGCCATGCCGGAGGGCGGACATCTTCGGTTCGTGCTGTCGCATCCTCCCGAGGAGACCGAGGGCTTCGACGCCGGGCGCCGGGTGCGGCTGGTCGTCGCCGACACCGGAATCGGCATGTCGGCGGAGACCATCTCGCGCCTGTTCGATCCGTTCTTCACCACGAAGGGCGTCGGCGAGGGGACGGGGCTGGGGTTGGCGGTGTGCTACGCCATCGTTCTGGACGCCGGCGGGCGGATCGAGGTCTCCAGCGCAGAGGGAGCGGGTGCGACCTTCACCATCGACCTGCCGATCTGCGACGAGCTTCCGCAGAACGCGGAGGCCTCCACAGCGGAGATCGCGGCGCGCCCCGGGGCCCGCGTGCTGCTGGTCGAGGATGACCACGCGCTCCGAGGGGCCGCGGTACGGATCCTGAAGAGCAACGGGTACGCAGTCACAGTGGCGACCAACGGCGACCAGGCGATCGCCATCCTGGACAAGGACGGCGCGACGTTCGATCTGATCATCTCCGACATCGTGATGCCGGGGAGCGGGGGCTTCGCTGTGGCGAAGGCCGCGCGCACCCGCGCTCCGCAGGCACAGATCCTGCTCGTGACCGGATACATCGATCGCCCGGCGATGGAGCTGGACGAGGACATCCCCCTGCTGTGGAAGCCCTACACCGGCGCCACCCTGCTCAGCGCGGCAGACCGTCTACTTGAGTCGGCTCCCGTGCGCGCGCCGGCAGCCCCGGTTCCCGCGGCCCCGGTGGAGGTCCCGGAGAGCCGGGTCGTGTTGCACATCGAAGACGAGCCGGTGGTGCGCAAGGCCTTCCAGCGCATCTTGAAGCGGGGGGGGTACGAGACCCGGGGCGCACCCACGGCGGCAGCGGGTCGCAGCGCGCTCGATGCGGGCCAGAGCTACGCCGCTGTGCTGTGCGATCTGTCGCTGCCCGATGGCTCCGGCGCCGATCTGGTGCGCTGGATCGCGCGGGAGCGGCCTGAACTGGCTCCTCGGACCATCATCCTCACCGGCGGTTCCCTCCCAGACGGCCTGCCCGACATCGGCGGAGCGATGCAGAAGCCGGTGGATCAATCGGAGCTGCTGGGACGCCTGGACGCGGTGAGCGCCCCACCGGTGAGCACCCCGGCGGTGTCACCTTCCCCCCCGGTCGCTCCCACTCCCACCCGGCAGGCCCCGATGAAGGCGCGGGTCCTCCTCGTCGATGACGATCGTGCCGGAGAGCACACCGCCTGCCAGCTCCGCCGCGAGGGCCTCACGGTCACGCTCGTCGCCTCCGCGGAGGCGGCGCTCGAGGAGCTGTCCGGCGGAGGAGTAGACGTCCTGATCACCGATGTCTGTCTGCCGGGGATGGACGGAGTGGCGCTGCTGCGCCGGGCGCACCAGCGCGACCCCGATCTACCCGTGCTCCTGATCACTGGCGCCTCCTCCATGCGGCTGGCGGTCGCCGCCATCCGCGGTCGGGCGGCGAACTACCTGACCAGACCCGTGGCTCCGTCGGTCTTGATCTCCGAGATCGAGCGCGCTCAAGCGTCCGCGGAGTCCGCGCGGCTGCAGCGCAAGATCCTGGCCACCCGCGGTGGCCTGGGCGACGCGCTGCTCAACCTGAGCGATGTCCGCGAGCACTTCGCTGCTGCCCTCGCCAAACTGCGCGTGGTCTTCCAGCCCATCGTGCGGAGCGCCGATCGGTCGCTGTTCGGCTACGAGAGCTTCTTGCGGACCGATGAAGACGTGCTGGGCAGCCCCCAGAAGCTGATACTCGCCGCCCGAGCGCTGGGCCGGGTCGGAGAGCTCGGGCGCGCCACGCGGGGGCTGATCATCGAGGCGCTGCGGTCCCATCCCGGTCGAATGGAGACCCTGTTCGTCAACGTGCATCCCGAAGAGCTGGTGGAGCTGACCCGACCGAGTGAACCCCTGCTCTCCCACGCCCACCGCATCGTGCTGGAGGTGACCGACCGAGCGCGGGTCACAGGCGGCTCCGACGCGAACCTCCTGCTCGGGGGGCTCCGTGAGGTGGGGTTCCGGCTCTCGCTCGACGATCTGGGCGCGGGCTACGCCGGGCTGTCCTCTCTGGCACGCCTGAAACCGGATATCGCCAAGATCGACATCTCGCTGGTTCGCAACGCGCAGCGCTCCCAGCTGAAGCAGGACATCATCGGCTCGCTCGCGCGGGTCTGTCGGCGATCGGGTATCATCTCTCTGGCCGAAGGCGTGGAGACGAAGGAGGAGGCTGCGTTGATGACGGAGCTGGGGTGCGATCTCCTCCAGGGATACCTGTTCGGTCGACCGGGGCCTGGATTTGGCGCCCCGCTCGTGCCCCCGCGATTGTTCGCCTGAGGGCTCAAGCACAGATATGTCCAATCCAAGGTCATTTATTCGTCCAATTCGCTTGGTCTTCCTTCACGTGGGGATGCGATGACTGATGGGTCAAGACCTCCCTCGAACAGGGGCTCCACGATCGTGGCGGTCGCCACCAGCGCGGTGGTGCGGCTGCAGCTTCAGCACAAACTGGGCGGGTTTGCGGTGCGAGCGGTGGCGAACGAGCAGGCTGCTAGAGCGTCTCTCGTCGCCGAGCGGCCGGACATCGCGCTGATCGATCCCCTGATTCCGGACGGACCGGGCCTGGTCCTGTACCTGCAGCAGGAGCATCCGGGAGTTCAGATCGCGCTGCTGTGTGAGCCGGAAGCGATGCCCGATGTGCTCGCCAGTGTCCCGACCCGGGGCGTGACCGCGGTGGGCGCGAGCAGAGACCTCGAGGGCCTGAGCGCACGCCTGAGCGCGCTCCAGACACCGACACCCAGCCGGATCCTGTTGGTCGAGGACAGCAGGACCCAGCGCATGATGCTCACCGCTCGGCTTCAGGCTGCGCACTTCCTGGTGAGCCCCGCGGCCTCCGGCGAGGAGGCGCTTGAGATCCTGGAGCGCGAAGAGATCGACTGTGTCCTGCTCGATCTGGGCCTGCCGGGCATCTCTGGTCTGGAGACGTGCCGGAGGCTCCGCGCCGCGTCCCGACACCGCCACCTCCCGGTGCTCGTGCTCACCGCCCAGGACGGCGACAGCACGATGGTGACGGCGCTCGAACAGGGCGCTGATGACTTCGTCGTGAAGTCCAGCCCGTTTCCGGTCATCCGCGCCCGCATCAACTCGCACCTGCGGCGCCTGAACCTGTCCCGAAAGGTCGCCGCAGAGCTGGAGCGCTCCCGCCGTCTCTCCGAGGAGCTGCGGTCTCGCAGCGCGCTCATAGCAAGGCAGAACGCCGATCTTCAGCGCGCAGACAGGATGAAGTCGGAGTTTCTTGCCAACATGAGCCACGAGCTCCGCACGCCGCTGAACGCCATCATCGGCTTCTCGGAGATCCTCCGAGACGGCCTGCTGGGAGCCCTGTCCGAAGACCAGGCCTCGTACATCGGCGAGATCTTCAACAGCGGTCACCACCTGCTGGCCCTGATCAACGACATCCTCGATCTGTCGAAGGTCGAGGCCGGAAAGATGGATCTGAACCTGGAGGAGACCGACGGGCCGCTGGTGTTCTCATCGGCGCTGACCATCGTCCGCGAGCAGGCGCGGGCCAAACAGATCGCGCTGGAGTCCGAGATCGCCCCTGACCTGGGATGCTTCACGGTCGACCGGCTGCGCTTTACCCAGATCCTCTACAACCTGCTGTCGAACGCCGTGAAGTTCACCGACGCTGGCGGGAGCGTCACGCTGCGCGCCTGGCGGAGCCCGGATCGGGCGAGGATCCTCTTCTCGGTCGCTGACACCGGCGTCGGCATGTCAGAGGACTTCCTGCCGTTTCTCTTCGTTCCGTTCGAGCAGGCGGACGGCTCGCTGGCGCGCGCGCACCAGGGGACGGGCCTTGGGTTGGCGTTGGTCAAGCGACTCTGCGAGCTTCACGGCGGCTCCATCACCGTCGAGAGCGTCGTCGGCTCCGGCTCGACCTTCACGATCGACCTGCCCGCAGTGCATCCCGTCAGCGCAGGTCCGTCTCCTGAGGCGATGTGACCGGCTCTCGGAGCACCATCAGCCACTTCGAGCTCGAGTGAGCCCCCGAGAGTTGTTCTGTGTCCGACCCTGCCGTACTGTTCTTCGAGATGACCGAAGCCGTGCTCGACGGAGAGGATGCGCTCGCGGCGTCGCTCGCCCTCCGCGGGCTGTCCCTCCATCTCCCGCCGCTCGACATCGTGGAGCGCGGATTCGTACCGGGGATCCGCGAGGCGGGGCGCTTGTTCGGCGAAGGGGAGTTCTTCCTGCCCGAGCTGGTGACGGCTGCCCAGGCGATGAAGGCCGCGATGGCCGTACTTCGGCCGGCCCTGACCGGGTCCGCGACCGCTCTCTGTGCAGGGGTCGTCGTGCTGGGGACCGTGAAGGGAGACATCCACGACATCGGAAAGACCCTGGTGGGCACCCTGCTGTCCGCCAACGGGTTCGAGGTGCATGATCTGGGCGTGAACGTGGCGGTTTCGGAGTTCGTCGCGCGGGCTGCGGCGGTCGACGCGGACATCGTAGGCGCCTCTGCGCTGCTCACCACCACCATGCCGGTGCAGGCGCGGCTGGTGGCGGCGGTGCGCGCTGCGGGTCTGCGCGCGAAGGTGATGGTTGGCGGCGCCGCCGTCGATCAGGCGTGGGTGGAGCAGATCGGCGCAGACGGGTTCGCGGTGCATGCGGCCGGCGCGGCCGATCTCGCTCGCGCGCTCACGGAGGTCGCCCGTGCGCAGTGAAGCGACCCGGAGGGACCTCGGAACCCTGCTGGATGGTTCGCTGCCTCGTGGTTCGGCGCCCGGTCATTCAGGCGTGCTGCTGTGTGATGGCGGACTCGGCTCCGCGCTGATCGCCCGGGGGCTCGCGCAGGGGAGCGCCCCAGAGACCTGGAACCTCTCTCGTCCGGACGACGTGGTGGCGGTCCACCGCGCGTATGTCGACGCCGGCAGCATGCTGATTCACGCCAACAGCTTCGGCGCCAGCCCCCCTCGCCTGGCGCTCGAAGCGGCGCTCGCGGGCCGGTGCGCGGAGGTCAACCAGAGGGCCGTCGAGCTGGCGCGGCAGGCCGCGGGAGATCGCGCGCTCGTGGCGGGCGACATCGGTCCCACGGGTCTGCTGCTGCCCCCGATGGGCGAGAACACCGAGGGCGACGTGTTCGCGGCGATCGCCGAGCAGGCCCGCGCGCTCGCCGAGGCGGGCGCAGACCTGCTGTCGATCGAGACGATGTACGATCTGCGAGAGGCGACAGCGGCGGTGCGCGCGGCCGCCCGGACGGGCCTGCCCGTGATGGCGTCGATGACCTTCGATCGCAAGCGAAGGGGGTACTTCTCAGTGATGGGCGATCGCGTCGGTCCCTCCCTGGCGGCGCTGGAGGCTGCGGGAGCGGCCGCGGTGGGCTTCAACTGCACACTCAGCCACGCGGACATGGTGGCGCTCGTCCAGGAGGCGGTCGCGGCGACGGCCCTGCCGGTGATCGCGCAGCCCAACGCGGGCCAGCCGCGCGTGACGCCGGCGGGGGTGGTCTACGACACCACGCGCGCGGCGTTCGCCCACGACGTCGCGGCGATGGCCGCGGCCGGCGCGCGCGTGATCGGCGGGTGCTGCGGAACCACGCCGGAGTTCATCCGCTCAGCCCGGGCGCTGCTCGATGCGACATCCGGGTAGACATGGCGCCTGCTGAGATCGTGACGCTGCGGAGCGTCGACGTGCAGCGGTCGGAGGTGCTGCGCATGCTGGGGTATCGGCGAGGCGGGCGTCCCTCGGCCCGGGTGGCGCGTCGAATCGAGACGATCTGGTCGGGGGCGCTCGACCTGATCGCGCCGATCGGCGCGTGGCGGACGCTGACCGCGGACGAGGCGCAGGCGTGCGGAGTCCCCTCCCCTACGAACACGGTGGGAGTCGGACTGGTCACGATCGGGCGCGGGCTGGAGGCGCGCGTCACCGAGCGCGGCGCGGAAGATCCACTCGACGCGCTGCTGCTCGACGCCATCGGATCGGTGGCCGCAGAGGCCACGGCGGACGCCATCAACGCGCGTATCTGCAGCCACGCAACGGCCGAGGGCCACAATCCCGCCCCGCGCATCAGCCCCGGCTACGGGCGCTGGGACATCGGCTCGCAGCCCGCGCTGCTGTCGGGGCTGCCCGCCGCGGAGATCGGCGTAAAGCTCACCGCCTCCGGCATGATGGTCCCCCACAAGTCCGTGAGCTTCGCGGTACGCTTCCGCTCCACCGCGTCCAAACAGAGCGCGCTGCTCTCGCGATGCATGCGCTGCGGCCTGCGCGCCTGCGCCCACCGGATCGAGGAGCCGCGATGAACCTGCGCCCCCGAATACAGCTCCTCGACGAAGCGGAGCGAGAGGAGGTCATCGACCAGGCCCTCGATGTCCTGCGCGTCGTGGGTGTCGCAGTGGAGAACGACGAAGGGCTGGCGCTGATGCGGGCCGCGGGCGGCGAGGCGCGCGGCGGGCGGGTCTACCTGGGTGAAGACAGCGTGCGCGCTGCGCTGCAGACAGCCCCCGGGGTCATAAGGCTGTTCGATAGGCAGGGGATCGCCCGGCTGGAGCTCGGAGGGGACCAGGTACACTTCGATCCCGGCTCTGCGGCCCTCAGCCTTTTCGACCGCCACGCCCACACCTGGAGAGCTGCTGAGTCTACAGATCTGGCGCACCTGGCCTGGGTGACTCAATCGTGTCGCCACTACGCCGCGCAGTCCACGGCCCTCGTACCGAGCGACGTGCCGCCGGAGATCGCCGATCGTGCGCGGCTGTTCCATGCTCTGTGCAACTGCGACAAGCCGGTCATCACAGGCACGTTTCGCACCGACGGCTTCGCGCCCATGCATCGGATGCTGATCGCCGTGCGCGGCAGCGAGGCCCGCCTGCGAGAGCTCCCGCTCGCGGTCTTCGACTGCTGCCCGACCTCTCCCTTGTCCTGGAGCGACCTCACCTGCCAGGCGCTGATGGACGCAGCGCGCGCCGGGATCCCCGCCAACCTGATCTCGGTGCCCCTCGGCGGGGCGACGGCCCCGGTCAGTCTGCGCGAGATGGTGGTCCAGCATTGCGCCGAGACGCTCTCCGGGGTGGTGTTGCATCAGGCCGCTGCCCCCGGCGCGCCGGTGATCTGGGGGGGCGCGCCCTCTGCCTTCGACATGCGCCACGGCACCACGGTGATGGGCGCCATCGAGACAACGATGGTCGACATGGCAAACGCATCGGTCGGCAAACACATCGGCTTGCCCACCCACGCCTACATGGCGGTCTCCGACGCCAAGCGGGTGGACTGGCAGGCCGGAGCCGAGACCGCCCAGGGCGCCGTGCTGGCGGTCCTCGCGGGCGTCAACCTCGTCTCGGGACCGGGCATGCTCGGGTTCCTGGGCTGCCAGAGCTTCGAGAAGCTGATCCTCGACAACGAGGCATGCGGCGCGGCGCTTCGGCTCGGGCGCGGGATCAGCCATCGCTCGGCCGACCAGGCGGTCGGTTTGATCGGCGAGGTGGTGTCTGCGGGGCACTTCCTCGGTCACAGGCACACCCGGAAGACGTTCAGGCGGGAGCTGCACTTTCCGGGCGCCGTGATCGATCGCGCGCCCTACTCCCCCGAGGAGCCGCTTCCGGACTCTCTGCAGGCGGCTGGCGAGGAGGTGGATCGCATCGTGGCGGCGGGCAACCCGGCGCCGCTTGACCAGGAGGTTCAGCGGGAATTGGAGGAGATCATGGAGGCTGAGCGCTCGAGGTTGGCCGAACAGCCAGCAGCTGTGCCTGACTCCGCCCGCGTATGATCCCCTCCCGATACAACAACACCTCCAAGCCGCTCACGCTCGCTCGCAACGCCCCCGGCGCTGCGAGGTATCGAAGCGGCACCCTGCCTGACGGCGCAGCGCTGGTGAGATGCTCGACCAGGATCATCCCGCCAGGTGCGAGCAGGTCTTGGAGTGCCGGCATGTGAGCGAGCAGCGAGAAGTGAAAGCAGGTCACCAGATCGTAGGCCGGAGCGAGGCCGTCCGGCAGCCCCCGGTCCAGATCGTGCTCGATGGCGCGGATGCGGCCTGTGACCCCCTCGCGGGCGGCGTGTCGCTGGAGCGTGGCGAGTCCGACCGACGAGATGTCGATAGCGTCGACACGGAGCCCGCGCCGCGCCAGCCAGATCGATAGCTGTCCCTCGCCGCAGGCGATCTCCAGGCCGCGACCGCTCGCGGGCAGATAGGCCTCGACCTCTGCGGCCAGAGGGTTCTCGCTCTCGCCCATCACCCGCCGGGGGGAGTCGTAGCGGGCGTTCCACTTCTTGCGTTCTTCATCGGACATCTGCTGGCGCCCCTCTTCGAGGTGGCCGGCCCGGCCACGGCAGGCAGGGATAAGCGAAGCCGCTGTCCAGCGCGAACGAAAGCTGGGCGGTGGATTCGCCCCCAGACAGTTCGCCCCCAGACCGTTCGCCCCCAGACAGTTCGCCCCCAGACAGCGTGACGCCGCCCCCGAGCTGTCGTAGAGCGGGCGGTCACGCGCGACCTCGTCGAGCAGATCCACTACGCTGCCCGGCTTCCCCGACAGACGCCGCGCAGCAGGTCGCCCTCGAAGAAGACGGTGGCACGGATCCCCGGCCTGTCGTGGACGCTGAATCGCTGCACCTCGAAGATGAGGCCGGTCGGCGACTCGCCCATCAGCAGCGCGCGGGCTGCCGGTGAAGCCGTAGGCCGAAGCCGTCCAGCCTACGCGTATCCAGGGGGGAGCCGTCCCCGTAGATGAAGAGCATCGGTATCTGCTCCTCGTGTCGCAGCAGGCTCTCTGCGACCAGGGCGGGCCCGCAGCCCCAGGGACTGACCACCACCACGCCGTCGCAGAGCTCCTCGTCCCAGTGATGGAGGACGCTGGCGATGGTCATGGGCGCCTCACCCTTCGGATAGCGACTCAGCAGACGCTGGGCCTGTGTCAGCATGGAGCCCACCTCGTCCCGGGGCAGCCAGGGGTGATGCCGGCGGACCCGGCTGCTCAGCATGCGTCGGACGGGGCGCATGAGCTGCTTCGTGAGCGCGTTCTCGACCCGTCCCACCGGCAGCCCCATCAGATCGGGCAGGCGCTCCTCGACCAGATACTCCGAGAGCAGCCCGATGGGCTCCACCAGCACCCGCAGGCCGCGCTCGTTGAGGCGCTTGATCAAGCCGTCGCTCGCGAATTCGTCGACGCGCAGGTAGACGTCGCCGGACACCAGCACCGCGCGCAGATCGTCTCTGGCCGGCGCGGCGGCAGCGAGCGCGGCCACCTCCGCGGCCGCTCGATCCAGCAGCCGCACGGCGGCGGCGATCGTACGGGAGAGGCTCATGGGTCGCTGCAGCAAGCTCTCCAGCGCCGCCGTCTGTCGCGTGTAGACAGCCTCGACCGCGGATCTCACGACAGGTCGATGCCACGCCACGAGCTGAGTCAGCAGGTCGCCGACCACCACCCCCACCCATAGTCGCCCCATGAAGACAGGACTCAGCGCCTTCTCCATGCCGACGTGCCGCGAGCGGACCTGCCCGTCGAGCCCCATCCGCTGGAGCGTGAGCTGGTCTTTCACCGAGAACATACAGTTTCGACACATCCCGCTCCCCGGGACCTGCAGGAGCACGGTTTCCTGCTGTTGATCCTGGCGTTCCAGGTGCTCCCGGAACGAGCCCCAGATGAGCTGGTAGGGCAGGCACTCCTTTCCGGAGCAGTCCCGCCGGCCCGTCGCCAGCGCGGCGGCGGAGGCCGGCCCGGTGGAGACCGCGTCAACCCCGTAGGAGCGGTAGACCGCGGCGATGTTCGACGAGAGCACATCCCCCATCGCGAGCACCGCCACCCGGGCGTCGCCGATGGGCGGCTCGGGCAGCGGCGCGAGGGTGCGCAGGGCGGCAGCCGGCGCGGGGCTGGGCCGCCGGTCGTGTCGCCGGACCGTGTGCAGAAAGGCCTGGACCCGCGTGACGAAGCCGGCCTCCCCGCCGTGGCCGTCGCTCTCCAGGGCGGTGTGTGGGTGCCCGACCATCAGGGCGGCGAAGACCTGCTCGCTGAAAGATGCGGGCCCGCAGCCGAACGAAGACAGCAGCAGGGGGTAGGCGTCTCCCCGCGCGCGACAGGCGAGGGCCGCGCGCAGCGCCCGGCGGGCTTCGGCCCAGGGAACGCGCTCCAGCGCAGGCGTCGTCGCGGGCAGACGCAGGCAGTCCATGGGCAGCGCGAGCACGCCGTCCCGTCGCAGGGCGCGGGGGATGCCCGCGTCGAGGGCGCGGTCGCAGATGGTGTGCAGAGAGCCGCAGACGACCACGACCGGAAGGCCGCGGGTGCGCGCCCAACCCAGCGCGCGGTCGCCGATGTCCGCGAGCGCGCTCTCCCACTCGCGCTGGGCCGCCCACGCTCGCTGTACGGCGCGTGGAACCAACGCCCGCGACGCACCCAGCGCCCGCGCGGCATCGGCCAGGGCGACGAGCATCCGGGGCGTCGCGGCGGGACCACCCGCCAGGTCCAGCGCCGGCGAGATCACCTGACGTCCCAGGGCCTCCCGCACCATATCGGGCAGCGCCTGCTCCATCGGGCAGGTCTGACCGCCCTCATCGTCGCGGTCTCCCAGAGACAGCAGCTTCGGCAGGAAGATGCACGCCACCTCCCTGTCCGCGACGCCGTGCGCGAGCTTGATCGGCGCGCAGGCGTCGAATGCGTAGCAGGCCGCTTCGCCCCGGGCCAGGGAGCGGCTGTCCGAGCGCAGCACCCGGACGCCCAGGCCCAGCTCCCGCACGAAGGTGACCAGCCACGGCAGGTAGCCGGCGACAGCGCCGACTGAGGGGATCCCCACGTCGCCCGCGCCCTCGTCGTCGACGATCCAGGCGCGCAGCAGGGCCTGCCGCTCGTCGAAGGCGCTCGGCGCCTCGGGGGGGAGCTTCACCGCCGCGCGCGCGGCGATCTCGTAGCGCGGGCAGGCGCCGCCCGAGAGCACCTTGTGTTGGGCGCCAGCCACCGACACCTCGGTGCGCGAGATGCGGCAGAGTGTCGCGCAGCGCTTGTCTCTACATTGAAACTCTGCTCGTCCCACGACCTCGGCCTGGGCGATGGTATCCAGGTCGAGCGGCGGTGCAGAACCGAGCTCCGCCAGATCCTCTCTCGCACACAGCCCGATGCCCCACGCGCCCATCGCTCCGGGGTTGGCAGGCACGAGCACCTGCCGACCGGTCACCCCCGCCAGCGTCCAGGCCAGGGACGGCCCGGTCGCTGGCTTGCCCTGAAAGAAGATGCGGTCGGCGAAGGTGCGCTGGCCCATCACCCGGTTGAGGTAATTGTGGACCACCGCGTACTGGAATCCCCCGAAGAGGTCGGCGCGCGCGAAGCCCTGGTTGTGGGCCTCCGCGGCGGCGTCGGCCACGAAGACCGTGCACATCTGCCCCAGCTCCGGGGGACGGCTGGCGCGGCTGGCCTCCGCGGTGAAGTCCTCGATCTTCTGCACCCCGTAGAAGACCGCCTGCTCTTCCAGAAAGGAGCCCGTGCCGGCGCTGCAGGCCTTGTTCATGTCGCTCTCGACGATTCGGCCGTCGCGGATCTGAATGAACTTGGCGTCCTGGCCTCCGATCTCCACCACCGAGAGGCTGGAGCCGCCCGCGGGATCGCAGCGGATCGCTGCGGTGGCGTGCGCGACGATCTCGTTGCACACCACGATGCGATCGGCGTGCTCCCCCAGGGCCGCTCTAGCCACGATGGCGGCCGCCTCCCGGCCAGATCCGGTCAGCGCGAGCGCGCGCACGTCCGCCTCAGGAACGCGACGCCGCAGCTCACACACCAGCCGGCGCAGCGCATCCACGGGATTTCCCCGCGTGCGGTCGTAGAGGTCGATGACCAGCTCGCCCGTCTCCAGGCTGGTCAGCGCGGCCTTGCTGCCGGTGGAGCCCAGGTCTACGCCGAGGATGGTCGGCGCGCTGGTGGCCTCTGGCGGCACGGCCGGGGCCGGCAGGCGCGTGACCCGCTCTCGGTATTGGCTGGCGGGGGGCAGGACGCGGAACCGCCGCTCTTTCAGGCCCAGCAGATCTCGGGGATCCCGCGGCAGGGTGATCGCGGGAGCCTCCGACGCGAGCACCGCAGCGCCGAGCGCCTCGAAGTGTTGGGACCACTCGGGTACCCGCAGCTCGGGCTCCAGCGCCTCGGCGAGCGCTGCGCGGAAGCTCTTCAGTCGCGCCGCGCCCCCGATGAGCAGGACCGGGCCGCCCCGGTGGGCCTTCTTCTCCAGCGCCGCGACGTAGCTGGCGACCGACGCAAAGTAGCCGGCGAACAACGCTGCCGCAGGCTGCCCCTGGTTTCCGTGGTGGGTCATCTCGCTCTTGGCGAAGACCGAGCAGCGCGCGGTGATCGGGATGGACGTCTCGGCGTCAGCGGCGAGAGCGTCCGCCTCCATGAGGCTCAGACCGAAGCGGCCGGCGATCTTGACCATGGTCTCGCCGGTGCCCGAGGAGCACTTCTCGTTCTCGTACCAACGGATGCGGCCGTCGGGGCCGCGGGCGAGGACGGCGTAGCCCCGCGCGCCCACAGACAGCAGCGCGAGGGGTCCGACCAGCTCGGGTCGCGCCGAGAGCGCGGCTTCCAGGCAGGCGTCTTCAGGCAGGCCGGACCGCGCGGGCCCGAGCAGCTCGGCGCCGTGCAGGCCCGTCGCCCCAAGCGCCGCGCAGTCCCCGACGTCGGCGCGGGTGTACCACTCGGCGAAGGCCTCCAGGGGGCGACCGTCGTGGGCGATCTGCTCGCGGGCCACCACCACCAGACCGTCGGCGGTCACGTCGGCCAGCACGAATTTCGCGGTGGCCTTGCCCAGGTCACACCCGGCGATGCGTTGGGTTGTCTTGATCATCTGTCTGGTCGTGTTGAACATCACTGTCAGAATCCAAACCCGAGCTGGCCCTTGCGGATGCGCTTCACGAGGTAGGCGTCGACGTCCGCGTCCCCTCGCCTGCGTCGGCCGATCCGCACCCCCGAGAGCACCTTGCCCAGCAGCCGATTCGACGCCCGCTCGGTGGTCATGGCGATCGCGGTGCGGCCTCGGGGACGCTCCACCTCCGTACGATAGGGCACCGGTCCCGTCGGTGCATTGGCTCCCTTGTCGTAGAGGTAGCGCTTGAAGGGCTCCTCCTTGGGGTGTCGATTCAGCGGGTCGTATTGCTCGCGCAGCATGGTCATCGTCATCATCCCGTCGATGGCCCGCGCGGTGGCCTCCATCACCGGCGACGGCTCGCCGATGACTCGACGGTAGCGCTCGTCCGCCTTGCGCACCCGCCTGCGAACCACTCCGTTGGGTGCGTAGCGGTCCATTCCGCGCAGCGTCGTCCACAGCATGGCGCACTGACGCTTGAAGAAGATCGGGCGGTGGCGTCGAATCAGGGGGCTCTCCGCGCGCAGGGCATGTTCGTAGCCCGAGAGCTGCACGTCCATCCGCCGCAGGATCGACGGTCCCCAGGTCTTGTAGAGCAGGTCGTAGCCGTACTCGGTGATGTTCAAGGTCTCGTGAGCCTCCAGCGCGATGTTCTTCTGGGCGCCGCTCCAGAAGTGGACGTCCTCCCAGGGGACGTCGTGCAGGCGATCTTCGGCTCTGCGCTCCTCCCACAGGGGCGTGCCCGGGAACGGAGAGACCCGCGTGAGCTGTTGGTAGGTCGGCTGCAAGGCCACGAAGTAGTTGAGATCCTCCATGACGTTTCCGTGGTGGTGCCAGTCCCAGCCGCACATCCATGCGCCTACCGTGCGTATCCCCAGACTGTGCAGGCGCCGAAAGATCTCCTTTGCGTCGAAGTCTTCGCGCTTGTCGATGCCGTGCTCGCCCGCGAACTTGGACTCCACGCCGATGAAGAGACACCCAAGACCCAGCTCGGCGATGGCGTCCCAGCCGTGGCGCCGGGCGTAGCGCCCGATGTGGTCGATGGAGCCGAACCCGAACCAGTCCAGCCGCTCCAGCACCTCGGGCTGCTCCTTCCAGCGGTCGGTTATGGCGCGCAGGTAGCGCGGGTGACGGAAGTGGTCCTCTTCGATGACGAAGACCTGGTCGACGTCCTCGAAATGTTGATGGTAGAGGCCGATGTGCTCGACCAGCTCCGCGGGTGACAGGAGCTCCATGCGCTTCTGATCGAACAGGGCCGTGCTGGAGCAGAAATTGCAACCCCCGATGCAGCCCAGACCGGAGACCAGAAAGCCAATGTTTCCCTTTGGAAAGCTGCTGATGTAGGTCGGCGCCCCCCCCGCCTTGGGCATCAGCGCCTGTCGCATGGGCTGGCTCGTATCTTCACCCAGGTGCTGGCGCAGCCAACCCACGCCCTCGCCGTGGATGATGTGGTCGACGTAGCGCTTGCGGGTCTGCTCATCGTAGGCGGCCTCGAAGGCCATCCCGCCGTACGAGCCCAGGGCGATGGTCGTGCCCGGTGAGCGTCGGCGCACGTAGTCGCACATCTTCTTCACGGTGTCGAGGTGCGGCGGGTAGGCGCTGATCCCGACGAAGCGGTAGCCCTTGTCTATCTCTGCGGTGAAGTCCTCCCAGCTCGGGTACTCCAGCAGCGTCGATGGCGTCTGTACGTTCTGTGCGAGGATGTGATTGGCGTAGCAGTGCGTGTGGGAGCGGATCGTGAAGATCGCGTCGCCGTGGGTGAAGCGCTGCCCTGTGGCGTCGGTCAGCGAGTCGTTGGCCGGCAGCGTCGGGTAGGGAGTCGTGGGTGTCGTGAGCAGCAGTCGCTGCGGGGCGGGGCTCATGCGGACCTCGCCAGATCGATGACGGCGGGCTCCGCCAGGTGCTGGGCGAAGAAACGCAGCATCAGCGAGGCGAACTCGGCGGGGCGCTCTTCTTGCCAGAAGTGTCCGCAGAAAGGCACCAGGTGGAGCCGATCGGCGCCGGGGATCTCTTCCACCAGCCGCTGGCCCCAGGAGGGCGAGATGTAGTGATCGTCGGCCGCCCAGATGACGGTGGTCGGCCTGGTGAAGCGCTGCAGCCCCTCGACCGCCTGCTGGGTGAAGCGGCAGTCTCCCGCGAGCAGGAAGCGATGGAAGCGGTCCCGCTCGGCGCGGCCCGCCCGGAGCGGGCGCAGATACTCCTCGATGGCTTCGTCCGTCAGCGCCTCACGGTTGTAGACCCCGCGCCGGAAGTCCGACAGCGGCGTGGAGGTCTGCAGCCAGGTCATCAGCCCCGTGCGCGCGGCGAGATCCGCCAGCGGTCGCAGGCGCGCCAGACGTTGCAGTCGCGCGATGGTGGGCACCGGCCAGTTGTCATAGCAGACGCAGTCCGTGAGCACGAGGCAGCGGATCCGCTCGGGATGGTGGGCCACCAGGAGCTGAGCTGCCGCGCCGCCCTGGTCGTGGCAGACCAGTCCGTAGGACTCGTGCCCCAGGACCTCCATGAGCTCCGCGAGCATGGCTGCCTGGGCCTGCATGTGGAGCGGCTGCGTGGGGCTCACCTCAGTATCTCCCAGGCCCATCAGGTCCGGCGCGATGCCGTGGATGTCCGGAGAGAGGAAGCGGAGGACGTGGCGCCACAGGTGGCCAGACGTGGGGATGCCGTGGACGAACAGCACCGGCGGGGCGGTCTGTGGCCCCCCCTCCAGCACTGCGATCTGTCCGAAGGAGGTGCTTACGAGTCGTTTTTCGGGGAGCACTGCTGCGCCTCCAGTGATGGAGCGGATGGTCCACCACAGGCTAGCAAATGCGACCCGCCGGCGGGGACACCGAAACTGGCCAAGCGGCCAGTTTCCCCTGACGGCTGATCTTCATCATCCCTGAGACGAATCGAGGTGGCATGGCGCCTCCCCTTCCAACAGGGCTCCCTGCGGAAGTGAACCGATCGAGACCACCGCCTCCAGCACCGGAACCATCCCCAATGCCTTCAAGCCTCGCCCGCGACCTGGGCCTCCCAGAGCACGGCATGCCACGCGGGCCCCTGTCGACTCGCGGCTTGCTGGCGGCCTACATCGCCCGCAAGGCCATCCGCTCCGACCGCTCCCTCTGGCAGCGGATCCGATCGGCGACCTCCGAGGCGGTTCTCCTCGAGCTCACCCGCAGGAACTTCGGATCCAACTCGATGATCCGCGGTCGCCACGGATTTTTTCCGCACATATTCCTGCCGGCCTTCGACGGTGCCCACTGGGATGAGGCCGTGCGCCGCATCGTGCTCGCCCGCGGCGGCCCGAACATCGCGTACTTCTCGCTGACTGGCGCCTGCCCCTGTCACTGCGAGTACTGCTTCGCGGAGGCCGGCGGCGCCGATCCCCACGATCTGGGAGACGAGACGGTCCTGGCGGTTGCCCGAGCGCTGGCCGCGGCGCGGGTGCCCCTGGTGAACATCAGCGGCGGCGAACCCCTCACGCGCTACCGCCGACTGCTCGGCGCGATCCGGGCGCTCAGCGCGGGCTGCGAGGTCCGGATGTTCACGACCGGCATCGGCCTCACACGCCCGCGATTGACGGAGCTCATGGCGGCTGGGCTGACCGGTCTCTTCGTCAGTCTCGACACAACAGACGCCGCCGAGTTCGATCGATCCCGAGGTCGCGTCGGGTCCTTCGACGCCGCCGTCTCTGCGCTGCGGCTGGCCGCCTCGGAGGGCGCGCTGACGTTCGTAAACGCCGTCGTCAACCGCGAGCGCATGAACACACGCGCCCAGGTCGAGGACCTGCTGCGTTTCGTTGAGCGCATCGACCCGCGAATCGTCGTGAACTTCCTGCCCCAGCTATCTACTGGTCGGGGCGCGGACGCTGGGTCCTTCCTCGATCCCTGGGACTGCGACGCCGTGGCGCGGCGGATCGTAGACGTCGCGAAGGTCCAGGGCCGTCCGATCTCGATGCTGTTTGGGAGGGTCGACCACTTCGTCGGATGCCCCGGCGCCGGGGGCAAGCTCCTGAACGTCGATATCCAAGGCAACGTCACGGTGTGTATCAGCCGCGCCACGCTGGGCAACGTGCTCAACGAACCATTCGACACCATCTACCAGCGCTTCACCAGCCACTGCGACCGCCTCAAGGTCGGGTTCTTCTGCTGCGAGGTCAGCGACGCGGCGGACGGTGCGTTCCTCGATCCGGCGTCCAGTCGGGCCGCCCTGGGTCGGTTCTATGACAGCCATCCGGACGCCGAGTGGCAGGCGGTGCTCGATCGCTGGGGGTGGCTGTTGAGTTCTATCAGTCAATCTGACTGATAACCGGCTCCCCGACGCCCTTCCTGCCT
>CAYXGP010000110.1:0-25890 GCA_964464515.1 uncultured Enterobacterales bacterium
CAGCACGGTGGAGCACTTGGTCGGCGCAGAATACTTCCCAGAAACATACGTCGATAAAGCCAAAAAAATACAAGGTTCCCAAATCGCAGTTCAGGCCAAAATCGCGCTAAAAAAGAAACTGGTTTCGGCTGGAGCCTTGGTTGGCGGCGTCGGGGTGTGCCCCAGGCGGCTGGCGCCGGGTGCCTCGGCGCGGTGCACAGCGCGCGCGGACAGATCTGCCAGGACGCGGTCACGGTGGTCCACGAAAACGGTCTCGTCGTAGCGACGGTCGCGGACGGGCACGGGCACCACCGCCACGCGCGGAGCGACGAGGGCGCCGCCATCGCCGTGGAGCTGGCGGGGGAGATCCTCTCAGCGCTGGGGCGCTCCCTGGAGGCCGAGGAGGCCCCTCCCCGAGCGACCCCGACCGAGGCCTGGCTGCGCGAGCACCTGCCCCGCCGCATCTGCTGGGAGTGGAACCAGCGCATCAAGGCCCACGCGGGCTTCGGGGAGGAGGCCGACGGCTGCTGGCACGAGTGCCTGGAGCTGTACGGGACCACCCTGATCGCCGCGCTGTTCACGCGTACGCTGGGCGTCTTCATCCAGATCGGCGACGGCGAGGTGACGCTCCTCGATGAAGACGGCGCGATCCTGCGTCCGTTCCCCGACCCCGAGCAGAACGTGGGAGCGATCACCCAGTCACTGTGTCAGCCAGCCGCCGCCGCGCACATGAAGGTGGCCTGCTGGGACCTGGAGAAGATCGGTCCGCGCCTCGCCGCGCTGTGCACCGACGGGGTCTCCGACGCATTTGCCGAGCGCCCCGACGCGCTGCTGCCGTGGCTCCTCTCCCGCATCTCCGGCGACGGCTGGGACCCGCTCATCTCCGATCTGCCGAGCTGGCTGGGCGAAGTCTCCCGCCTGGGCAACGGAGACGACACCACCCTCGGCCTGGTTTATTGGCCTCGGCAACCCGAGCGGAGGAGGGGCCGGATACAGACCCACGCCGATCACGGTGATTCCCTGCCCCCTGTCATCGCCCCCCTCGAGCTCCCGTCTGTCGAGTAAGGGGCCGCCGGAGATGAACCCATGCCGATGCTGAGCCCCGGCAAGGTGCTCTGGTCCGCCGACGGCCAGCGCGTCACCGTCGGCGACCTGATCGGAGAAGGCGGCCAGGCCGAGGTGTATCGGGCCTCAGCCGATGGACAGGCCTACGCGCTGAAGTGGTACCACGTGCCGTCCACGCCGTTCCAGCACCGCTGGGCCACCGAACAGTACCGCTCGCTCAGCGAGTACCTGCTGCCCAGCGCGCCACCCGACCCGCGCTTCGTCTGGCCGCTGGCCCTGGTCGACGACCCCAACCAGCGGACCTTCGGCTACCTGATGGAGCTGCTGTCGCCCAACTACATGGGACTGGAGTCGCTGGTGCTGGGCCAGATGCGCCCCGTGCCCACCTTCGCCGCGCTCTGCCGATCGGCCATCGCCCTCGCCGAGTGCTTCCGCAAGCTCCACAACATGGGCGCCTGCTACAAAGACATCAACCTCGGCGGGCCCGCGCTCGATCCCCGCACCGGCGAGGTTCGCATCTGCGACACCGACAACGTGCGCATCAACCGCACGCCCGGCAACATCATCTTCATCTTCTTCGCGGCCCCCGAGCTGATCCGCGGCGAAGGCGTGTGTCAGACCAACACCGACATCCACTCGCTGGCGGTGCTGCTGTTCTACATGTTCATTCGGCACCACCCGCTCGCTGGCGCCCGCGAGCTGCGCGTCAACGTGTTCGGCGAGGTCGCCCAGCGGAAATTCTACGGGCGCGAGCCGGTCTTCATCTACGACCCCCACGACGACAGCAACCGGCCGATGCCCGGCTTCCACGATCCGGCCATCCGCAATTGGGCCATCTACCCCGGGTTCCTCCAGGAGCTGTTCACCCGCGCGTTCACCGACGGGCTGCACTACCCGACCCGCCGGGTCCGGGAGGGCGAGTGGATGGCCGCGTTCTCGCGCCTGCGCGACGGGCTGTTCTACTGCTCCTCGTGTGGGGGTGAGAACTTCCTCGACTTCGACACGCTCACCGACGCGCCGAGCGGCACCCGGGTCGCATGCTGGCGCTGCCACGGGAGCAGCTCTCTGCCCCTGGTGCTGGAGGTCGGTGACTTCCAGGTGTTGCTGAATCATGACACGGTGCTGAGCGGCCACCACCTGGGACGTCAGCTCGACGTACACACACCGATGATGCGAGTCTCTCAGCACCCACGGAATCCCAGCCGGTGGGGGCTGACCAACCTGACCGACAGCGACTGGGTGTACCGGGTGGGGAGCGGCGACGAGCGACTCGCCGAGCCCGGGCGTTCGGTGCCGCTGCGGGCCGGACTGGTCATTGAGTTGGAGGGCGTGGAGACGCGGATACGGCGGCTGTAGCGATCAGCCGGAGGCGACGATCTCCGAGTCGGCATAGATACGCATCGTGTCCAACATCAGTCTACCCCGGCGTGGTCCGAGCGCACCCCGAGGCGCCCGAGATGTGCTGGGCCAGCGCCAGCAACTCCTCCTGCATCGCGCGCTCACCCGCCGGCTGATACCGAGCGATGACTCGTTCCAATAGAGCCCTTCGCACCGACAGCGGCGCCGGCCCGCTCTCGACAAAACGCAGGGTCTCTGTGTAGGGTTGGCGTCCCAGCGCACCGTCACCGACCAAACTCAGCGCAGCATGCATAGTCTTCTCGGCGAGCGGGCTGCGCGGAGGCAATTCCAACGCTCCAGGCAAGCGAGCGAACACCGGCTGCTCCGCCAGGACGGCTCGGGCCAGCGTCTCGGCGGGCACCTCCCGTCCCAGTCCGGCCCGCCAGTGGACCCGAACCCAGCGCGGCGCGTTCATGTCTGGAGCGTGTCTGCGGGCGCGCCGGTGGGCCTGACGCCGCAGCTCCGTCTCTGCAAAAGTGTACGCCAGCAGACGGGCGAGCGTCGGCCAGTCCAGCGACGCGAGGTTGTGAATCGCCAATGCGCAGACACGAGCGCGCAGCTCAGCGTTGCGGGTCTCTTCCGCCAGGACGGGCAGCAGCGCGAGGGCCTGCGGATGCAGCCGACTCTGCGCGAGCTGACTCACCGGGAGCTGGAGCAGCCGGGCCCGCAGCGCGTCGGCGCGCGGCGGTCGACGCGCCGGACCGGAGCGCGCAGCCGGCAGCGCAGCCACCGCGCTCTCCAGCCGGGAGGGTCGCGCGCGGAGCACGATCTCCTTGAGGTTCTCCTTCATCGACGACCGCTCCCGAGCACCGACTCCAGCCGCTCATGGAGGTCGTCCAGAGCCTCTCGCAGCCGATCGACCGAGCCGCCGAGCCGCTCGACCCCGTCCGCCATGGCGGCGTCGAAGTGCACCATCGTGCCGTCGATCGCCGCCGGCAGGCGCTCGGTGAACGCGTCCACGCCCTGACCGAGCGCGCCCTGCAGCCGCTCCAGGTCGTCGTGCAGTCGCTCGGAGCGATCGTGCTGCCCGGTCATCACGGTGATCATCCCCTGGCTGGCGGTGCTGAGCTGCTCCACCGCCTGCGACTGCTCCTCCACCATCTCCCGGATCCGCGCGACCAGGGCCGTGGTCTCGGTCGTGGCGCTCCGGAGGCTCTGCGTAGACACCGTCATGCCCTTCGAGACCGCCGGCAGATGCGACAGCAGACCGCGGGCCGCGGTGACGGTGGCGGCCATCGCCTCGCCGCCGCCCTGCCAGGTGCCCAGGCTGCTCTCGATCTCACCGAGCAGCGCGGACATCTCCTGCTGCGCGCGCACATATACGGCCGTGCTGCGCTCCAGCGACTGCGAAGCTGTGTGCAGGCTGGCGGTCAGCCGGGTGTACCCCTCGCCGGCGGTCTCGAGCCGCGGGAACAGCGCGAGGAGCTGGGTGGAGGCCTCTCGGAAGTCCGCTCCGGCCGCCGCCGCCGGCACCGCAGCGGCGCGGAAGTCCGCGCTGAGTCCCGTCATCTGACCCGCGGTCTGCTGCAGGCGACCCAGGATCTGGGACAGCGACACCAGCGGCGCCTCCAGCCCCGTGATCAGCGCCTCCTGCCGCTCAGCGGAGGCGCTGAGCAGCACGCTGGCGTCGCGCAGGCGCACCAGGAAGTCGGTGTCGAGGCGCTCCATCATCCGTCCCAGGGAGGCCTCGACCCCGGCGTCCAGGCGCTCCATGCCCGCGCTGGCCTGCTCGCCGACCCCCTCGGCGATCAGCTGGACCTTCTCGTCGATGCGCCGCAGGATGAGCCCAACGCGCCGGGCGAGGTTCCTGGTGTTCTCGTCCATCGCGGCGGTGACCTGCGCCGCCGAGCGGGCGATCGTCTCATCGATGGTCTGCCGCGCGCGCTCCACCGACCCGTCGAGGGCCGCGCTGGCCTCCTCCAGCGAGAGGGCGAGGGCCGCCATGCTCTGCGTGATCTGCTCGCTCGCTCCCGAGACCGCGCCAGAGAGGCGGGCGGCGGAGGTGTCGGCGCTGGCGCTCAGCGCCTCGGCGCCCGTCGACAGCGCGCTCTCCAGCCGCGCTGCGCTCCGCGCGACGCTCCCGTCGATGCGTCGGGTGTTCTGCTCCACGCTCTGATCGACGCGAGCCATCGAGCGGCCGACGGTCTGCTCGAAGCGGATCGTCTGCGCGGTGGTCGTGCCGTCGATCCGCTCGACCGCCTCGGTGACGGTCTGCGTGATCTGCTGAGCGGCGCCCCGGGTCGTCTCGTCGATCCGCTCCGCCGCCCGCTCGCTGGCGCCCACGAGGTGCGCCTCCACCTGGCGGCCGCTGCGCTCCAGCCGCGCCGCGGCCTGGCGAGAGGCCACCCCCAGATCTCCCCGCAGGGTGGTGCCGGCCTCGCTGAGCTGCGTCGCCGCAGCGCTCGCCGCGGCGGTGAGCTGCTCGGAGACCTCGGAGGCGGCGCCCTCCAGCCGCGCCGCCGCGCCGGATGTGGCGATGTCGACGCGGTTCGTCGCGCGATCCACGGCCTCGGACAGCCCACCAGCCATGCGTCCGCTGGCCTCATCGACCCGCACCACGGCCAGCTCAGTGGTCTGATCCACGCGCGTCATCGCCGCGTCGAGGGATCTCCGGATGCGCCCGCAGGCGGTCGCGGTGGTCTGCCCGATTCGCCCGACAGAGGCCGCTGTGCTCTTCCCGAGCTGCTCGACCGATGCGATCGTGTTCTGCTCGATCTGCGCCACCGATTCGGCGGTGCTCTGGCCGATCTGCTCGACAGAGGCCGCAGTGCTCTGGCCGATCTGCTCCACCGATTC
Source organism: uncultured Enterobacterales bacterium (assembly GCA_964464515.1). Lineage (GTDB taxonomy): Bacteria > Myxococcota_A > UBA796 > UBA796 > UBA2385 > CAYXGP01. The sequence goes on from CAYXGP010000110.1 coordinate 5,239, forward strand.
CGCGGTGCCCGCGACCAGATGCCCGACCGACGCCGCGGCACTCTCGCCGAGGCGCGCGCAGGCGGTCGCGGTGCTCCGATCGATCCGCGCGACAGACACCGTGGTGCTCTGATCGATCCGCTCGACAGAGGCCGCGGTGGTCTCACCGAGCTGCTTCACCGACGCCGCAGTGCCCTCGCCGAGCTGCTCGACCAGCGCATGGGTGCCCTGCCCGATCCGCGCGACAGAGGCTGTTGTGCTCTTCCCGAGCTGCTCGACCGATGCGATCGTGTTCTGCTCGATCTGCGCCACCGATTCGGCGGTGCTCTGGCCGATCTGCTCGACGGAGGCCGCAGCGCTCTGGCCGATCTGCTCCACGGACGCGGTGGTGCTCTGGCCGATCTGCGCCACCGATGCGGTGGTCACCTCGCCGATCCGGGCCACGGCTGTCTCCATCACGCCTTCGAGCTGCGCGGTGGTCGCGGCGTTGGAGCGCGCGGTGGCCGCGGCCATCTCCTCGGCGCTCCGGGCTGCGGCCGCGGCGAGCGCCGTGTGTAGCGATTCTGCCGACTGGTGCGCCCGCTCGGCGCTGATATCTGCTGAGCGCGTCACCTGCTCGCTCATCTCATTTACCGTCCGGGTCATCCGACCGACCACCTCGGCCATCGACCGCTCGACACGCTGGGTGTTGCGCGACGTCATCTCGTCGAGCTGCTCACCCATGTGACCGATGTGACCGTCCAGCCGACCGCCGAGCTGCTCCAGGGTCTCGCCGAGGCGGGCGGTGGTCCCGGAGATGTCCGCGGTGGAGCGATCGACCGCCCCGGAGAGGGCGCCGTCCAGCGCCTCAAGGCTCTCGCGCAGCCCGGTTGTGGCCCCGACGAGCGTGCCCTGGAGCTCTTCGCCGAGGCGCTGCATGCTCTCTCCCAGACGCCCATCGGCCCGCTCGAACAGGCCATCAAGCCGATCGTCCGCCTGCGCGAGGCTTGCTCCGAGGGCCCCGTCGATGCGAACCATCACGGCGTCCACGCGCGCGTCGGTGCGATCGAGCGCGCCGTCGACGCTGCGATCGATCCGCTCGGCGGCCCGCCCCACCCCGGTGTCCAGCGCCTCGACCGCGCGGTTCATACCGGTCGACAGCACCTCCGCCGACTCCGTGACCGTCTCCTTGAAGTGCCTGCTCATCTGGAGCTGGGTGTTCTGGAGCGTGGAGGTGAGCGATCGGACCCGGCTGGCGGCCTCGAGGTATTGCAGGTTGCTCGCCTCCATCGCCTGCGATGCCTGCTCGACGATCTTCTGGTGACGCGCGAAGCCGTGGACCGAGGTCTCCAGCACCGGAAGCACCCCCTCGAACTTCATCGCGGCGTCCAGGAAGCGATCTCCGGCGTCGACGACCGGACCCGTGGCGGCGCTCATCCGTCCGGCCGCCACCACCAGCTCTCCGGCCAGCGGCCGCAGCGACTCTACAGCGGCGCGGGCCACCTGACCGGCCCGCTCCATCTCCTGGGCCGCCTGGCTCCACAGCGGCACCGTGGCGTCGATGGCCGCCACCGCGTCCGCGAGCCCCTGCGTCGCCACATGGAGCTGTCCACCCCAGGTCTCGTCGATGCGATCCAGCACGCGATCGACCAGCCGCTGCACCGCGTCGGCCTGCGCCTCGCCCAGCGAGTCGAGCCGGGACGCGAGCTTCTCCTCCAGGGGACTGGGGGTGTGGGTGCCCGCCATCGCCTGGATCTGCGTCACCAGCGGCGTCAGCGAAGCGGAGACCGCCGCAGCCAGCGCGCTGGCGTCCATCGCCTGCTCCCCCGCGACGGGGAGAGCGTCGTCGAACCAACGCCGCAGGCGCTCCTCGGCGTGGGCCAGCCGGGCCCGACTCAAGCGCACGAGGAGCCCGACCGACAAGCCGATCAGGAGCCCCCACATGACCGCCCCGAGCGCCGCGGGCAGCGCCTCTGCGAGTCCCGAGTCAGCCCCGGTCAGGAGTCCCAGCGCGCCACCCAGCAGACCGAGCCCGACGATGGGCGCAGGGCTGAGGAGCTCTGGCGGCAGCCACACCCCAGCGCCCGGCTGGAGGAGGGCGTCCCGCGACAACCACACCGCGGCGGTGCGTCGGAGGGGCGCCTCCCGACAAGAGGACAGCAGGCGTCGGACGTCTCCGGCCAGCGGCGCGCAGCGCTGCGCGATGAGATCGCCGAGCACTTCGAGCTCAGCCCGGGTCTGCGGCCGGGTGAGGCCGTCGATCAGGCGATCGACGCTGACGGCGCGCTGCCGGAGCCGCCACGCGCTCAGGGCGACGAGCCCCCCCCAGATGAGCAGGCAGGTGGTGACCACCGAGACGGCGACACCGCCAGCGGCGCTCACCGGCCAGGGGACGAGAGCCTGAAGGCTGGTCATGTGAGGGCTCCAGAGAGGACGTCGTCGAGGGATCCGGGGCGCTCGGAGATCCGAGACGCCCGACGTCGGACAGGGAGATCGGGGGAAGAGGTCAGGTCGAGCACCGCGCGCCAGCGCTCCAGCGCCCGTGCCCCGTACCGCGGCGCAACGCCCGCGCCGTCCCGAAGCCTGCGGACCTGTCCGTGGCGGGTCGCGGCGTCGTCGTCTGCGCGCAGCTCTCGCAACAGACCGCTCCGGACGACCTCGACCGCGACGGCCACCGAGCGCGGCGCGTCGGGGTGAAGATCGCGGAGGAAGGCGTTGAGGCGTCGGTGATCCTTGAGGAGGCGTGTGCCGTGGCGCGCCAGGAGATGGCGGAGCGTGGCGACGAGCGCGTCGGTCACCGGTGAGTCAGGACCAGACGATCGGGATGAGGCGGACCTGGAAGGGGATGGCTGTGACGGAGGGGACCGCGGCGGACGAGACTGTGGCATGGGCGCTCAGGCCGGCTGGAGGCGACAGAGGTTGATCTCACCGCCGACGAAGCCCAGCGCGAGGTGCGGTCCGCCGGAGAACGCGAGCGCGCAGATTTCGCGTCCGGTCTCGAAGGCCCATGTGCTCCGCCCGCGGCACCAGATCCGGAGGACGTGATCGACGTCGGCCGAGGCGATCGCATGCCCGTTCGGGTGCATCGCCACCGCGCGGATCCGTCCCGCGTCCAGCGTGGCCTGCGGCGCTCCGAGGCGCCCCTCCTCCACCGCGTGAACCCGAACGCCTTCAGCATCTCCGACCACCAGCCGGCCTCCCGGTCCGGTAGCCACCGCAGACGGCCCGTGACAGATGGGCAGAAGCGTCCCGTCGAGATCGACGAGCCACGCGCCGGCCGCCCCCGCGCAGGCCAGCCAGGCCCCCTCGCGATCGAAGGCCAGCCCCGCGAGCCCGCCGCCGATGGGCAGATCTGCGCGCAGATCCCCCGCGGAGGGATCCCACAATTTCACCCGCCCGTCGGCGCCCCCGCTGGCGAGGGTGCGGCCAGCAGGATCGAAGGCCAGGGCCCGCACGGCCCCCCGATGGGCCACGATCCGCTCACCCCGGACACCCCCCGGCACCTCTCGGAGCTGGATCTGCCCGCCCTCCCCTCCGGTGGCCGCGCCTCCCCCGTCCGGGTGGATCGCCACCGAGCGGACCCAGTCGCGATGCCCACCGTAGAACGTCCGAACCAGCGCGCCTGTAGCCACGTCCCACAGCCGCAGCGTTCGATCCATGCTCACCGACAGCAGCACCCGCCCCTCGGGGCCGAAGGCCAGATCGGTGACGGCGCGTCGGTGCCCCTTCAGCTCGAGGGGCGCGCCGCGACCGCGGACGGTCGGCTGGGGATGCACCGCCCGCCGCACGGGCGGACCGGCGCGACGCGGGCTCCCCTCCGGGACCGCTCGACCGAGCGCGCTTCCCCAGGCGCGCACCGCCCACGCCGCGGTGGACGGGGTGAGGCCCGCCTGGAGGTCGAGCCGCCGCACCAGGCGCTCGAAGACCATGGCCGGCACCTGCGGACGGGTGTCGCGAAGCAGCTCCTCCGCGACGCCCTCGCGCGTCGCCACGTGGAGCACCACCACCGCCCGGCTCCGCGCGGACAGGTGCTCCATCAGCAGCGCCTCCACTCGCCGGTGATCGCGGCACAGCGCAGGGCCATGCTCGGCGATCAGCTCGACCAGCGCCGCCTCCGCCCGCGCAGCGTCGCTCACCGGCCGGGCGGGGTCTGCGGCACGGGCGACCAGCCCAGAGGCGCCAGGAGTCGAGCGAGGTCCACCGCCTCTGGGGCCAGGAGGTCGACGGTCACGAGCGCCAGCTCGGGCCAGGTGTGCAGCGCCACGCGGCGCCCGTCGTAGACCCGCAGCCAGGATCGCCCGTGTGGCGTGAATTCGTGGACCAGATCCACACCGTGCGGGAGCCCAAGAGCCGCCAGCGCGCCGGCGAGCGCGCCGTCGGGATCGCGCACACGAAACAGGCCGGACGAGGGGATCGGCCTCACGTCGCCCCCGCCGGTCCGCGCTCGATCAGATCCCATTCGACCGCCTCCGCGGCCAGGGCGGCCTGCACGATCTCCACGGCCAGCCGCGGGTCGAAGACGCGACACGAGAACAGATCGGCGAAGGCCGCACGCTCGGCCGGGAGCGCATGCACCGTGACGTGCGACTCCCGGAGCAGCGCCATGCCCACCCAGCCGGCCGGCTGGCGATGCAGCACCGGCTCCCCGACGGGGTTCAGCCCCAGACGCCGCGGGAGGACCTGGAGCAGATCACGGATCACCGCCGGATCTTCCAGGCGACAGGCCGCGCACCCGGAGGCCGTGGCGATCAAATGCAGGCCCAGCGACATCGAGCAGCTGTAACCAGACGCCGTGGTGCGGGCTGTTCCTCGATCACATCGGGCGTCGGCCGATCCAGCCTCCTGAGACGGACGGAGAGATCAGGTTGAACAGTCCGAATGCTATCATCCTCGGTGAGCAGATCGGTCCGTGAGCGAGGAGCTGACCCCCGCTCTTGTCGCTCGGGACTTCCCTGGCCTCCCCCCGGGGCGCTATGTCACCCTCGTGGTCTACGACACCGGAGCCGGGATGCCCCCGGAGATCCGGTCCCGGATGTTCGATCCCTTCTTCACCGGACACGGCCTCGGCCTGGCAGCGACCCAGGGCATTGTCCGCGGGCACCAGGGCAGGATCCGGGTCACCACCGAGCAGGGAAGGGGCGCGATGATCAAGGTGGTCTCCCCCGCCGTCGAGCAGGCTTCGCGCCCCGATCCGGTCGCTGAACCAGCCCGCCCGCTCTCGCCCAGGTCTTCTGGGCTGGTGCTCGTGGTCGATGATGAGGAGGACGTGCGCGCGCTGGTTCGGGAGGCGCTCGGGCTGGCGGGAGTGGCGGTGATCGAGGCCGAGAGTGGGGCAGCAGCGTTGGATCGATACGCGGAACGCGGCGCCGAGATCGGTCTGGTGATCCTGGACATGACAATGCCCGTGATGGACGGTGCAGAGACCTTCAGCGCCCTCATGCGCCTCGATCCGGATGTTCGGGTCCTCCTCAGCAGCGGGTTCACAGAGATACGGAGCACGGAGCGCTTCTCGGGCCCGGGGCTGGTCGGCTTCTTCAGAAAGCCCTACACGGCGAGAGCGCTCATCGAGCGGGTCCAGGCGGCGCTCGTTCAGGGTTGACCACCCCGGAGCCAGGCTCTCGGGATGCGCTACGGGAGGGTTCGGTGGACAACACACAGCACGTCAGCGACACGTCCCTGTGGTACTTCGCCTACGGCGCCAACATGTCGGCGGAGGTGCTCACCCGCCGGGGGCTGGCGCCGCGGCACAGTGAGCCGGCCTGGCTTGAGGACCACGCGCGACGGTTCAGTCACCGCGGACTGATCTTCACCGAGCCGGCCTTCGCAAACATCGAGCCGGAGGCCGGTGAGCGCGTCCACGGGATCCTGCATCGCATCCGGGATCAAGAGCTGGGCTGCCTCGATCGCATCGAGGGCGCGGAGTACGCCCACATCGAAGTGACGGTTCAGCGGGTCGTCGGCGCGCCCGTACAAGCCCGGGCCTACCGCGATCCCTACCCGGCGCGGGGCCTCCTCCCGTCTCGACGTTACCTTCGTTGTCTATGCATCGGAGCGACAGAGGGGGGCCTCCCCGAAGCCGAGATCGCTACCCTGGCGGCCCACCCCGCCCGGTACGTTCCGCTGCTCTCCGAGCTCACCACGCTGCTGGTGGGCACCGGCGAGCGGCTTCGCCGGGCCGGCCTGCGCCCGGAGCTGTGGAGGATGCGGCGGCGGGGTCAGATCCCGAGACGCTCTCGATGACGGGGATCCGGGAGCACCTTCCGGGCGGACACCCCGGCTACCCGATCTCCGCGAACGCGCTGGAGATCTTCACCGCAGACGGGCCGACGGGGTTCTGGTCGCGTCTGCTGGAGCTGATCCGCGGGGCGCGGCGGCGGCTGTCGGTGGCGTCGCTCTACCTGGGCACCGACGCGCGCGAGGCCGAGCTGGTGCGCGAGATCATCGCGGCGTTGGAGAGAGAGCCTGATCTCCGAGTCACCATCGTGCTCGATCACTCACGGGGCCAGCGCGCGACGGCCAACGGCAACTCCGCGACCTTCCTCTCAGAGCTGATCGGGCGCTTTCCCGATCGGGTACACGTGTCTCTGCATCGACTGCCACAGCTGGAGGGACCGCGAGGCTGGCTGCCGTCGCCCTTCGACGAGGTCGCGGCGGTCTTTCACTTCAAGGCGCTGGTGTCGGATGATCGCGCGATCGTCACCGGCGCGAACCTCAGCGACGAATATTGGCATTGTCGGCAGGCCCGATACTTCGCGGTTCGCGATCCCGCCCTGATCGCGCTGTTTCATCGGGTAGTGGAGACCACCGCGCGCCACAGCCTGCGGGTCGGCGCCGACTGCACCCTGACGCCCGCCCCCGCGCCTGCTCGAAATGTCCACCAGGCAGTGCTGGACGACGTCGCAGCGGGAGCGCGCACGGATCCAGATGCAGACACGGTGGTCTGGCCACTGTTTCAGCATCCCGGGCTGGGTCTGTGGCTGGAGCGAGACGTGCTGACAGCGCTGCTGGCGTGGCCCGACGGCGCGCTGGAGATCCACTCTCCGTACATGAATCTACCCTCCGTGTATGTCTCTGCGCTGTGCGACCGCCTCCGCGCCGGAGGCCCGGTCGCGCTCCTCTGTCCGTCCGGGAGCAGCCACAGCTTTACCACCGGGCGGGGCCCCAAGGCCCTGGTCCCGGGGGTATACCTCCACCTGGAGACGGCGCTGATGTCCCAGCTCCGGGCCGCCGGCCCCGCGGAGCTGACCCACTACCATCGGCCCGGCTGGGTGTTCCACTCCAAGGGAATCTGGCTGAGCACCGAGCAGGAGTCCGCCACCGTCATCGGCAGCTCCAGCTTCGGGCGGCGCTCGATCACCCGGGACTTCGACCTCTCGCTGCTGCTGGTGACCCGAAGCCCGGCGCTGCGGACTGCGCTCTGCGCCGAGCTGGAAGCCCTGCGGATCCACGCTCGGCCTCCGCAGGCGCGCGCGGTCCCCGCAGTCTGTCGCTGGCTCGCCCCGCTGGCGCGGCCGTTTCTATGACGCCGGACCTCGTCGAGCGCTGGGAGGCGACTCGATCTGCGAGGCCCCGTCTGTCTGACCCCGCCCAGGCAGCAGGGGCTTGCCAGGCCCGGGCGATCTGCTACGAGATCGCCATGCGCTCTCCCACTCTCCTGGCCGTCGCGCTGCTCACCGCGAGCTGCGTGACGAAGACCCGCTACGACGACGCGATCGACACGCTGATCACGGTGCGCGACGAGCGCGATCTGGCGCTGACCGACGCGGCCGCCCTGGACGAGACCGTGGCGGCGATGAACGACGAGCTTGTGAACCTCTCTGGCCAGCACGACCGCCTCAGCGAGCTGCTGTCCACGCTGGAGCGCCGCAACGCCGACCTGATCAGCGACCTCGATGTGCTGTCCGAGCGGCTCGCCAAGATGCGCGCCGCGGGTCGGGCCGACCAGCTCCGCAAGGCCGAGCTGAAGACGCTTATCGACCGCCTGCAGGCGCGCTCCAACGCGGCTGACGAGGAGGCCGAGCGCGTTCGCGAGCGTCTGAGCACGCTGGAGACCGAGGCGAACCGGCTGACCGAGGAGAACGCGCGTCTGTCGAGGCTCCGCGTCACCCACGACGCGCTGATCGCAGATCTCCAGGGCGAGATCACCGCGGGCCGGATCACCATCACCGAGCTGTCCGGCAAGCTGGTGGTGAACGTCTCCAACGAGATCCTGTTCGACTCCGGGTCGATCGAGCTGCGCGAAGACGGGCGCGCGTCGCTCACGCGAGTCGCCAGCGCCCTCGCCGCCCACCAGGGAAAGCGAGAGATCCGCGTCGAGGGCCACACCGACGACGTGCCGGTCCGGTCCGGTGCAACCTTCGCCGACAACTGGGCGCTGTCAGCGCTGCGGGCAGCCACCGTGGTGAGCGTGCTGGTGAAGGAGGGGGTCGATCCATTGCAGATCGCGGCTGTGGGGTTCGGTCCCCACCACCCGGCCGCGTCCAACGAGACCGCGGAGGGCCGCCGCGCCAACCGACGCACGGAGATCGTGCTGATCCCGCAGCTCCCCGTGACCGGAGAGAGGAACCTGGACGCCGCTGGGGCTCCCGCCGCGGAGTCCCCCGCCGCGAAACCCCCTGCCGCGGCCCCCCCTGCCACGGGGAGCGGCGAATAGCAGGCCCTACAGACGAGCCAGCGCCCCATCGCAGAGGATGACCGCGCCGCGCTGGAGCGGGATCGAGTGGGTGGGCAGGTTGTCCAGCTCCACCTCGGCGACGTAGTCAGGCGCCGCGTTCCCGCTCAGGATGCAGTGAACCGCGCTGTCGTTGAAGTGCCACAGATCGCGCTTGACCTGATCGGTGCAGCGCAGCCGGGAGAGCTCGCCCATCCGACGCTGGCACTCACCAACGATGGCCTCGGCGATCACGCCCTGCCACTGGCGCGTGGCCCGATCTCGCCGAAGCTGACTGATCTGCACATTCAGCTCTGGGGTGTTCAGCTCCAGCTCTCCCAGCTCAAGACCACGCGCGATACCGACTGCGCGCTCGCGGGTCGGGCCCAGATCGACGGTAGGGAGGGCAGAAGACACACGAGCAGGTGCCCGCGGCGAACCTTCCGGGACCGGCGCGGCCGACGCCTGCTCGATCGAACCCTGAATCATGGAACCCTGCACAGACGAATGCGAGGATGACTGCGACGCAGGAGATACTGCAGAGTCAAGAGATGCCGCAGAATCAAGAGATGCCGCAGAATCAAGAGATGCCGCAGAGTCAAGAGATACCGCAGAGTCGAGAGGTGCCACAGAGTCTGTAGACTCTGAAGGCTGGGTGATGGGGATCTCGGTTGGCGGCGTCTCGTCACCCTGCGTAATGGTCAGGATGGTATCTCCCAAGATAGCGTCCCTCTGTTCAGAGCTCTTCTGGGAAACGCTCCTGCGTGGTGATCGACGCTCAGACCACTGCTTGGACCGCTGCTTGGACCGCTGCTTGGCCTGCTGCGCGCGCCGCTCTTCGGTGTGCTGCCCCTTCTGGTTGAGCTGCTGCTGGGTGAGCTGCTGCTGGGTGAAGTGGAGCTGCCAGGAGAGGATCTCGGTCTGCTTGCCCGCCTCGGCCAGCTGTCCGGCGAGGGTCTGGTTGAGCGCCGCGATCTGATCGCGGTCCGCGCGCAGATCGGTGACCTGATCGCTGAGCTGATCGATGCGAGCGTGATCGTCTTCGTGCGTCGCCGAGGTGATCCAGGCCACCGCGCCGGCCACACCGATCATCGCGACGGTGTTGGCGAGGAGCTGCGGGAGGAAGCGATCGACGAAGCCGCGGGTAGAGTCGTCTCCGATGAGCGGTCCGCTGGTCGGAGTCTGACCGTGTCCCGGAGCTGGAGTCATCGACAGCGCTCGGTGGAGAGGAGGCGGAGTTCCGCGCTCTTACCGTAACCGGTTTCCCCCCCGACGATGGGATGTTCCCCCCTCGCCGGTGAGCGACCAGACCCCGCTGCGCTCGTCGGAGAACCAGGGCGCACCGAGGGCCGCGCGGAGGCGTGCGTCGATGTCGATGTTCCGGGCCTCCCGGACCCCTCGCCAGGAGGGCCCATCGAGCACCAGCGTGTCGAATCCGTCCGCCACCAGACGGGCCAGGTCTTCGCTGTCCGCGGGGATCTCGGTGTCGGTCCCCTGGCTGATGCGCCGCAGCGCGACGAGCAGCGGGCTGGCAGCCAGGTAGCTCCGGTACTCCGGCGGGAACGCCCAGGGCTGGTTCTCCAGCATGCCTCCCAGCAGCGGCCGACCGTGGAAGAGCTGGAAGGCGCACGTCTTGCCCGATCGCAGCAGCGGAACCACGATGATCGCCCCCCCGTCGGGCTGATCCGCGACGAGCTGCCAGTGGTGGGGGAGCTGGAGCTTCCACGTGCCCATGGGCAGGTTGCCCGCCCACCACAGCTGCGCGATCACCCCGACGGGCAACAGCACGACGAGGACCCCATGGAGGCGGCGCGCCAGTCCGTCTGCGGCGAGGATCACCAGGAACAGCCCGCCCACCAGCAGCCAGCGCTCGGGGTGGGACATCCGCGACAGACCAGGCACGTGCTTCCACAGCGGATAGTAGGGCAGCAGCCAGGTCTGCCCGGAGATCTCCTGGGCTGGTCCGAGCGCGAACAGCAGGCACAGCCCGCCCGCCGCCAGCCAGGTGAGGCGCCGCCGGCCGAGCGCCAGGGTGATCACCATCCCGGGCAGCAGCACGCCAGACAGCCAGTACCGCGTGCCTCGGGTCTGGTTGCCCATGATCTGCAGCGCGTCGGGGAAGATGGGGTTGGTGCGCGACGGCCCCATCGGCGCAGGGGGCATCCACCCGCCAGTGAGCGTGGCGCCGAACACCGACAGCACGCCCGGTGCGACCAGCAACAGCGACAACACCGCCGCGAGCCCCAGGTCGATCGCGAGACGCCCAAGCGACCGTCGGCGCGCGCCGTGGAGCACCAGCACCGGCGCCAGCAGCGCGAGGAACAGCGCGTTGAACCAGTAGCCGTAGGCGGTCAACGCCATCCCGACGCCGGCCAGCACCACGTCGCGTCGTCTGCCGTCTTCGGCGATGCCCAGCAGCCCGGCGACCGCCAGCGGCACCCCCACGAGGGCGACCTGTGTGAGCCGACCCGCGGCCATCTGTTCGATCGTCGGCGGCAGCGCCGACCAGGCCGCGCCGGCAGCGATCGCCGGCAGCCAGCGCCCCCACAGGCGGCGGCCGAGGGCCGCGAAGGCCAGGGTGTTGAGCGGGAACCAGATCAGGTAGGCCCCGGCCATCCACTGCGGCCAGGGCAGGAACATCCGCAGCACACCGGAGACGAGCATCTCCAGGTGGTTGCCGCCGTTGGTCCACTTGGGCGCGTAGCCCACCGGGAAGAACTGGTTCGGATCGGCCAGCGACCACCGGCCCGCGCGCACCGCGTCGTGGAGTTGATCGTGCAGATAGATGCCGTTGACCGCGTCGTCGTTGTAGAAGCCCGGCAGGCGACCGGTCATCGCGGGGAGATCCGCCCCCATGACCGCCGCGGCCACCGCCGCGCCAGCGAGCAGGCCGAGCAGCGCGATCCCAGATTCGCGGAAGATCGCGCGCAATGGCGATGGCAGGGAGATGAGCTCGGCAAGAGGCATGACAGGGCTGTATCCTCGCGGGGCCCACCCCCTCATCAGGCCAATCCCCTCTTCAGGCCTGCCTCGGGCTCTCTCCCCGACTCCCATTCACCGGCACCCGTCCCGGTCCGGAGGCCCCATGTCGCGCATCCAATCCCACCCGTCCCCGTTGGGACCGCTGTACGCACTCTCCTCGGACCAGGGGGTCGTGGCGCTGGGCTGGAGCGAGCTGGCGATCCGCCGCCTCACCAGCCGCCCGGGGATCAGCGGAGACCCCCACGGCCTCGGCGCAGCCCTCGCCTCCTGGTTCGCGGGAGATCTCACCGCGCTCGACGCCCTGCCGATCGACCCCATCGGCACCGCCTACCAGCGGCGGGTGTGGGATCGCCTGCGCGCGCTCCCCGCCGGACAGACCACCAGCTACGGCGCGCTGGCCCGCGAGCTGCGGACGAGCGCCCGCGCGGTCGGCAACGCCAACGCCCGCAACCCCGTGGCGCTGATCGTCCCCTGCCACCGCGTCATCGGCAGCGACGGAGCGCTCACCGGCTACGCCTACGGGCTGTCACGCAAGGCCTGGCTCCTCGATCACGAGGCAGCGCCTGCTCAGGAGGACTCCCCCGCGTCGCGAAGCCAGCGCATGGCCGCGCCCGCTCCGTCCGCCAGGCGGGTCCCGGCCTGAGTCGCCCAGTCCCGCGCCGAGCGGGTGCTCTCCTCCAGGCCGGCCCGAAACAGGTCGCCTGAGGGCGGCGCGTCTGCGTCGCGCCGCGGGTGGCCCCCCTGCAGACAGGCGGCGAATTCCGCGGAGGCGCCCCAGGCCCGGAGCTGCTCGACCCGCTCCGGGATCGGCGGATGCCGGCGGGTCATCCCATGCACGGTCTCCAGCAGCTTGCGGGCGACGAGCTGGGGCGCGCGGGGCAGCCGAGGATCGATCTTCAGCGCCTCCCGGTGCTCCTCACCGACCAGATTGAGCGTGTGCACGACCGGCTGCTCGCTGCCCAGCGCCAGCGCGCTGGCCCGATCCGCCGACAGCTCGCTGATGCGATCCCAGCGCATGAGCGCCGCCAGCACCGCCACGAAGACCGGCGTGGCCGGCGGCGCGCTCATCGACAGGAAGCCCAGACTCAGCCCCGCGCGGGCCATGGTCTTGTACAGCACATGCCCCGACAGAACGTGGCCGATCTCGTGCGCGAGGATCACCCGCAGCGAGTCGTCGCTGAGCAGACGCACCGCCGCGTCGGTGATGAACATGTAGGGCGCGTTCATGCCGATGGCCCCCGCGTTCACCGCGTCCATCGGGCGCACCCACAGCGGCCAGGGCTCGTCCACGTCGAAGGTGTGGAGCACGCCGCTGTACAGCCGCCACAGCCGCGGATCGGTCTTGAGGCTGGCCTGCCGAGCGTTCGAGAGCAGCGTGCGATGCATCGTCCACTCGTTGAGACGCCCGAAGGTCTGCTGGACCACCTGATCGAAGCCGGGGAGACGCCGGAGCGCCGCGAGCGCCGCGGCGTCCGCCGGGTGCTCCCAGGCCCGCGGGGCGATCTGCGGGTAGTGGGGCGTTCGGGACACAGCGACCTCGGGTGAGGGGGGACCTCGGGTGAGAGACCTCCGGTGGCGGGGAGGATTCGCTCGTGAACCTCGGGCTATTGCGCGATCCAGGTCAGACCACGCGCGCTGCCGCCCTGCTACCCTGGCCGCATCCGGGGTTCGGAATGGAGCGACACCAGATGATCGCCCTGATCGGGCTGCTCTGCGGGGGCTGTGTCGCCGGCGAGGGCGATCTGTTCTACCTGCGGAGCGCAGGCGCCGACATGCCGGTCTGGGTGCGCGGCGATCTCGACGCAGAGGTCCTCGTCCTGCTGCTGCACGGCGGACCGGGAGCGAGCGCGCTGACCTACCACTGGTACCTGGAGGCGCTGGAGGCCCGCTACGCCGTCGCCTACTGGGACCAGCGCGGCTCGGGCGCGTCACAGGGCAACCCCGATCCCGCCACGTTCACGCTGGATCAGTTCGTCGCAGACACCGATCTGATCGTCGATACCCTGCGCGACCGCTACGCGCCGCGCGCGCTGGTGCTGCTCGGGCACAGCTGGGGCGGAGGGCTGGGTAGCGCCTACCTCCTGGAGCACCAGGAGAAGACCGACGGCTGGATCAACGTCGACGGCGCGTCGGACTTCCAGGGGGGGCTTGAGCAGTCAGCGGTGTGGGTCCAGGAGCATGCCGCCGCGCAGGTCGCTGCGGGTGAGCGCGTCCGGTACTGGGAGAAGGCACTGGACTGGTACGACACGTCCCCGTCGCTGACCGACGCAAACACCGTCACGGTTCACGCCGGCTACGTCACCAGCGCCCACGGCTACCTGCTGGAAGACGCCGAGACGACCGGCGGCTGGACCGACGTGTTCGCCTCTCCGTTCTCTCTGTTCAGCGCTCTGAGCAACAACGCGTGGACCCTCGAGGCCATGGAGGCGGTCTTCAGCATGAACCTCAACCCCCAGATGGACACCGTGACGCTGCCCAGCCTGGTGCTCTGGGGCCGCCACGACGGCATCCTGCCCGTCGCGCTCGCCCAGGACGCCGTCGACGCGCTCGGCGCCACCGACAAGAATCTCCAGATCTTCGAGGACACCGCCCACCTACCGATGATCGAGGAGACCGAGGCGTTCGGCGAGGCGGTCACCGGGTTCATCGACGCGCGATGGTAGCCGCGTCACGGCTCGAGGGGCTGCGAGTCCTGGCGCTGCTCGTCGTGGCGAGGACGGCCGCCGCTGGCGTGCCCGAAGCGCGGCACTACCGGGCCGGCTACCTGGGCGAGCTGGTCACGCACCCGGGCGTGCATGCCGGGGTGACGGCGGCGGGCGGAGAGGGGGAGCGCGCGCGACTCGTGCTGGGTGCGACGACCGGCGTCTGGCTCCATCCGGGCAACCATGTGGGCGTGATGGCGCTCCCGGAGCTCGGCCTGCAGCTCACGCCTCCGAAGGGCCGACCGCTGACCGTCCTGGCCGGCGCGGGCGCGTTCTACCGCAAGATCGCGGCGGAGACGGTGGGGTTCACCGATCACGGGCGGGTCGTGGCGGCGTTCTCTCTGCGCTTTCCGCAGGCGTGGACGCTGCCCGGAGAGCGCCTGCTCCTCACCACTGACTTCCTGCTGATGTGGGAGTACCCCTACAACAACCACGCCCTGTTCCACCCGGCCCTCGCCATAGGGCTGGGGTGGCTGGGGCGCCGACCTGACCCCTGACCAGCGCGCCGCTCGCCGCGCCTTCAGCGGCCGCGCAGCTTCAGCGGTCGAAAGGCCGCGTCACCCCAGATCTCCAGGTAGCCCTTCCACACCCCCTCGCAGAGGCCCGCGACATCGCACTCCGCGCATGCCCGGGGCTGCGCCTTGAGGTCGTGGCGCTTGCGGTCCTGCCAGTTGAAGCGCGCGCGTCCAGCGGACTCGTCGAAGCTCACCACCGTGCTCTTGGGGCCCTTCACCCACGATCCGGGATCGGGCGTCTGTCCTGGCGGGATGAGATCGCCGCCCTCGCTGCGGATGGAGCAGGCGGTGGAGAGGTCGCGGTACTCGCCCATCGTCCGCGAGAGGAGCTCGTGGTCGTTGCGCAGGGCCGGCGGCAGCACGCAGAGCGGAAAGCCGCCGAAGGTGAACACCTTGCGGAAGCGCCGCTCCGCCAGGATGATCCCCTTGATCAGCGAGGGCACGACGACCTTGTACTCGGGACACAGATCGGCGTCGCCTTCGGCGTAGCCCTCGGGACGGATGAAGTTCACGCGGATGTCGTCGATGCCGATGTCTTCGTAGAAGTAGCGCATCATCTGCGGCAGGAAGCGATGGTTCCAGCCGTTGAGCACGATGTTCACGCTCAGCCCGTCGCGCAGGTGACCGGCGGCCTTGCGCGCCACCAGCAGGCGCATCGCCGTCAGCTTCTTCTCGAAGTTGCCGGGGACCCGGGTGAGGCGGTCCTCCAACGCAGCGGTGTGGCCGTGGGTGGAGATGGTCACGCGGGTCAGCCCGGCGTCGAGCAGCTTGTCGGTGAAGTGCTCCAGGCGCAGTTTCGTGGCGTTGGTCGCGATGGTCACGCGGGTGTAGCCCAGATCGGTGGCGAACCGCGTGGACTGGACGAGCCACGGGTAGGTGGTCGGCTCACCGCCCAGGAACCCCAGCGAGCGGTAGCCCTCGTCGTAGTACCGCTGGATCTCCGCCTTCATGCGCGGAAACGGCATGTAGGAGCGGTCCTCGCGCTTGGGCAGCCCGTCGATGCAGAAGACGCAGCGGTTGTTGCACGCCTTGCCGACGTTGATTTCGACGTTGCGGCGAGGATCGCGGTAGTCGCTGTGGGGCTGGTTGCCGGGCGGGGGGGCGCTCATGGCGTCAATTTAACGGCGAAGTGAACTCAGGCCCGGGAATCTCCTGGTTCGACCGCAGTCCCTGGGCCGTTGAGCACCATCTGTAGTTCAGACAGTGCTCCCTCCAGGTCAACTCCTACCATCAATTCGTCGCAGCGCTGCCGCACGCCCTCACGACCGACAATGCAGGGAGCCGAGTACCACAGATTGGTCTCCGGGTCACATGTGCTGACAGTCATGAGCTGGCGTCGATCGGTAGCGACCGTATCTACGACCGTGACAATGCCTTCCACGATGGGGTGAAGGGTACCCGCTGCCCCCAACTTCTTGACCGTTCGGGCCGCCTTTGCGACCTCGACGCGCGCCATCTCGACGATGGCATCGAACTCCGCCCGGTCCATGGTCGGACACAGACGCTGATGTACCGCAACCGGCACGAAGCGTTCATCGTGCGTACCCACGGCGAAGGCATCGATGTCGCTGGGGCGACGCCAGGGCTCAAGATGAGAGGCCAGCGACGCCCGGAGACGAGCAGTCTCGACAACTGTACCCAGTCCTAGGACGCGCCTGGTAGCGCCGCCGATAGCCATCCCGATCTCTCGAGCCATGAGGTCGACCGGATTCGTCACAACCAGGACAACCCCCGGGAACGACCTGACCGCTGGGAGGACCTTTTCTCTATAGATCTCACGGTTCTTCACGAACGCATCGATTCGGGTTCCGCCAGAGGGCACACCAACACCCAGTGTCAGCACAACTATATCGGCGTCGAGGAGCCCAGACTCAACATCGGTTTCGAGATGGCCCGAGACACGGTGGCAGGTGGGCGCAAATGCCAGACCGTGCTCAATATCGAGCAGATGCGCCTCAACCGTGGACCGGTTGATCCACCGAACCTGACTGACAGAGCGCACCGTCGTCAGACGGCGTACCACTCCTGTCCCAACAGTGCCAGCGCCCCAGACAGCGACCCTCACATCGCGCCTGCTTGCGCCAGGGTTTCGACAAATTCAAGGTTGTCTTTCACTCCAACCCGATCCGCGGTCCGCAGGCCAACTGAGTTGGCACCAACAACCACTACGCGTCCTCCGGAGCGCCTCGCCTTCCCGGCGAGCTGTCCAAACCACCGCCACCAATCGGTACTGAGTGTCATCGTTCCGGTGAGATCGAGCACCAACATAGCATGACGCTCGACAGCGTCCCGCAGCGCACCCCTCTGAGCCGAGGTGAGTGGATCGCTCACGTATCGAGCGAAGACCGCCCTCGGCGGCTCTGCCTCTTCCAGCATGAAGGGTTCACGGCTCATCAGATCTTGCCTCCCGGACGCATCTCGATCTCGATCGTAGTTCCATGGTCGCTGTTCTCGCGAATGTCCACATGGTCACACAGGTCTCGTATCCATATGATTCCCACACCTTCCTGCAGGAGTCTGGGTCCAGGCCCGGTGTCCTCCACCCTGACGGTCACGGTCCCGTCGTCCAGTCGTCGGGCCCGTAGCCTCGCCGAGCCGGTAGAAGCGTAGCGCGCTACGTTTGAGAGCACCTCGGTCAGCGCCTGCGCGATTCCCTCTTTCCGTTCCGTCGCAAAGGAGGAAGCCAGGCGCTCTACAGCCATCTGAAGGCGGCGCCGGGCAACGCGGTCCAGAGGATCATACGCCATATCAATGTCCCATTCGTTCCAGCAAATCAACGCCATCGACTCATCATCCCCCTCGGGCATCGATGATTCCAGATGACCATCCAAGGGTAGATCGCGGCGGGGACCGGTCTGCCATCGACGCAACCATCGATGGCCGCTGGACTCTTCGCCCCCCCCGACGCGGTATAGGAGCCCGTCGGATGCGATGACCAGCCGCCACGGAGGCCTGAGATCTCCGTGGACGATGGGCTGTGGTGCACTCCTTCCAGTAGATGTGCTGCGGGGCGCCCGACAAGATTCCATGGCCCTTCTCCGCTGACCCACCAGGAGCAGCGGTGGCGGATAGCCGTCCACCAGCGCCTCGTATCTGACATGGTGAGATTCAGACCAACGCTCCAGAGTGGCCATGAAGAATGCTGCCCCCTCATCGATCGCGTTCAACTCCCTCCAGAGTCCAGCCCAGAGTTCCGTGGTGCGTGGTACCCCCGGTGAACCCGCCAACCGTCCGCGGAGCCAACCCGCCAACCACGTCGCGACGGCATGTTTACCGGGTCCATGTCCCGCAACGTCGATGGCAGCGATGAGAGTCGCTCTCGGCCCAACGGGACAGACCATGATCAGGTCGCCGCTCGGGGACGGTCTCGCCCAGACCTGAACGGACAGACGCGCACCGGCAGACTGGGGCGCGGGGATTCGAGGTCCCTCCAACAGCAGAGCAGGGTGTCGTGGAGGGACTTCATGTTCGTCTGGTTGGAGCTCGAGCACTGCCGCCAGTGCCGCTAGCGCACCGGGCGATGCGCCCTTTCCGCGTTCCAGAAGAGACACATAGCCCTGTGTCATGCCAGCACGCCGTGCCAGTTCGGACTGGGACAGACCCAGATCACGGCGTCGGATCCTGATCATTTCACCGGTCCATCTACCCATGGTCATTGAATATCAGAAATATCTTACACATACCATGACAATATATTCCTAATAAAATATGAGATCCCCATCAGCAGCCAAGCTGCCGGGGACTGAACTTCATGGAAAGTTCAGCGGCGCGGCGTGAGCGCATGTGTGGGAAACCGCGCGGCGTACTCGTCGAACACCCCCATGCACAGAGACGACCACTCGCAACCTGTGCACTCAGGCGGATGTACCCGCCGCCGATCCGGCGCCCACGAGTAGATGCCGGTGAACGCCACCTTGCCCGCGCCGCTCTGCCACTCGACGGTGACCCGCGGGTCCCAGTGGAGATCGTTCGACAGCATGGCGTGGGGGCCCAGCAGGCACATCGGCACGCCGAAGAACCGCACCACCACCCCGGGCGCGGCGTCGGGCACCAGCGGGAGTACGCGCGCGAGCGTCTCCAGCGGCACAGCCAGCTTTGAGTAGGCATCAAGCCCAGCGCCCTCCGGCGTAGTGTTGCTGACCACGAGGAGCCTCGCGCCCAGCGCGGCGGCGAGGGCGGCGGTGCGCGGGAGCTGCTCGATGTTGGCGGGGGTGATCACCGTGTTGACGAACAGAGAGAAGTCCGGGCGAATCTTCCGGGTCAGTTCCATGGCCTCGGTGACCTGCTGAAAGCTGCCCGGACGCCCGGTGAGGAAGTCGTGGACTTCAGCCGAGGGGCCATGCAGAGAGAACAGCGCCTCGTCCAGCCAAGGCAGGGCCCGCCGCGCGAAGTCCTCGCGACGCAGCATGGTGCCGATGGTGCCCACGCTGGTGCGCATCCCCAGCTTTCGTGCCAGCTTCAGCACGTCGACGAAGCGGCGATGGATGGTGGGCTCGCCGCCGGTCAGGTGAACGGCCCGAACGCCGCGGCTGGCATGTATGCGCAGCACCGTGGCCACCCGACCCCACGTCACCCGGTACGGCCGATACCGCGCCATGCGGTGCGCCTCGGAGCAGAACGTGCAGCGCTCGGGGCAGGTGTAGGTGAGGTGCAGCTCCAGCCGCTCCATGCGCTGCCCGCCAGGACCGATCCACGGCGTGGCGTCCGGCGGAAGATCGCGCTCGAAGATCTGGGTGTCGCTCATCCGGCCGCCTTCCGCTGCGCCCGGTAGGCGAAGTAGCGAGGATACAGCCGTCGCACGAGACGACTGAGCAGCCGATCCACCGCCTGCGTCGACGCCCAGACCGTCGGGGTCAGAGTGGACTTGAGGAGCGGCCCCACGCGCGCGGCCGCCTCTGCGAGCTGTTCGGGGCTCGGGGGATCATCGAGTGAGCCGACGCGTGTCTGCGCCCGCAGGTGATCGAGCGCCGCCGACAGCCCGACGTTGGAGGGGTGGATGCTGCGATCCGCGTCGACCACCAGCCCGGTGTTGAAGAACGGCGTGGGCGCCCAGGTGAACAGGTTGCGCAGATACAGCCGCTCCCGCCGCTCCCAGGTCGCCGCGATGTCATCGCCGATGGCCTCGAAGCCGGCAGCCAGCGCGCGGAGCTGGTCGGGCTTCCAGGGGATGAAGTAGCCGGGCAGCAGGTTGAAGCGCGTAAACCCCAGCCCCCGCAGGTGGCGGAAGTTCTCGGCGGCCCGCGCTGCGGTGGACGGGGCGATCGTCTGGGTGATCACCACCCGGGGCGTGCGCAGCAGGCGCGGCAGCAGCGAGATCAGGTGGGCGTAGCTGTCGCGGGTTCCGGGGAGGGCGCGGCGCAGGCGGCGGTGGTCGCCTGGGTGGCCGTCCATCGAGATGGTCAGGACGGCCTTGGGGTGGTCCGCCAGTCGGTCCAGCCACTCCGTGTCGAGGCCGAGACCATTGGTCGACAGGTAGACCCACCGGATCCGTGGCTCATATCGGGCGCGATCCAGCGCAGCGCGCACCACGTCGGGCACCAGCAGCGGCTCGCCTCCGAACAGCTTGATGTCGCCCCCGCCGAAGCGGCCCGTGAACAGCGACACCGCGATCGCTGCGTCTTCGGGCGTCAGAGAGGGCCAGCCGTCCTTGGCGGTGGGGCAGTACGCGCAGCGGAGATCACAGGCGCGCGTGACGGTGAGGATCAGGGGCATGCCCCAGGCTCAGCGATGTCTGCCAGCTCTCACCACTGGCCGTGTGAGCCGTGCGACCCATGAGAGCCATGAGAACCGTGGGAGCCGTGGGAGCCGTGGGAGCCATGAGAACCGTGCGACCCGTGAGAGCCAT
>CAYXGP010000111.1:0-25841 GCA_964464515.1 uncultured Enterobacterales bacterium
CGCGATGAGGCGGGCTTCGTGACCATCATGGGCGGAACGATGGTCAAGGCCCCGCGAACGTGCTGATCGATCCCGAGGGGCGTCCTCGGCTGACCGACTTCGGCATCGCCCGGGCGGACGGCGGGGGTCTCACGCGCACCGGGCACGCGCTGGGCACCCCCGGCTACATGGCTCCCGAGCAGGCCCGCGATCCGCGCTCGGTGGGTCCACCCGCCGACGTCTACGGCGTCGCCGCCACGCTGCTCGCCCTGATCGTCGGCGAGAACCCCGGCCGCTTGCTGGCCGATCGGGGCGCCCTGGGTCGCTGTCTCCCCCAGGCGCTCGTCGCTCCTCTGCAGGCTGCGACAGATCCGGACCCGGCGGCCCGGCCCCCCGTGACGGAGCTGCGCCGCTCTCTGGCGAATGCAGGGACGGAGCTGCCGCAGGAGCGCGCGCCGTTGGTGGTGCCCATGCCGGCGATGATGCCCGTGGCGCCGACCCACGCGACCGAGAGCCCTCTTACGGTGGGCCCTGTTACGGGGAACCCTGTTACGGGGAACCCTGTTACGGGGAGCCCTGTTACGGAAGGCTCTGTTACGGGGAGCCCCGTTACGGAAGGGCCTGTTACGGAGGGGCCTGTTACGGAGGGGCCTGTTACGGGCTATCGCGGTGCGCCGCGCCTGGAGCGATGGGTCATCGGGATCGCCGCTGTGGCGGGCGCGCTCTGGTTGGCCTGGCCTGATGGGGGACCTGACCAGCCGAGCGAGGTGCCACCAGCAGAGTCCGTGTCTTCAGGCCAGGTCGCGGTCGCCCTGGACGCTGCACCGGCGGCTCCATCCGACCCGGCTCCGCCGAAGAGCGCGCCGATCGAGCAGCAGCCGAATCCCGATGTACGGCGCGGCGTCGCTCCGCGATCGGGGGCTCCCTCGAAGAAGACGCGTGCGGAGCCGCACGAGGTGATCGCGACGGAGGAGCGGACAGGGGTTCAGGATACCGTCGCGCCGAGGGTCGCTGAGGCTCCTGGGAGCCCCACCCTGCCGGAGGTCGCGGCGCTGGCCGAGGTGGTCGTGGTGGGCCGCGCCGACGAGGTCTGGCTGGAGAGCGCGGGCCGCCGGGTGCCGCCCGGCAGCGTGGAGCCCGGCCGCTACACCGTGGCGGCGCGGTTCGGTCGGCGGGGATGGGTGCGCACGCTCCAGCTCGATCTGCGCGCGGGTCAGCGCGTGGTCCTGCGCTGCGACTCCGCGTTCGCGGCCTGCGTGGTGGAGGGCTCCGGGTAGCGTCAGCGCTGGTTGAGGACCACCTCGATGGTCCCCAGCCGGACCTGCCCGGAGCCGGGGCGGCGCTCGACCACGGCGGCAGCGCAGGGCAGCCCCACCTCGTCGAGCTGGCGCCGGATCCGGCTGATGTGTACGTTCATGGTGCGGCGGTCCAGGCGCAGGCGCCGGGCCAGCTCGTCTGCGTACACCCAGCCCCGCTCCTGCTCGGGCAGATCGGCGTCGGCGAGGCGGTGCCGAGCGAGCGTGAGCAGCAGGTAGTGGAAGCTGCGGGCGCCCAGCTCCACTCGATCCTCCCTGCGCTCCAGCGTCACCGAGACGTGCTCTTCGTCGGCGCTGATCTGGAACCGCAGGCGGGCGGCGCCCGCGAGGCTCGGGCGGGCCTCATCGGTCTTCTCCATCGCCACAGGCAGATGCAGACGCCAGAAGCGGCGCCCGGCGGGGACGACCTGCTGATCCTGGACCGGAAACTGGACCCGCTCGCCCTCCGCGATCCAGCGGCCCTCCGCGATCTCAAACACCACCAGCTCGGGGTGCTCGTCGTCGGGCAGGTGCATCACGCCCCCGGTCGCGCGGGCCCGCGCCCCGTTGTCCACAGCGGTGGCCATCGGTCGGGGAGGTCCGGGATCGGTGACCACCCAGACGTCGGCCTCGTCGCCGAATCGAAGCTGCGAACCCTCTCGCAGGACGACGCGACCGCCCGGATTCAGCCGCCGATCGTCGATGAACGTGCCGTTCCGGCTCATCAGGTCGCGCAGCTCCCAGCGGCCCTCCTCCATCCACCGGACGACGGCGTGTTCGCCGGAGACCGTGGCGCCGTGCAGGCGGATCGTGCAGGCGGGTCCGCGCCCGAGGATCACCTGAGCGCCGAGGCTATGGACGCGCCCTGTGCGTCCATGCACGATCAACGCCATGGAGCCCTCCTGGCGCTCGCGTTACCTCTGTCGCTCGATGGGTTCAACCGATGCTGCAATGTTCATCCTGCTGTCGACGGGCTGCACGTTCGTCACCAACGCTGAGTGGGTGGCTGCTGCAGATCGGGATGGAGATGGACACCTGGCGACGCTCGCCGGTGGAGCGGACTGTAACGACGCCGACGGAGACGTCCACCCGGCGGCCACCGAGGTGTGCAACGGAGCGGACGACGACTGCGACGGAGAGGTCGATGAAGATGTAGAGACATCCTGGTTTGTCGACGCCGACGGCGATGGTTGGGGGGAGCCCGACTCGGCGGCGCAGGGCTGCGTCCCACCGAGCGGCGCCGCGGCCCGCGGGGAGGACTGCGACGACGCCGACGCCGCGGTGTTCCCCGGCGCGGTCGAGCGCTGCGATGGTCTGCGCTCCGACTGCTCGGGCACCTGGACCTCCGACGCCGGACGCGCCGGCTTCACCGCGACGGACGGCACCTACACCGATCTGACGGAGAGCCTGAGCGGGGGGGGGCTCCTGGAGCTGGACGCGCCGGGCACCCTGGCGCTCTGCGCGGGCGCGTGGCAGGGGCGCATCTCGGCGAGCGCGAGCGTGGAGATCGTGGGCCCCGACGGCGCGGAGTCCACCGCGCTGGACGCCGGCGGGGAGGGCAGCGTGGTCACCATCGCCGCCGAAGACGTGGATGTCCTCCTGCGGGGGCTCACGCTGACCGGCGGACTGGCGACCGAGAGCAGCACCGTGGGCAGCCTCTGGGCGACAGCCGGAGGGGGGCTCCGCTGTGCCACTCCCTCTGCGGTGGCGCTCGACGGCGTGGTGATCGCGGGCAACGAGGCCGAGATCGGCGGGGGTATCCTCCTCTCTGACGAGTGCGCGTTGACGGCTACGCAGGTGGCCCTGCGGGACAACCAGGCGAGCGCGCTGGGTGGGGGCATCGCCAGCTCGAACGCCTCGATCGCGCTGAGCAGCGTCACCGCCGAGGACAACACTGGCGAGTACGGCGGCGCCATCTACGCCAGCTCCACCACCCTGGAGCTGGTCGACGCCATCGCGAGCGGCAACGTCGCGGAGATCTCCGGGGCCGGGCTGTTCCTGATCGGCGGGCAGACCGACTGGGACGGCGGCGAGCTGGCGGAGAACCTCGCGCGGACGTCTGGCGGGGGCTTCTATGTCAGCGGCGGCACGGTGACGATCAGCGACGTCACCCTGACCCGCAACTCCTCCAGCGTGGCCGGCGGCGGGCTGCTGATCTACAACGCCGGCAGCGTGACGATGGAGCGGGTCTCCCTCGGCGAGAACCTGTCGGCGTCTGGTGGAGGGCTCGCGCTCTACGGCTCCGAGGTGACGCTCTCCGATGCCGATCTGGACGGCAACAGCGCCACCGGGAGCGGCGGGGGGCTCTACCTCAACGGCAGCTCCGCGATCGCGATGGACGTCACGTTCTCGGACAGCACCCCGGGCGATGTGTATGTGGCAGACGTGAGCGCGCACTACGACTGGAAGGCCGACGCGTCGTTCACCTGCGATCCCACCGGCTGCAGGTAGGGCACCGGCGGTCGCGGCAGGGCGCCCGACCGGATCAGCCCCGTGACCCAGGCCGACAGGAAGGCGTCGCTCGCAGGCGGCAGGCGAACGCCCGCGGCCGCCAGAAGCCGCGCGCCGCCCCGGGCGGTGTACCAGCCGGTGCGGAAGGTCTCCGGGGAGGTGCGGAAGAAAGGAAGGAGGGCCCCGAGCGCGTTCTCCTCGCCGCTGCGGACCGACTGCTCGAGGCGCTCCAGCCAGCGGTCGTAGGCCAGGCGGCGGATCGAGAAGCCGGCCCGGACCAGCGCGCGCTGGAGCTGCCCGAATCCCACCGCGCGGGGGTTGGCGAGCGTGTAGGCTCCCTCCACCCGGCCCAGGGCGAGGTGCGCGGTGGCCTCCGCGACGGGTCGCACGGGCGTGAGGTCAACCCGCATCGGCAGATCCGGCAGGGCACCGAGCTGCACCGCGCTCTGGAGCAGCAGGTGGAAGATGTTGCTGCGGTCCCGGATGATCCAGTCCGGTCCCTCCTCGCCGACGATGGTGCCGGGACGCAGGATCGCCACCGGCAGGCCGCGCGCGCCGGCCAACGCGACCAGCCCCTCGGCCACCCACTTGCTCTGGCAGTAGCCGCTGTGCAGCCGGCCGGGATCGACGCCGCGGCTGCTGTCTTCGGGGTGCAGAGGGGACTGCGGGTCCGGCGCGGGGAACACGCTGATCGTGGAGACGTACACCAACGGAACACCGCACAAGAAGGCCAGACGGAGCGCCTCGCGGGTGCCGCCGACGTTCACCGGAGCGATCCGCGCGTAGCTCCGATCGAACGCCACCGCCGCGCCGTTGTGGACGATCCGGTCCGCGGTGCGGGCCAGGTCCGCGAAGGCCTGCGGCGTGAGCGCCCAGCGCTCCTCGGAGAGATCGCCGGGGATCGCTACGAGCCGCCGGGCGTCGGTGGGGCGGGAGATGCCGTGGTGCGCCAGGGCGTCGATCAGCCGCCAGCGTCCCGCCTCCGCATCGGGGGCGCGCACCAGGCAGTGGATCCGCGCCGACGAGCGATCGAGCAGCGCCCGCAGCACATGCGCCCCCAGGTATCCGGTGCCGCCGGTGAGCAGCACGTCCGCGATCGGTGTCTCTGCCTGTGACGCCGCGCAGCTCCACTCATCCGGTAGCGTGACAGCCGCCGACAGCGGCGCCCGGGGTGCTGCGCGAGACTCCAGCCGGGCGGTCAGAGCCTGCACGGTTCCGGCCGCGCGCACGTCGTCGACGGTCAGGTTCACGGAGAGCGCCTGCTCGGCGGCGACGATCAGCTGAACCGCCAGCAGCGAGTGACCTCCCAGCTCGAAGAAGTCGTCGTTCACGCCGACGTGATCGATGCCCAGCACCTCTCGGAACAGCTCCAGCAGGGTGGCCTCACGGGCGTCGCGGGGCAGCTCCCGGGTGGGGGGCGCCGCTCTCGGAGCGGGGAGGGCGCGACGATCGAGCTTGCCGCTGGAGGTGAGGGGGAGCCGCTCGAGCGGCACCACATGGGAGGGCTGCAGGGCGGCCGGGAGCCGTCCGGCCAGATGGGCGCGCAGATCGGCAGGGGGTCCTCCTGGCGCGACGATCCAAGCCACGAGGCGCTGGTCTCCCGCGCGAGGCTCGCGCACGCCCACCGCTGCTGCGGTGATCGCCGGATGCGCCAGGAGGGCCGCTTCGATCTCTCCCGGCTCCAGGCGGATCCCGCGCAGCTTGACCTGCCCGTCGATGCGCCCGTGGTAGGCGAGCTGTCCGTCTTCGCGCCAGCGGGCGCGGTCGCCGGTCAGATAGATGCGCTCGCCCTCCGGTCCGGGCACGAACTGTCGCCGGGTGAGCTGGGGCCGGTCGCGATACCCCCGCGCTACCTGCACGCCGCCGATACACAGCTCGCCGATGGCGCCCCACGGCGCTGGCCGACCGCGGGCGTCCAGGACGTGGACGCGGGTGTTGTCGATCGGGCGACCGATGGGGATCTCACGGTTGGGAGGACCCGGCAGGCAGCGGGTCGCCGTGACGTCGATCGCCGCCTCGGTCGGACCGTACAGGTTGTGGAGCTCCGCGGGGTGGGCCGACAGGAACGCATCGACCAGGTCTGACCCCAGGGCCTCTCCGCTGCAGATCACCCGTCGCAGCGTCGGCAGGCTCCCCGGCGGAGTGTTCTCCAGGAACGCTCGCAGCATGCTGGGGACGAAGTGAACCGTGGTGACGTCGCGCTCGCGCATCAGGCGCGCCAGGCGTGTGGGGTCCAGGTGCGCGCGGGGCGGGGCGATCTCCAGGGTCGCGCCGCTGAGCAGCGGCCACCACAGCTCCCAGATCGACACGTCGAACGTCGCGGGCGTCTTCAGCAGGACCACGTCGCCGATGCCGAGCCCGTAGGCACGCTGCATCCAGGCCAGGCGGTTTGCGAGACCGCCGCGCTCGTTCATCACGCCCTTGGGGCGGCCGGTGGAGCCCGACGTGTACAGCACGTAGAGCAGATCCTCCTCGGCGGGAGTGGGCAGAGGGGTGCGGAGGCCGCGGCCGTGCGAGAGCAGATCGTGCAGACCCACAGCGGGGCACGGCCAGGACCCCTCTGCTGTGGTCGCCAGGACGAGCGCGGCGCCAGCGTCGCGCGCCATGAACGTGCTGCGCGGGTCGCCGGGGCTCAACGGGAGCCAGGCGCCCCCCGCGCGGGCCACAGCGTGTACTGCGAGCACCAGAGCCGCAGAGCGCGGCAGGCACAGGCCCACCACCACCTCTGCGCCGACCCCGCGCGCCACCAGGGCCCGCGCGAGCGCGTCGCAGTCGGCGTCGAACCGGGCGTAGGTCCAGCGCTGATCTCCTTCTCGCAGCGCCAGCGCGTCGGGGGTCGCCGCAGCCTGGGCGCGGACCTGCGCCTCCAGTCCGGGTCCCTCCAGCGGGATCTCGGGTCCCCGCGTGAGCGCCTCCAGCTCGTCGGGGAGGAGGGGGGAGAGGTCGTCGATCCGTCCTCGGTCAGACTCGACCAGCGCAGCGAGGAGGTGGGTGAAGCGTCGGGCCAGCCGCTCGGCGCTCTCGGCCGAGAGGGCCACCTCCGCGGCGATCAGCGTGCCCCGGAGGGCGCGCTCTCCCTCGGCGAGCGTCAGGGTCAGCGGGACCTGTGCGTCGATCACGGGCTGCGGCAGCGTGCGAGCGCGCAGCTCTCCCAGCTGCAGATGATCGCCACCGCTCGGGTGGGCGATACGCCCGAGGTCGTCCGCCGCGCACTCGTAGACGAACAGGTTGTCGTAGCCGCGCCCGTAGGGGGAGCGGACGGCGCGCGCCGCGCGGGAGTAGTGCAGGCCGACGTGGCCGATCCCCTCCAGCAGTCGCTCCTGCACCCCCAGCAGGAGATCTCGCGCCGAGAGGCTCGGTGAGAACCGGGTACGCAGCGGGAGCGGGTTGATGCGGTAGCCGAAGACGTCTCGCGTGCCCAGGCGATCCGCGCAGGGCACGCCGGTGATGATCTCGTCCTGGCCGGACGCGGCGCGGAGGGTGAGCTGCCACGCCGCCAGCAGCATCGCCGCCGGGGTCAGCCCCAGCGCGCGGGCGCGGGACTCCACCCGATCGCACAGGGGCGCGGGGAGCTCCAGCGGGATCCGACGGGATCGGCCGCGCCCGCTGCGGGCGATGTGCAGGGGCTCGGGCGGGTCGGCGAGCTGGCGCGCCCACCAGTCCGCGGCGTCGGGCGGGGCCGCCGCGTCGGGCGCGATCATCCCAGGGTCGCGTGGGAAGTCCGCGGCGCCGGCCAGGCGATCGCCGAGCTCCGAGAGCAGCCGCGCGAGGCTCCATAGATCGGTGAGGATGTGGTGGAGGACGAGGACCAGGATCGGCGGACCGTCCGCGCGGGTCAGCCAGCGGGCTCGCCATGGCGGCGCCGCGGCCAGATCGAACGGCTCGGCGGTCAGTTCCTGGATGGC
The DNA here is from genome assembly GCA_964464515.1 of uncultured Enterobacterales bacterium. Lineage (GTDB taxonomy): Bacteria > Myxococcota_A > UBA796 > UBA796 > UBA2385 > CAYXGP01. Next base: position 7,631 of record CAYXGP010000111.1, read on the forward strand.
CGCTGTGGGGCATGGCCCGCTCAGCTCCTGCACGGCGAACGGCAGCGGCGGTGCCTCCAGAACACGCCGGCGGGGCACCCCTCGCTCGTCGGGAAAGCAGGTCGGCAGGCGGGGGGGGGCGGCGGCGCAGGCGGCGAGCGCAGCGCGCGTCGGCTCCGGAGTGAGGGGGGCCTCGAGCTCCAGGGGCAGGCACAGGTGGTAGGCGGTGCTGCCCGGCTGCTCCCGCCACAGCGACCACAGGGCGGCCTCGCCGTCGGTGAGGATGAAGGGGGAGCCCACCGCGGCAGGCTCAAGGGGACCGCAGCCGGCGCGGGCGCTTGCGGGACACACGGCGGCGGAGCAACGCCGACCGGGCGGCGACGCGGTGCGGGCGCGATCGACCAGGACCCCGGCGAGGGAGAGCAGGCTACGGGCGCCCACCAGATCACGGACGGAGGCGCGTACGCCCAGGGCCGCCTCGATCTCCGCGCCGAGCTCCACGGCCCGTATCGAGTCGACGCCCAGAGCGGGCAGGCTCGAGCCCATGAGCTGCCACGGGCGGCCCCCATGGTGCGCTGCGACGTACTCAGCCAGCCAGGCCGCGACCATCGGCTGCGCGACATCGGGAGTCAGGCGACGCACGTCGTCGGCGAGCGCAGGCGCGGGGGCCAGCCCGGGTGTGTGGGTGGATGCGCTCCAGCGGGCCAGCTCGGAGAGCTCCCCAGCGGCGAACCGCCGCCGCGCCTCCCGCCTGCGCACCTTGCCGCTCGAGGTCTTGGGCATCGCGCGGGGAGCGATCAGCGCCACGCACCACGGCTCGATCTCGTGCTCCGCGGTGATCGCATGGGCTACCGCCGCCGCTGTCTCGTCGGGCGTTCCCGCCCGGCGCGGATCGATCTCCTGGACCACCACCAGGCGCTCTTCGTCCTCGACCTCCACGGGGAAGGCCGCGCCGCAGCCTGGCCGCAGCCCCGCAGCGGCGCGCTCCGCGGTCAGCTCGATGTCCTGCGGGTAGTGGTTGCGGCCGCGGATGATCACCACGTCCTTGAGGCGCCCGCAGCAGACCAGCTCGTCGTCGATCCGCAGGCCCAGATCGCCGGTGCGCATCCAGCGGCGGGGGTCGCCGGGGAGCCGCGCCGCGAAGGTCTCGGTCGTCGCGTCGGGCCGCCCCCAGTAGCCGGCCGCCACCGAGGGGCCCGTGAACCAGATCTCGCCGACCCCGCCGGCGGCCGCGCGCGCGTTGGTCTCGGGATCCGCGATGCAGAAGTCGTGGTCGGGCGCCGTGGGGCCCGCCAGGCCCAGACGCCGGTGGCTCGGGTCGGGCGCCGGGGCCTCTGTGGTCACCGGCGGGGGCGGATGGACCTCACCGGCCAGCTCCAGCGCGCACCGATCGACGTCCACCCAGCGCATCCCGTGCGGACGCAGCGCGCCGCTGACGAACACCGTCGCTTCAGCCAGGCCGTAGTTCTGGGTCGCCGCGCGCGGATCGAACCCGCAGGGGGCGAAGCGCTCACAGAACCGCCGCATGGTGCCGTGCCGCACGGGCTCGGCGGCGTTGACCGCGAGGGCCCAGCGCGACAGGTCCAGACGGGCGATCTGCGCGTCGGTGACCTTGCGCAGGCAGAGCTCGTAGCCGAAGTTCGGGGCGTAACTGCAGCAGCGGTCCGAGGCGGAGATCGCCTCCAGCCAGCGCACCGGGCTGCGGATGAAGGTGGTGGGATCGAGCACCCGGGCGTGGGCGCCCCGCCACAGCGCCTGCAGCACCGCAGCGATCAGGCCCATGTCGTGGAAGATGGGGAGCCAGCTCACCGCGTCGATCGGCTCGGGGCCGCTCGACCAGGTCAGCGCGCGCAGGTTGGCGGCCATCGCCGCCTGGGTGACCATCACGCCCTTGGGATCTCCGGTGGAGCCCGAGGTGTACTGCAGCATCAGCAGCGCCTCGGGGGCCGGCAGGGGGCCCTCCCAGCGCGGCAGCCCGCGCAGGGCCGCGGGGTCGGTGGACAGCCGCGGCAGATCGGAGAGCGCGTCGGCGCGCGCCAGCCAGTCGGAGGTCTCGTGGTGCGCCAGGACAGCGCTCGCCCCCGCGTCTGCGAGGATCCCGCGGAGCCGACCCAGGTTCCGACGGGGCTTGTGGGGGTCTGGCGGGGTGGCCGGAACCGCCACGCGCCCGGTGAGCGCGCAGGCGGCGAAGGCCACCACGAAGTCGACGCTGGTGGGGTAGACCAGCAGCACCCGCGCGCCGGGCTCTGTGTGCTGCGCCAGCCAGGCGGCGGCAGCCCGGGTGCGCCGATCCAGCTCGGCGCGGGTCACCGAGGTGAGCGGAGCTTCAGCCTGCGTGCGGCCCGGTCCCTCCAGAGTGATCGCGACGGCGTCCGGCCGGTCGGCGACGTGGTCGAGGAGTCGCTTGGGCAACAGAACAGGACGGGACATGGGGGGTCCAGCGGCGCTCCGCCGGACTGGCGGACTGCGAGGCCCCGCGACCGTACCGTTGCAGTTCCTCTCGGGCGGAAACAGGCTGAAACACTCGGCAACACACCTCGACAACAGCACCGCTCGCCGGTCACCCTGGGACGACTTCGGGAGATCGCGGCCCGGTCACACCGGGAGTCCCGGGGACCATCCACTCCCCTGCTCATGCAGCTCCTTTGGCGACGGCCCCGGGAGGGGGGCTGGTACGGGTCGCGCTGGTACGGGTCGCGCTGGTACAGAGATAGCGGACACGCGGGCGTCTCTGCTGCGTCTGTGACGCCACGCCTCTGTTGGATGACGCAGGCCTGCACTACTCTGTTGAGTCTGCGATGCTGGCTCTGTACTGCTGACTCTGTACTGCTGGCTCTGTACTGCTGACTCTGTACTGTTGACTCTACGCCTGCTGATGACCGTCACACAAGAGGTCACGGCGCCGGGTCTGGGGGAGGCACCTTAAGGCCGCTCCAGGAAAAGAGATATCCAATGATCGGCGTGGAGGCGCGAGCCCATTGGCTCGCCTCGCTCGCAGTCGTATCTGGATACTTCCAGAGCGTGGCGAGCCGAGGGGCGACGCGCATCCGCGTCGAGGGTGGATAGGGGTTTTTCTGGAGCGGCCTAAAAGGCGGGACTGTCCACCGAGCGCGTGATCCGCGGAACGAAGCTCTCCTGCAGGGCGGTCTCCAGAGTCAGATCCGTGGGCGAGCGCGTGACGATCACCGCGACCTCGGGCATGATCAGATCTGTGTGGATCACCGTCTTGAACGTCTTGCCGTCGGGGGTCGGCGTGACGCTGACGGTCTCCTGCTCCTGCGCTGTCTTCGACTGTGTAGTCTCCGCCTGCGCGAGCCCGGTGAGGGGGGCGAGCAGCGCTGCGGTGAAGATGCTGATTCTGAGTGTGGTGTACATCGGGGCTCCAATCTGATCGGTGCAACGGCATCGACGCGGGGTTTGGACAGCGCCGGATGTCAGGAGTTCGTCAGTCCATGACTCGATGGTGAATGAGCCGTCGGGCGCATCAACAACTGCGCGAGTCGAGCGGCGTTGGCGGCGGGGAAGGTCAGGTTGTCGAGCGTCACCGCCAACGTGAACGCGTCACCGGTGAACGTCAGGTGATGATGTACCGCGTCCGTACCGAGCACCTGCGTGACGTCAGGGGGATCTCCCCCCGTGCTTCGGGTGGTATCTCCTTGCGGAGCGCGTCCCGATATCACCGCGAGGATCCCGCGCTCCTGGGCGTAACAGACCACCGGCGAGAAGCTCCCGGGGACGAGCCCGGGGACGGCTCTGCAGATCTCCTGCACATGCGGGTGGGTCAGTCCGCGCCGGGCCAGACGGATCCCGCCCCGCTGATCGCGACCCGCCATGCTCGCCCCGCCCACCGCCGTGATGTGCACCGGGCCGAGTCGCGGAGCCTGGCTCGAGAGCCCCGCCCGGCGCAGCCCGACGATCACCGATGAGGCCAGGCAGCCAGGGTTGGCCAGCAGATCGCCTGCACGCGGCGGCGCGCCGTCATCCAGCAGCTCCCCGGTGAGCAGGGCGTACCGCCCCTCGCGACGGTCCTTGAGCGCTCCGGACAGGTCGATCACGGTCTGATCACCGAAGCCCTGATCGAGCAGCTCTCCGGCAGCCCTCCGCGGGATCGCCAGCGCCACCACGTCGGCGGTCTCCAGCGAGTCAGCGAGCGGAACCCCGAGACGCTTCGCCTGCCTCGCGACCTCGCTGCCCAGCCTCCCGCGCGCGCCGATGATGTGCAGTCCGCCCACTCGTTGACTCTACGCTAATGCGCCTGCAGCGCCTGCTCGTACGACTGCATCGCGCCCGCGGCGTCGGCTCGATGCTCCAGCACCTGTCCCTGCAACACCAGCAGGCGGCGTCGTGCGTTCGCGCTTCCATTGCGAATTCCCAGACCCCGCGCGATGTAGGTCAGCGCCATCACCGAGTCGCCTTCCTGCAAGAACCGCCAGGCGATCCGGCGAGCGGCGTCCATCCCCAGATCGGGATCGGCGTGTGACAGCAGCGGGGAGAGCAGGTCTGCTGCGTCCGATGCGGTGGACGCGCGCCTCGCCGCTTCCAGCACGTCGGCGACCTCCGGATGGTGCTGTCCGTAGTCGGGCGCGGGCGGCACGAGGTTCGCGCGCTCGCGCAGCCGCTCCAGCCCGCCGCCGGCCGTCAGAGTGAGTGCCGTGGCGTCGGCCTCCGGGGCGATGCTCCTCGGGGTGTCCCTCGCCTGGTCGCCGAGCATCGCCTCAACCATCGGGGCCTGTCCCCCACTTCTTCCGGCGTTCCTGTTCCCAGCGGCCACACCTCCGGCGGTGATGTCTCCGGGGTAGCTGCCAGCCGCGTACATGTCCTCTGAGGAGCGCGCTGCGCCGACGCCGTCTGTGGCGAAACCGCCCATGCCGAACGCATCCAGCGCCTCCGCAGCGGACGCGCCGATAGAAGATGCCCCCGCTGCGGACTGCTCGACCGGGGAGCCACTGTGGGTCGCGCTGCTGGCCCGACGAGGAGCAGGTCCCCTGGAGACGGGATCTTGCGCGGGACGGGGGGAGGCGCGCGGAGATGGCGGGGCCTCGGGCTCGGAGGCAGAAGGCTTGAGGGCAGAGGACCGGTCCTTGGCGAGCTGACGATCCGCGGGGCGCTCGGAGCGCTTCAGCTCCGGGATGTGGGCTTCGCGAGCGGCCTTCGCCGGGGCGCTCGCGGCCGGGGCATCGGGGCCGCTCACAGGCTGGGTCAGCGCGGGCCGGGAAGGGTCCATCGGCAGCACGACGACCAGAGCCAGCGCGGCAGCTGCGAACGCGCCCACCCAGGGCAGAGCTCGGCGAGCCAGTGTTCGATGAGCCAGTGTTCGGCGAGCAGGCTTCCGGCTCGCGACGTTCTGACGGGCAGCGGCCTGGGGGGCAGCGGCCTGGGGGGCAGTGGCCTGGAGGGCAGCGGCCTGGGGGGCAGTGGCCTGAGGGGCAGCGGTCTGACTGGAGGGAGGCTGACGAGATGGCGACCGGCGCTCGGCGGCCAGATCGATGACCTGGGCCATGGGGGCTGCGAACGGCCCGGTGGTGATATCGCCGAGGATATCGTCCAGCGCCACGCGCGGCGGCGCGGCCAGCTCCGGGCGCAGCGCCACCAGCGCCTCCAGCGCCGGCGAAGCGGGATCGATCGCGCCGTCCCCGTCCAGCAGCGCCGCCAGCTCAGCGGCCTCCGCGCGCTCCTCGGCCGACGGCGCCACCGCGAGCGGACCCACCTCCAGCTCGCTGAGGATGTCGTCCAGGGTCACCCGCGAAGGCGCAGCCCGCTCTGGTCGCAGCGCGATCACCGCCTCGACGACGTCGGCATCCAGCCCCGCGTCTGCGTCCCCGGTGAGGGGACCGGCCAGCCATCGGGCGAGCTGCTCGGCCTGCAGGTTTTCGGGGGGACGGGTCACGGCGTTGGGCGCTCAGGTGGATGGATGATCGCGACGAACGCGGGGTCGCTGTTGGGTGATGAGGAGTCGCGGGCGTGGCATCGCCACGTCAAGGCGCCGAGGCGCCGGCAGAGGGCCCGGGAGCAAGCGAGGGACGTCTACAGGAGCGTTCAACGCCGTCATGGCGGGTAGACCTTGCGAAACGCCTTGCAGGCGCGGTGGAGGATGACGTCGAAATTTCCGACGGTGACGTTCATGATCTCGGCGCATTCAGCGCGATCGCGATCCTCGAGGAGTCGCAGGCGCAGCGCCTTGGCGTAGCGGGGGTTGAGGCGGGAGAGGGAGCGGGCCACCATGTCGCGGGTCTGCGCGACCTCGGGAGCGCGGTCGGGGGCGGGCGGCGGCGCGCCCATCGTCCGCTCGATGGCGTCGTGCGGGGACTCGGCCACCCGGCGGTCGCGGGCGTGGGCCCGGTGCACGTCGATGGCGCGGTTGATCGCGATGCGGCGCAGCCAGAAGAAGATGCTGCGGTCGGTGGGCGTGTACTGGTCGATGCGCTCCAGCGCGCGGCGGAACGTGTCCTTGAGCACGTCCTCGGCCAGCTCGCGGTTCGGCAGCCGCGGCAGGATGGCCTGCCTGTAGAGCCGGTCGCTGTACCAGCGAAATAGCCACGCAGCCGCCTCACGGTCGCCCTCCTTCAGGCGCCGGACGATCTCCCGCTCTTGAGCGAGCGGAGCGAGTCCGGTGTCGGTGTGGTTCAACGGGGAGCCCCTCGGGTCATCCCGCCTCTTCAACGGCGGTGCGGTTGGGATCTTACACGTCCCGCGTCAGATCGTCGGGCGGCGTGAGGATGTTGCCGCGGCCCAGCACATGGTTCGGGTCGGCGGCGGCCTTCAGCGCGGCAAACCCCGCCAGCACCTCCGAGCCCACCTGGAGCGCCAGCAGATCTCTCTTGAGCTTTCCGATGCCGTGCTCTGCGGAGACCGTCCCGCCCAGAGCCAGCGCGCGCCTGGCCAGACGATTCGCACACGCTCGGGCCGCCACCAGACCGGCACCATCCCGGGGCAGCAGGTTGAGGTGCAGATGGCTGTCGCCGATGTGACCGAACAGCACGCAGGGCAGCTCCACCGCCGCGTAGGCCTCCATCATCTCTCCCAGGGCGCTGTCAGGCACAGCGAAGTCGGTGCCGACCTTGGGCATGCCGTTGCCCGCGATGCGCTCGTTCACCGCCGCGGGGATGGCGTGACGGAGGGCCTTCAGCCGCGCACGCCCCGCCGCGTCCGTGGCCGCCACCACGTCCAGCGCGCCCGCGGCGTCCAGGGCGGACCACCAGCGCTCGAGCGGTGGATCTCCATCCACCTCGATCATCAGCGCGCAGTCTGCTCCGGCGGGGAGGTCGGGGATGCGCGGGGAGATCAGGGAGAGCGTGCGTCGATCGGCGAACTCCAGCGAGAGCGGCGCGAGGCCGCCGGGGATGCCGGGTCGTCCGGGTCGGGGCGCGCCTCGACGCGCGCGCTCCACGAATCCGAGGCAGTCGGAGACATCGCCGAAGAAGACCAGCAGCGCCAGCACCCCCACCGGCGCGGGTACATGCCGCAGTCGCGCGCGGGTGATCACCCCCAGCGTGCCCTCGGCGCCGATCATCACATCCAGCAGCGAGTCGGCGGGGGCGTACCCGGCAGCGGTCTTCACGGACGGCGGCGTCCAGCGGGGCGCGGGCCAGCCCGCCGGCAGCGGCGTGTCGCGATCGGCGTGGACGATCTCACCGGTGGGCAGCACCACGTCGACGGCCTCGACCCAGGGCCGCGTAGGGCCATACCGGAAGCTCCGCGCGCCGCTGGCGTTGCAGGCGATGGACGCCCCCAGCGAGCAGGCCGCGCGCGAGGTTGGATCGGGGGGATACCAGCGACCCGTCCGCGCCACCGTCTCCTGGTAACGAGCGAGGATCACGCCGGCGTCGGCCTCTTCAGGGCTGTGGATGGTGTCGAGATGCTCGGTGGACAGCAGCCACCCGCCGCGCGGCACCGACGCCCCCGTCGTGGAGGTCCGCCGCGCCGTCACCGTCAGCGGAACGGCGCGATCCTGACAGCGGGCCACCACCTCCGCGACCTCCTCTGCGCTTCGCGGACGCACCAGCGCCTCCGCGAAGCCCGTGGTGTTGGAGGCGTCGCGCAGGTAGCCCGCGATGATGTCCGGATCGCGAATCACGCGCATGGATCGGCCCCTGTTCGCTCAGTGGATGGGAACTGGCAGGAGGGGCACCACCACGTCTGACGTCCGCTCTGGCGGAAGCCCTCGATAGGGGCGCGGCAGCGGGGACAAGGCGCGCCGCCGCGGCCGTACACCCGGAACGGATTGGGTCCGCCCAGGCCGATGTAGATCAGCTCGCGGCCACGCTCTGCGGCGAGGGTGTTGGTGACGTACCCGCGCGCGGCGTCGGGCAAGCGGCCCACCTGGGCGTCGGAGAGCGCGCCGACGGCGGCGCGTGGATCGAGGCGCGCCCGCCAGCAGATCTCCGATGCGGCGATGTTGCCCAGCCCGGCGATGCGTCGCTGGTCCATCAGGGCAGTCTTGAGCGCCGCCCGCCCGACGCCCAGCTGCTGTCTCCACCAGGTCGGCGCTGGCACGTCGGGCCAGGGCTCCGGACCCAGGTCGGAGAACCGCTCGGGCAGCGCGCGGGCTTCCAGCACCTCCACGCGGCCGAGTCGCCGGGGATCCACGAAGCTCAGCGCGCGCGATCCGGTCAGCTCCAGGACGAGGCGCGCGCGCGGGTGGACGCCCTTCACGAGCCGCCCCGTCATCCGGAAGTGGAACACCAGCGCCTGCCCATCGACGCACAGGACGAGGTGCTTGCCGCGCCGGGCCACCGACTGGACCGCGCCGGTGGGGAGCTCCGGAAGGTCTGCCTCGCGGTGATCTGCGCCGATCAGCGCGCGGCCAGCGGTCCAGGCCCGCACCCGCTCGCAGATCAACTCGACTTCCGGCAGCTCCGGCATTGGGGTCCTCTCGATCGTCGATGGTGCCAGGATCTGGCACCTCCCGTCACTTGATTCGGCACCTGTCACCGGATCTCAGGGGGTTGTGCAGTCCCGGCGCCTGGCATCGATCGTGCTTCCCTGTGTGGATGGGTATAGGAGTCGGTCCATGCGCAGCGATCCCCCACCTTCGGTGGAGCCGATCCCACCCTGGATGCGGCGGCGCCCAGCACGGATGCTCATCCTGACGCTGCTCGTGGTGATCGTGACGTGGCCCCTGGCCCTTACGCCGAACAGCGCCCTGCTGGGCTTCTCCAATATCGATGCCCACGACACCGTGACGCTCCGCGGTGCGGTCGCGAGCCTGATCAGCGGGTTCCCGGCGGCGCTGAGCGATGGCGTCTCCCCCACGCTGAGCCGCGATTTGCTACACCCGATCGGCTTTCCGATCCTGCAGCTCACGCCGAACCTCCTCGATCACCTGACCGCCGCGCCTCTCGCGCTGCTTCTGCCGTTTCCGCTGGCCGACAACCTGTGGTGGATGCTCGCGCTGGGGGCCTGCGGCTGGTGCGCACACCGACTGGGCCGGCGCATGGGAGGAGAGGGCGGCGGCTGGCTGGCGGCGGTGGCGTTCCTGACGTCCGAGCCGCTGCTGCGCGAGGCCAACCTGCACCACGCGCCGCAGGCGATGTTGTTCTGGGCGCCGCTCTATCTCGAGGCCGTATGGGTGGCGCGGGAGCGCGCCGATCTGCGCACGCCGGCGCTGGCGGGGCTGTGGTTGGCGCTGGCGGCGATGTCGTATTGGTACCTGGGGATGTTCCTGGTCCTCGGCACGCTGCCGCTCCTCATCGTGGCGCTGGGGCTGCGCCGAACCGCCGTGGTCGGCGCAGTCGCTGCGGCGGTGGCTGCGCCTCTCCTCCTGCCACAGCTCCTCGCGTGGGACGAGCGACCGCTCACCGCGCGGGTGCGCGCCCCCAGCCTCGGGGCTGCGGTCGAGGCGTTCTCCGAGCTCGACGAGGGGCTGCGCTTCAAGGCGTGGCACGGCGCGGATCCACTGTTTCCCTGGCGCCCCACCCCCATGGACACCTCCAGCCGGCTGTCGATGGTGCTTGTCGCGGCGGCGATCGCGGGGGCGCTGCGGTTTCCACGCGCCGTCGCGCTGGCGCTGGCGGCGATCCCTGCGCTTGGCGCCGTCATGGTGCTGGGACCGGTGCTGCGCTGGGGAGAGACGGCAGTGACTGTCGGCGGTGATCCGATTCTCCTGCCGTTCGAGTACCTCGGGCGGCTCCATCCCACCCTGGGGCGGCTCACCTGGCCCGAGCGCTGGGGCGTCCTGCTCCCCATCGGGCTCGTGGCGCTGGCGAGCCGCGCGCCGCGCCCCCTGCTGCTAGCGGCGCTCGTGCTGGTGGAGAACGCGGTGTTCTCGGCGAACCTGCCGCTGCAGCTCACCCCGCTGCGGGGAGAGCTGTGCTGGCGTGCGCTGTCGAGCGCGAGCGGGGCAGTCATCGAGCTGCCGCTGCGGCGCGCGGCGTTGCGCTCCGGCCGGGTGGGGATTCACCAGCGGCTGCACGGTCGCCCGGTGGTCAACCCGCTGTCTCTTCCTCCTGGGGTGATGCTGCCGGACGCCTGGCGCGCGTGGTCGCGGAGCCAGCCGCTCATCGCCTACCTGCGAGCGTTCGAGGGCGGCGCGTGGCCGCCGGATCCCGGCGCAGAGGCTGTGCGGAGTATCCGCGCCGCGGGCGTCTCTGCAGTGGCGGTCGATGTCGAGCCCAATCGGCTGCTCACGGACGGCGGCATCAACCGGTACCGTGGAGGACTCTCGCGCCACCTGGGGCCACCCATCGACCTGGGCTGCGCGCTGGTGTGGTGGCTCGACAGCGCGCCAGCGCCGGAGGGCGTGGACGGTGAGGGCTTCCGGGCGGCGGAGGCGGCGTGGCAGGCAGAGAACCCCTCTCCACAGATCGACGCGCTGATCGAGCCGCTGTGGGGTCCGCCCAACAAGCGCCCGGGTGGTTGAGAGCGTGTCCGGATGCTCCGTCCATCTCTCTGGGATGTTCGGGTTCGCTAGCGCGCTATCTTGCTTCGGGGGCGCTGGTACTTTCTGACAGTTAAACAAGAGACCATCAATTTTCTTATGATTTTGTCTCTTGAAGAGCTGCTGTCTGCCTCCGAAGGAGGCTGCGGCGCGGTAGCGCCGGTCCACAGGTGAGGAGGCATGATGAGTGGTGATATCGCGGGCCTGGAGGCGAACTTGGCGGAATCCCCCGCGCGGCGACTGCGGGTGCTCGCGGTCCTGGGGCAGGGCGGATTCGGGGCGGTCTACCTGGTGGAGGTCCACGGCGGCGGACTCGTCCAGCGGCTGGCCTTGAAGGTCATGAACACCGAGATGAACCAGATCGGTGACATGGTGGCGCGGCAGCGGGACGAGGCGCGCCTGCTCGCCCGGCTCAACCACGACTGCATCGTGAAGGTGTTCGAGCTGACGGAGATCGGCGGGCGGCCGGCGGTGCTGATGGAGTATGTGGAGGGCTGCGACGTGCGCGCGCTGATCACGGGCGGCGCCATGCCGGCGCGGGTGTCGTTCGAGCTCATCTCCTCGGTGGCCGGCGCGCTCGACGCGGCCTATTCGACGCCCGATCCCATCTCCGGGTTGCCCCTGGAGGTGGTCCACCGCGACATCAAGCCGGCGAACATCCTGCTTTCTCGGCACGGCGGCGTGAAGGTGCTCGACTTCGGCATCGCGCGGAGCAACTTCGATCGCGAGGGCCGCACGGGCTCAGCGCAGTTCGGCACCCCCCGGTACATGGCGCCGGAGCAGTGGCTCACCGGCCGGGTGGGTCCAGAGATCGACGTGCTGGCGCTCGGGCGCTGCCTGATCGAGCTGCTGTCCGGGCGGCGGGGGCCGCGGGCGCCCCTGGACCGCATGGCCTACGACCAGCACGTCGACGGGCTGCTGCGGACGATCCCCTTGATCTCCCCCGACATCGACGCGGAGCTGCTCGTGCTGCTTCGCGAGATGCTGGCGTTCGATCATGCGGTGCGCCCCGACGCCGCGCGGGTCCACGAGGTCACTGCGGTCCTGGCGGAGCGGGCGACGGGGGAGGGGCTTCGGCGGTTCGCGCGGCGGGTGGTTACCGAGAAGCTCGCGGAGAGAGAAGCGCGGGCGTTGATGAGCTCCCTGCCCGATCTCGGGACGCTCCCGGTGCTGGCCTCCCTCGCGCCGCAGGCGGCGCCGGTGGCGGCCACGGTTTCAGTCCCCGGGCCTCCGACACCGCCCACGCCGACTACCGCGCAGGAGCACCAGACCCTCACGCCGCCGACGGTGACCATCGAGCGACCCGTGGTGCAGCGCGGCGCGGGGCTCGCAGCGGGAGTGCTGGCTGCCTCGGGCGTGGTGCTCGGCGGGCTGGGCGTGGTGGCGGTGCTGGCGCTGTGGGCCGGCGCTGAGCCCGAGGTGGGGCCCGCCGAGACCACCTCGATCGCGTCGAGCCCGGGGCCCTCACCGCAGGCAGAGACAGAGCGGATGGAGGCGCCCGCGCAGCCTCAACCCGCGCAGCCCCAGCCGGCGCGACCCCAGAGCGAGCAGCCCCCGACCACGCAGTCCGAGACCGCGGTCACCGAGCGCGGGAGCGCCGGAGCGGCTCAGTCCCGGGAGGGGCGATCCCGCCAGCTCTCCTCCGAGCCGAATGAAACAGACGACCCCTCCTCGTCGGCAGCGCCGTCCGCGCGCGTCACCCCCCGGCAAACATCGGCAGAACCCGTCGAGACAGCCAGCACTCCAGACGTCGCGGAGCCCGATCCGACACCGCGGACCGTGAAGACACCGCCGGTCCGGGTCTCGTTCAGCTCCAAGCCGGCCAACGCCACGGTCACCGTCGACGGGCGCGCGATGGGGCAGACCCCGCTGCAGGGACTCTCCTTGACGCCTGGCGACCATGCGATCGTCATGGAGGTGGCGGGCTGGTCCTACAGCGGCACCGTGAACGTGCTCGCCGGCCGCTCGAGCGCCTACCGCTGGGACGCCGCAGACGCGCGCTTCTATCGACGGGAACGCTGACAGCGTTCGCGCGTTACGTTCCCCCTCCCTGCTCCGAGCGGAACATTGCTGGCACTCCTCCTCACGCTCTCCGCCCTCGCCGACTGCGGCGATCCCGATGCGCTCCTGGACTCCGGAAAGGAAGCGCTGCTCGATGGTCTCCTGGATGACGCGCAGGGGCGGATCGATCAGGTTCGCGAGGCGTACAATTGCATGGGGGTCGCGTCTCAGCCGTCTCTGTGTCGGCTGAAGCTGCTTCAAGCGGTCCGACTCTCGATGGCCGGCGAGGAGGGGGCGGCTGCGTTGGCGTTCGGCTCTGCCTACCGGTGCGATCCCAACGTCTGGGATACGGACTTCGGCACCGGCCTGGAGGCGGCATACCAGGCGGCGCTCAGCGAGGCCAGCGGCTGGGCGCCGGGCACGCTCGGCGTCGACGCCATCCCCGAAGAGGTCCGCGTCGCGGTGGACGGCTCGGAGGTCGCGTTCCCCACCGATGTGGGGGCGGGGTACTACCTCGTGCAGCTTGAGCGCGCAGCAGACGGCTCGCTGGTCGGGCGGGTGGTGCCGGTGCTTCCGGGCGAGGACGTGCAGATCGACGCCGAGAGCTGGCTTGGAGCTGCTACCCCCGCTTCAGCGTCCATGTCTTCGGCGTCCATGTCTTCGGCGTCCATGTCTTCGGGGCCGAGTCTCCAAGAGCGGCTGGTACGCCCGCTGCGTTGGACAGCCGTAGGGTCCGGGGCGCTGGGTCTGGGGGCGCTCGGGTACTCGCTGGCACAGAACACGAAGATGCGCGACACCCAGAGCGTCGCTGAGCTGGATGCGGCCTACTCCACCCAGCAGATCAGCACATGGACCGGCGTGGGGCTGGTGGGGCTGGGCGTGGTCTCCTGTGGTCTGTCGGTGGTGTTCTGAAGGGCTGTAGCGGTGGAGCCCGGGTCTCGCGGATACATGGATGTCTGGAGTATGGAGACCGTCTGGCTATCTGGGCATGGGGCCCCGGTCATCGTCCCGGCCACCTGGGCGATTCCTGAGGACAAACCCGGGTTGTTTTTCCGGGTCGCCAGAGCAGTCCGGGCCTGAGGGCGGCCCCCGGGCCCGTCAGGCGCCGAAGATGGGGGTAGGCCCGGTCCGGACGGACCGCGTGTCCAGACAGACCCGGTCTGGAGGGACCGGGTCGCTGCCGGACAGGGTCGCGGCCGGACAGGGGGGTCCGTACAGACCGTGGAGAATCTACGTCCCGACAAGAGAATCGGGGCCCCCCAGAAAGGGCGCGTAGGTCATCGAGCCGGCCTCCGGCCGGTACGGTGACCGGAGCCGGGCATGGTCAAAATATGACTGCCTCATCGCTCTGAGAGTCGCCGATCGTTCGGCCCGCCGCGACAGACGGGAGCGAGGCTCTCCATGAGCCGATCGTGGCGGGAGGGGGAGGCTCACCCGACACTGCCATGTTAGTGTGAAAAGACCCAATTGACTGGGTCTTTTGGCACTATTCAGGGGGGGGGCGGGCTGATAATTGTCGAAAGATCACTGTTGTCACAATTTTTATGAAGCTGGAATTCAGTGATGTCAATACGGGTTGTTTTCGGGTTTAGCGAGTTCTATTGATTCTGAACAAGTTGAAATGCGGAATACTGAAATGGTCCCCAGATCGAGTTCCTCGGAGAATCGAGCTGGCGCGAATGCTCCATGAGAGCGGGGCTGCGAGCGAGCCGGATGGTCCGTGATCGAGTAGGATGGAGGTTTAAATCAGATAATCGGTTGTCTGGATCCGGAGGGTGAGCCGAGTTCCGGTACGGTTGTTGCATAGTTTGAGGGCAGAAATGCAATTCTTGAGATGCACCCATGCTCTCCAGCTCCCTTGAAAACCACTGCGGGTCAGCCCCGGGTGCGTTGACCTTCAAGGCTCAATTCCAGGCGAGGAGTCTCCTGTCATCTCACCCCACAACGGGGATTCCCGCAATTCCGGGAGCGTGGAGCTGGTCGTGTATGTCCCCGCCGGCCGACTCCGGGCCGACGGTCTGTGCGATCTACCACCAACAGGAAGACGGGAAGAGGGCGTGGAACCCAGGGACTCACATGCATCTTTACGGTATTCGAACCGATGATCTTCGCGGACGGGTTCTGAGTATATATTCAGGTCCCCCTGGCTGGAGCCCTGCGCGCGGCGCCGAGCGCACTCCAGCGCAGAAGATCTCGCTGGTGGCTCGCTGTACCGACGCGGGCCGTACAGAGGTGGAGGGAACCCGGTCAACGGGCGCAGCAGGTTGCATTGTGACGCGCTCAATAATCTCTGAATCGTACATGTCGTGGAGGTGAAATGGACTCACTTGAAGCAAGCCGCTCGTCACCTGTGAGAGCCAGATGTATTGTTCGGAGCTCAGGCGCGAGAGGGCCGAGGTCGCTCGGCGGAGGTCCGCACCGAGCCTCGCTGAGTGGTCGCCCTGCCTCTGGTGAGGACGGGGCTCTTGTTCCGACAATGACGCTGGTCCGAGTTGTATCTCTGTCTTCTGTATTGCCAGCGTCTGGGAGTTAGTCCATGGCCGCGGGCCCAACCAGAATACTCCTACTCGAAGACTCTCCTCCCAATGTTGACCTGCTTGCCCTGAAACTCCGACGCTGCCCGGCGACCCGGGTGGAGACCGTCGCCGTTTCGAGTCTGTCTCGCGCGCTTCGGGAGCTATCGAAGCGGCGTTTCGACGCTGTTCTTGTCAATCCCCAGCTCTCGGAGGGTGGCGATGAGGCGACCCTGAGGCGACTCCGTTCCCCCAGGAGCGAGCCCCCGGCAGATGAAGCCGCGCGTGTCGGGGCGGAGGTCGTGCCAGAGAGACACGAGCTGGCCCCTCGGGCGCTGAATCGCGCGATTCGCTTCGGCGCAGCGCACTGTAAGATCGCCAGCCGACTCGAGGCGATCATCAATCACAGCGCTGACGCCCTGGTCGTCACCGATGGGGACGGCCGGGTGGAGCTGGTCAATCCCGCCGCGGACCTGCTGTTCGGCCAGCCGGTCGAACAGCTCGCCTGCCTCGATGGAATACCTGAAGGTAGAACGCGGCTGGACATCGTTCGACCCGACGGGACCGTTCGCGTCGCAGAGGCCCGCTTCGCCGCTGTATCTGGTGAGGGCGACGGTGGGCGAGTGGTCATCCTCCGGGATGTCACAGAGCAGCTCAGAACCGCAGAGCAGCTCTCCGAGGCGCGGGAGCGTCTACACCATGTCCAACGCATGGACGCCCTCGGCACCCTGGCGGGAGGGGTGGCGCATGACTTCAACAACCTGCTGATGGTGATCTCGGGCGCTGCCTGCCTGTTGGCGGAGAGCCCCCCTGAAGAGAGGACCTTCGGGGAGGATGTGAGCATGATCATGGCCGCTGCGGAGCGGGGGGCGAGCCTGACGCGACAGCTCCTGGCCTTCAGCTGTCGGCAGGCGATCGAGCCGTCCGATGTCCATCTGGACCAGGCGATTCAAACGACCGGCGACATGCTGAGACGTCTGATCGGGGAGCAGATCGAGCTGACCCTGAAGGTCGGAACGCCGTCTGTGGTCCGCATCGATCCGGGCGGGCTCGATCAAGTCATGGTCAATCTGGCATTGAACGCCAGAGACGCGATGCCGCATGGAGGGCATCTCGAGATTTCAGTCGCTGCTGCCGCTGCTCCCGCAGGCACCCCACTGCGGGGGCCATGTGCATGGATCAGGGTCTCGGACAACGGCATCGGAATGAGCCCCGAGACCGTCAAGCGAGCGTTCGAGCCCTTCTTCACCACCAAGGAGCCCACCTCCGGAACCGGCCTGGGGCTGTCCACCGCGTATGGCATCGTCACGCAGGCTGGTGGCATGATCAGCATCTCCAGCAAGCTGGGTGGGGGGACGACTGTGAGCTTGGTGCTTCCCATCGTTTCCGCGAATTCGTCAGCGGTGAGCAGGCCTCCTGACTTCCTACCGCCAGGCGCGGGCCAACGGATTCTGGTGGTCGAGGACGCACCCCAGGTCCGTCGGTTGATCGGGCGCATCCTCAGCGAGGGGGGGTACACCGTCGAGCTGGTGGAGAGCGGAGAAGCTGCCCTCCAGGTCATCTCGGATCGCGGCGCACAGATCGACCTGCTCCTTGCCGATGTGGTGCTGCCCGGCGTGAGCGGTATCAGGGTAGCCAGCGTCGCGCTGGAGCAGCGACCCGAGAGGCCGGTGCTGATGATCTCTGGATACATCGGTGAGCTCTGCTCCCCAGATTTTCTCTCTCGCATCTCAGGTCTATTGTCCAAGCCGCTCTCTCCGGTCCAGCTCTTGAGAGCGGTGAGAGACGCTCTCGCCGAATCACAGCGGGCAGACCCCGGGGGGCGCCGAGCTTCCGAGCGGGGAGTTGCCGTCGACTCCGCGTGGTTCGTCCAAAGTCAGGGCTGAACGAACTGAGTGCTGTGGGTTTGGGGGCAACAACTGATCCAGGTCGTCAGCAGCAACCTGTTCTGACCGTGTCGCCGTTTCAAGTAAGAGTAGATTGAATCAGAAACCAATGGATGTGAGATCATGTTCTGGAATAAGTCCAGGTCCAAGTCTACCGGCAAGTCCTCGTCGAAAGGCGTCAGTCTTGTACAACCCCCTGCCCAGGACCCTCTGGCGAACGCGGCCGAGTACTCCGTTCCGGTCCTTGTGCTCTCAACGCGGAGCGGATCTGCGATGCGCGGCAAATTCACCGCGCTGAACAGCAGGGAGATCCGCGTTGATCTGTTTGGGCGCCCGCCGGACGACAAGAGCTTCGCGCTGCTCTCCGCCTGCGTGGTCAATTTCGGCAGAGGGAACAAGACCTATCTGTTCCTGGCGAACGTCATCGGACAGCCCATGCCCACGGCCGACGGCGGAACGCGTATTCGCTTGAGTTACCCCGATGATCTGCTGCATGGCGAGGTGCGACGCGCATTTCGTATCCCTATCGACAAGCTCACGGACCTACAGGCCAGCCTGAGCCTGCGGAGCCAGCGTCGCATCGCGCTCATCCCGTTGGACATCGGCTACGTTGGAATGCGGGCAGAGTTTGTGGGGCGGAAGGACTGGCAGGCCGAGGAGGTCGACTCCGTCCACCTCTCCCTCCATGAGGAGCAGATCAAACTCCGGGTCGAGGTTCGGCAGGAGCGTGACAGGCAGCTCGGGATGTTCTTCCCCGGCGTCATGAAGCAGGACGATCTCAACCCGCCCAAGCCGCTACATACGATCATCAAGACGTTGGAGTCCGAGTGGCTCAGGCAGCGTCGGCATCAGCGGCGTTGAGACTGGATCTCTCGTGGAGACGGGAGCCGAGCGTTGTCATGGTACAGGGTCGCGGCTTCAAGTTGATACCGCGACCCTGTAGCTCCCTTGCGGGG
>CAYXGP010000112.1:0-25769 GCA_964464515.1 uncultured Enterobacterales bacterium
ACGTCAGGAGAAGCAAGAATATCCCGTTTTAGCCATAACCGGAGTCACTGGAAAATAACAACGTCCAGGTTGGTAGCATCACGGGTTTGGATAGCGGGAGCGACGCGAACGGTGATGGGGTGGCTGACATCCTGATCCACGAACACTACGGCCACTTCTATACAGAGACGGGTTCTTACGGAGAGGCTGTGTACCTCATACATGGACCGGTGACTGGAGAGTCGGACATAGAGACCGACGCGGATGGGATTTTCGTCAACGGGACCGACTCTGCCCTTAGTTATCCGACATTTATTGGAGACACCGACGCAGATGGGTTGCCAGAAATCGTGATGGCCCATTATTGGGCCACCATCAAGAAGCACGGAGGCCATGGAAGCGCGGCGGGTGGAGCCATTTTTGTACTCAGTGGTTCCGCGGATGTCGGTACAACCTCCACCGATGATGCCAACACGGTCATTCGTGGAACTGAAGGCGTGGCTTACTTTGGCAGCGATGTAGCGCCTGCAGGAGACACCAACGCCGATGGGTATGACGATTTTCTGGTTGCTGCATACAAGTACGATGGCTCAGGTACCGATCGAGGCGCAGCCTACCTCTTCCTCGGCCCGCTGACCTCCGGAGAGATCGCAGCCACTTCGGCCGATGTAATATTGGAAGGAGAGACAGATGGAGATCAGACTGGGGCATCGCTCAGCGGTGCAGGCGATCTCAACGCAGACGGCCGGAGCGACGTGACGATTGGGGCCTACTCCACCATCCTCCAAGCTGGCACGACCTACTTGTTTTACGGCCCCATAAGCGGAACCCGTACACTCGCAGACAGCGATGCATACATCGCGGGAGATCCCAAGAACAAGGCTAACTACCAGAATGCGATCGACTACAGCGCGAACCACGGGACGATCATCCAGGACACCAACGGCGACGGGTTCGATGATCTCATGTTCAGCGCCAATTTGGACGCGGAAGGCGGCAAGCTCGCAGGCGCAGCGTGGCTCTTCTTGGGAGGGTGACACCACGGACCCGCGTGTGTATAGTAACCACCATGAAGAGCGCCGACATGATCCGCGAGCTGCGGCGCGCCGGCTGGATGCTGGATCGTGTCCGCGGATCACACCATGTCTTCAAGCACCCCGAGCGCCCTGGCATCATCGTCGTCCCCCACCCCCGAAAGGACCTCGGCCGCGGGCTCGTCGCAGCGATCCGGCGTCAGGCCGCTCCGTAGCCCGGAGGAGTGATGCGCTACCCCATCATCATCGAGCCCGGAACCGACGACGCAGCCTTCGGCGTCATCATCCCCGATCTCCCCGGCTGCTTCTCGGCCGGTGATACGCTCGACGAGGCCATGGCGAACGCCGAGGAGGCCGCGGCGGCTTGGATCGACGCGGCCTTGGACGAGGGGCTCTCCATCCCTACACCGTCGCCCGTCGCCAGCATGCGGGAGGTGCGCGCAGATAGCGACTGGCTGCTGGCGGTGATCGAGATCGATCCGGCGCTCCTCGACGACACGATCGAGCGCGTGAACATCAGCCTCCCCCGCCGTGTGCTGGCGCGCATCGACGCCAAGGCTCGGGCCGCGGGTGAGACGCGGTCGGGCTACATCGCCCGGATGGCGGTCGGATAGGCTCGACCGGTCGACCCCCTGAGCCGTCGGCTCTGACGGAGGATGACGATGACCCGCGATCAGATCCACGGCGGCATCCTCGGGATGCTGGTCGGCGACGCGCTGGGCGTGCCGTACGAGTTCCACGACCCGCGCAACCTGCCCTCGATGGAGGACATCGACATGACGCCGCCGGCCGGCTTTCGGCGCGCGCATCGGGGGACCCCGCCCGGCACCTGGTCCGACGACGGGGCCCTGGCCCTGTGCCTGCTGGCCTCTCTGCTGAACCGAGACACCTTCGATCCCAGCGACCTGGCCGAACGCTTCGTGGCCTGGGTGCGGCAGGGCTACATGGCGGTCGATGGCCGGGTCTTCGACATCGGGAACCAGACCAGCGACTCCCTCTATCGCCTGGAGCGAGGGATCCCACCCCTCAACGCCGGCGGTGACGACGAATTCAGCAACGGCAACGGCTCGCTGATGCGCGTGCTGCCGCTGGCGCTGTGGCACCGAGGCGACGACACCGAGCTGATCAACCTGGCTGCGCAGCAGTCGCGGCTCACCCACGGCCACGCCCGCTCGCGGGTTTGCTGCGCGCTGTACTGCCTGTGGGCGCGTCGAATCATCGAGGGGGCGTCCGACCCGTGGACCGCGGCGGTGCGGACACTGCGGATGACCGCCCACGGCGAGATGGCCCACGAACTACGGCGCAACGTCGATGTGGACTTCACGCCGGCAGGCTCGGGGTACGTGGTGGACTGCCTGCACACAGCGCGGGCGGCGATGCGCGAAGACACCTACGAGCGGGTGGTGCAGCGGGCCATCGCGTTCGGTCAGGACACCGACACCTCGGCGTGCGTCGCTGGCGGCCTGGCGGGTCTGAAATTTGGCGCGCCCGCCATCCCCCGACATTGGATGGACGCCCTCCGCGGGCGCGCCCTGGTCGATCCACTGCTCGACGGACTCACGAGACTGCTGGAGGCGTGATGTTGCTGCTTGCATTGGCCTGCACCCCGGATGGATCTACGGACACCGCACAGCACACGCCGACGCTCACGGATCTGCGGCAGGTGGTCCCCGGAGACGGGCTGCCCTCCGAGATCACCCCCCAGGACTCCAACAACAACCTCGACATCGTCCGACATGATGGGCGGCTGTGGCTGGCGTTCCGTACCGCGCCGAGTCACTTCGCCAGCAGCGAGACGGAGCTGTTCGTCGTCAGCACCGAAGATGAAGAGACATGGCGCTACGAGGGACGCTTCGCGATGGACACCGATCTGCGCGAGCCCCGGTTCCTGTCCCACGACGGCGACCTCTTCTTGTACTTCGCCATTCTGGGTGACAACCCGCTGGCCTTCGAGCCGGGCAGCAGCCGCGTCACTCGGTACCTCTCCACGGGCGAATGGACCGAGCCGGAGACCTGGTTCGATGAGGAGGGCTTCATCCCGTGGCGGGTCCGCCAGTGGAACGGTCGCCCCACCATGATCGGCTACACCGGCGGCGAGAACATCTACGAGAACGACGGCGAGGGGGTGAAGGTCTACTGGCTCCAGTCTGACGACGGGCTCACCTGGGAGGCGCTCGTCCCGGGACAGCCGGTGGTCACCGAGGGCGGCAGCTCCGAGACCGACTGGGCTAGCCTGTCCGACGGCACGGTCATCGCGGTGCAGCGCAATGAGGCCGGCGACGAGATGGGCTGGGGGTCCAGAATCTGCCGAGCCGAGGCGAACGCACTGGGCGACTGGACATGCACCGCCGACCCCCGAAAGTACGACTCACCGCTCGTATTCGCCCATGAGGATCACATCTACCTGATCGGGCGTCGAAACGTGACCGAGACCGGCGCGTATGATCTGGGGATGGACGACCTGTCGGCGGCCAGCCAGACGCTGATGTACCAGGCGGACTACTGGCAGCATCCCAAGCGATGCTCGCTGTGGGAGGTCGACCCCGAGGCGCTGGTGGTCGAGTTCTTGATGGATCTGCCGTCGCGCGGAGACACATGCTTTCCGTCGGCGATAGACCAGGGGGACGGGTCGTTCCTGGTATACAACTACACATCACCGCTGGACGGGGAGGACGTGTCGTGGCTGGAAGGGCAGCAGGGGCAGACGATCATCTATCGGGCGATGCTGCATTTTTGATGGCAGTCGGGGAGACATGATGCATACCAGATCGATCTTGATGCTGCTCCTGGTGGGCTGCGCAGAGGAAGACGCCGACGACGACGGGATGGATGAGCACACCTGGGACTCTGTCGGCGCGTCGTCAGGCGGCGGTGGCGGCTCGGGCAGCAGCAGCGGAGGCTCTGGCAGCAGCGGTAGCACGAGCGGCGGTAGCACGAGCGGCGGTAGCACGAGCGGCGGCTCTGGCAGCAGCGGCAGCTCCGGCAGCAGCGGCGGCTCTGGCAGCAGCAGCTCCGGAAGCAGCGGGGGCTCGACCGGCCCCTGTCCCGGCTACAGCGGCGTCGGATCGGTCGGGGACGTGCGCGCCTGGTCGACGACCGCCGGGTATGAGTCCACCAGCGGAATCACGGGTCGGTGGACGATGACCACCACGCGCGCGGACGCCGACGGAGACGTCGAGCTGGAGTATTACGGGACGTGGTCGGGAGATGACTACACCTCTACGATCGACGGAACATACAGCTACCGCTGTGACGGCGACGGCATGCAGCTGACAGAGTGGAGCATCGAGTCGATGATGCGCACCGGCGGCACAGACTACGAATCATGGACAGACGCGACATACTCCGACCCAATGTTGGTCATGGTACACAACGCCGCGCCCGGCACGTCGTGGACAGACTCATCGACCTACACCATGCGATACGGAAGCGACTCCGAGGTCTACACCGACACCTTGAGCGTTTCAACGGAGTACTCGGTCGGGCAGGCGACAACGACCACCGTCCCGGGTGGCACATTCGACACGCTCCCGATCACGTCGGTGACCATCTCGAACGGAGCCAGCTCCACGACGACCTGGTGGTCCGACGAGGCGATCGGCATGGTGCTCTCGGAGAGCGGGGAGTTGGACTCCCATGACTGATCCCATCGCCACCGCCGCCCGCTGGCTCAGCGCGAGCCACCACCTGGTCTGCTTCACCGGAGCCGGCATCTCGACCGACTCCGGGCTGCCGGACTTCCGCGGACCCGACGGCGTCTGGACACGACGAGACGCCGGTCTGCCGCCGCCGCGCGCCCGCGTTCCGTCCGACCAGATCCGACCCAACGCCGGACACCTGGCCCTGGTCCGTCTCCAGGACGCCGGACGCCTGGGCTTCCTCATCTCACAGAACGTCGACGGCCTGCACCTGGCCTCGGGCATCCACTCGGGCCGTCTCGCCGAGCTGCACGGCAACAGCCGCCAGATGAAGTGCCTGGCCTGCGACGCGCGCTTCGCCCTGGAAGACGTGGGCTGGGATCGCCGCCGGTTCGGCCGCGGCTACCGCACCCAGCGAGCACGCGAGGGTCAGCCCGACTGTCCGACCTGCGGGGGCCGACTCATCTCATCGGTCGTCAACTTCGGCGATCCGATGCCCGAACGCGAAGTCGAGCTGGCCTGGGCACACACCCAGCGCTGTGATGTGTTCCTCGTCATCGGCTCTTCGCTGGTGGTGTCGCCCGCGAACGACCTGCCGCAGGTGGCTTTGAGCGTCGGTGCGCGTCTCATCATCCTCAACCGGGGAGAGACGCCCTACGACGATCGGGCCCACCTGCGCATCAGCGATGGCATCGGGCAGGCGCTGCCCGCCATCGTGGCGGGCGCCCTGGGGTAGGACGGCTACCGCAGCCACCCTCCGTTCTCGAACACCCGCCGTAGAAACGCCAGCGGCATGTTCCCCGACCGCAGATACGTGCGATGGAACAACCGATCGATCTCGATCTGCTCCATCCGACCCTGCTGCGTCCGCTCCAGATCTCGCTTGAGCGCCCACGTAAGCTTGTTCCCCACGAGATACGAGAGCGGATATCCCCGCTCCTGCAAGTACCAGTTCAGCTCGGCCTGCACCCGACCGGGCACGAACCCGGTCACCTCCGCGAGCAGGCTTCCCGCCGCATCAAACACGTCGTCTGCGTCGCGATCGCAGTCGACACCGACGTCGAGGAACTCTCGGCGTCCGGTCATGAAGAACAGGTCGATTGCCACCCGCGCGCCGATCCGCGAGATGTCCCGCTTGGCGCAGAATCGGGCCTCGTCAGCCAGATCTCCCATCAGCCCCTGGTCGAGCATGTAGTCTTCGAGCATGGTGGTCCAACCCTCGGCGTGGTGGGAGCACATGAAGATCCGCCGGATCGTCGCGGCGTGCCCGGCCGCGGTGGCGAGCTGGAGGTGGTGACCCGGGATCCCCTCGTGGACCATCATCGAGGGGATGGACAGCCGTGTGTGCTCGGGCCGGAGCTCCTCGGAGAGCGTGAGGTACACCAGGCTGGTGCGCACACCTTCGCGCAGGGGAGGCGGCGCCATCATCGCGCCGGCGGGGATGCTGGGCGCCATGAACGGGGGGGTGCGCAGGATACGCATCTGCTGGTCGTCGGGGATCTCGAACAGATCGCGCTCACGGATGAACGTCAGGATACGGTCCCGTTCGGCGCCGTAGTTGTCGAGGATGTCCTCCAGCCGCTCCGTGACGGGGACGGCGTAGTGTTCGTTCAGGAACGTGTGCAGATCCGCCACCGAGGTGTCGGACGGCAGGCGGTACTTCTCGACGAGCCGACCGTGCAGCCCGGAGATCGTCGCGCGCGTCTCGGCCAGGAATTCCCGGGCCATCTCGCGGATCTCCTCCAGACTCTGCTCGATGCCCTGCAGGGCGACCACCCGCCGGGCGTCGGCCTCGTCGAGGTGGAGCTGGGAGGCCACCGGCAGCTCACCGAGGCGCGCGGCGTAGTCGGACAGCGCCGGAGTCGCTGCGGCGATCGCGCGATCGAGGCGCGGCAGATCTGCCCAGTCGTTCTGGTCGGCCCAGCCGCGGACGGTCGACAGCAGACCGGGCAGGCCGGCGACCTTCTCCACGTCGATGCTCACCCAGCGGGCGACGGGGGTGTCCAGGCGCGCGAGGAGCGCGTCGAGGTAGGCGGGCACCTGCTCGATGCGCGCGGTGATGTCAGCCAGCCGGTCGCCCTCGGGGCGAGGGTCGTTGATCATCATCATGAAGATGGGATCGCCGATGCTGTCGCTGGCGCGTGGGAGCTGCTGCGCGCGCGTGCGCCCGTTGAACGTGTAGGTGCGCTCGTGGACGTCCGCCTCCAGCGTGAGACGCGCCAGATCCAGATCGAGGGTCTCGCTGAAGGAGCGCTCCGTAGCCTGCAGCCCATCCAGCTCCGTCAGCAGCTCGCGGGCGACCCGAAGGCGGCTCGTCGCGGCGGCCTCGCTGGGATCGGGCAGGCGATCCAGATCGCGGTCGAGCCCGAAGTACACGCGATCGTTCGGGTCTGCGGTCCAGTGGTCCAGCGCACGCTGGAAGAAGCGGTCGGGGGTGTTCATCGCTACCTCGGCAAGAGCGGGGGTGTAGCGCGCTCGCGGGAGGCGCGCCGCCCGGGGCGGAGGCGAGGTGGATCGCGGTGTCGCACAATTTGGGGGTTCAATTCGGCAGCCATGAAATATCATTGTAATTTCAGTGAGTTAAACTATGGCATGACAATTGCTCTCCTTCCGGACGAACCCCGGAGGACCCGATGGCATCCCGCACCCCCCTCACCCTGATCGCCCTGACCCTCACCTCATTCGCCTGTGAGCCGGTCGAGCCGAGCATCCCCCAGCCCCGTGACTGCGCCGAGCCCGGCGGCAGCACTGAAGAGCCCAGCGGCAACTGCATCGCCCCTGCCGGCCCCGAGCTGGCGTCGGGAGCGTGGGAGCTCCAGCTCGGCGACGTCTGGACCGAGGGGGCCTGCCTCGACCTGCACGACGCGGCCTATGAGATCGCCGGCACCACCCTGCCCCTCGAGCTCGAGCTGATGGGTGACAGCGGCCTGCGGATGGACCTGGACGGCCTCCGGATGCTCGGTGAGCTGGAGGGCTCCTCTCTGTGGGCCGAGGGCCAGATGGGCATGGAGACGGTCGTGGTCACTTGCGAGACGGATGACGAGCCGGTGCCCGGCGGCGTGCCCTGCCCGGCCAACCCGCCCGAGCCGGATCACGGCGACGAGGATCGCGGAGACGACGACGGGGATCGTGAAGACCGTGAGGATCGCGACGAGGACTACGGAGACTACGAGAGCTCGGTGTTCGCCGGTGTCCATGGCGACGTGCTCTCGCCGGTGCGGTTCGTCGGCACGCTGACCATCGATCTGGTGGGCGGTCGCTACGACTGCGTGATCGGCGGAGACTTCAACGCGCAGTTCACGGGCGACGACTTCGGCGATGAGGATCGTCCGGTCACGAGCGGCGATGACCACGGCAATGACAGCGGTGAGGACAGCGGCGACGGGACCGTGTTGCTGTAGGCTCCCATACCGCAGCCCCGCCACCGCAAGCGCCGATGCTATCGGCCCTGATGCTGTCGAATGGGGCGCGTCCCTACGGACGGAGGCAGAGGCCGACAGACTCCCTCGCGGCGGCCTCGAGGGCCTGCCGCAGCGCCTCCTCTCGCTCCTGAAGCACCGCTCGGAGGTCTGGTAGCCGCTCCTGCTCCGCCTGGAGCGCAGCCAGCGCGGCTGCGTGCTCGGCGATCCGCTCCGCGATGGGTGTCTTCTCCACCTCCGCGGCCAGCCGATCGGCGATCGACGTCACCAGCGCGCCCTCCAGCGCCTCTCGCTGACCGTGGAGCCGATCGGCGATCGCCACCGCCGCGGCCTCCATCGCTTCGTCCAGGGCTGCCAGACATTCCTCTCGGATGGCTTCCAGCGAGCGAAACAGCGCCGCTGCGGCCCCGCCAGCGCCCAGCGCCAGCAGCGCGGGGACGGCGAGCCCGCCGGTGAGCAGGACCCCCAGCGCCGCCCCAGCCGCCGCCCCCCCGACGCCGACCAGCCCCTGCTGACGCTGGTGCCGCGCCAGAAGCCCCGAGACCTCGATGGTGGTCTCCAGGCGCTCCACGGCGGCGGCCGGGAGCTGGAGGTGGCGCTGCGCAGGCAGACCGTAGCGCTCGTGGAGCGCCGCCCGAGCGTCGGCGCCGATCCGCTCACCCGCCGCGGCCCCCGCCTCGCCGATCTCCCGGTCGAGCTCTGCCAGCTCCGTCTCGAGCGCCGCTCGCAGGGCATCCGGGTCCGCGGCGGCGCGCAGGGCCCGTCGATCGGCGGCGTCTGTGATGCGGGCGCGCGCGATCACCTCGACGGCGGCCAGCCGACCGGGCAGCTCGTCGATCACCCGCCGCAGCAGCGCGCCGACCACCTCCGCGACCGCCGCGGCGATCGCCCTCCGGCGCTCTGCGAGGAACACCTCGGCGGTGGGCGGGGTGCGCGCGGTCTGCGCGCTGACCTGCGCCGACAGCTCCTCTGCCCGCGCGGTCAGCCCCTGACACGCCGCCGGGAGCAGATCGCCGAGGGCCGCCGCCGTCCGTCCCGCCAGCAGCAGGTCCCGCTCCCGCGCATAGAGCGCCATGAGCGCCGCCATCTGCTCAGCGAAGGCCGCCGCTGCCAGCCCCTCCCCGCATGCCGGCCGCGACGCGACGCCGATGTCCGGCACGGTGTCCAGCTCGCGCCCCATGCCCGACGCGAACCGCCCCCGCGCGATCCGACGGGCCTCCAGGATCTCAGCGTCGGGGTCTCCGCCCACCAGCTCGGCGTCTTCCCGCGCCCTGTCGAGCTTGGTGAGCACCGGGATCACGTGCGGCACCACCCGGGCGATCCGCCGCGCGAACGCCAACGCGACGGCAGGGAGCGGGCGCTGGATGTCCACCAGCAGGATGCAGCCGTCAGCCTCGGCGACCGCCGCCCACGCGCGCGCGGCGCTGTCCCGCCGCTCGGTGTTGACGCCGGGGGTGTCCATCAGCGCCAGATCGGCCGGCAGGTGGGCGGCCGGGTAGCTCACCGTCAGCGCCACGACCTCCGCTGCGCGCTGACGGAGATCGGTCAGCTCGGCGATCACCGACGCCAGGATCTCTCCGCGACGCGCCTCGGCGGCGGCAGTCCGATCGGTCAGCCGCGCGCCCTCTGCCTGGAGCGCCTCCCCGCGGAGGGCCTGCATCCGGCGCGCGTGGAGGGTCTGCCCCGCGGGCTGCGCCTCCAGCGCGCGAAGACGGGCGGTGTTGTCTTCCTGCTGCCTGCGCAGGACCGGCACCGGATCGGGGTACCAGTCGGCCATGCGCTCCTGGGAGCCGTCTGCGAAGGTCGCGATGTAGTCCGGGGCCGCCGCACTGCAGATGCGGGTGGGGGTGCCGGTGATCTCGCGCACGGCCACGCCCAGCAGCGGCGCGCCCAGCACGGCGTTCAAGAAGGTGCTCTTGCCGGCCTTCTTCTCGCCGACGACGGCCACCGTGGGTCGCGGAGCCGTCAGGCGCTGCCGGCCGTCCTCTCGCACCCGATCGATCTCTGCCGCCAGCGCCTCGGGGAGCGTGACCTCCGAGCGCAGGGTGTCCAGTGTATCGAGCGTCGCCGACACCGTCTGGATCAGCTCAGATCCCACTGGCATGGCGGCGGTCCTCCGGCGTGCTTAACTCGCTCGTGCGCTCCCTTCCCGAGGGTGTCATCTCCAAGAACTCCCAAGACACCGGCGTCGGCTACGCCGACTACCTCGCCACCCGCGAGCAGCTCGCCGAGGCCCTCGCGCGTCTGGCGGCGATCTCCCGACAGATCGGCGCCAGCGCGCGGGCCAACGCGCTGGACGGCGTGCGCGCCCGGCTGCTGGAGGACGCCTTCCGCATCATGATCGTGGGGGAGTTCAAGCGCGGAAAGTCCACGCTGATCAACGCCATGCTCGGCGCGCGGATACTGCCGGCGAAGGTCGCCCCCTGCACCGCGGTGATCACCAGCGTCAAGCACGCGCAGACCCCTCGGGCCGTGCTGCACCCGACCGATCCAGCGCAGCCTCCCAAGGAGATCGACCCGGACCGCATCGCCGAGTTCATCACCATCACGCCGGGGACGCCGCGGCCGTGGCGGCTGCTGGAGCTGTTCCTGCCGCTGCCGCTGTGTCGCGGGAACGTGGAGATCTGTGACTCCCCGGGCCTGAACGAGCACGAGACGCGCACGGCGGTGGCGCTGGACTACCTGCCGCGGGCCGACGCCGTGGTGATGGTGCTGTCGTGCGAGATGGCGTTGTCGCAGAGCGAGCAGCAATTCATCAACGCCCACCTGCGCGACCGCAGCCCGCCGTTCTACCTGTGGAACCGCTACGACGCCATCATCGACTCCCCTGAAGACATCTCGGATCTCCAGGAGCGCTCGCGGCGCCTGCTGGGCGGCCCGGCGGGCGAGGGGCGCATCTTCGCGGTCTCCGCGCGCGACGCGCTGGCTGGCCGCCTCCGCGATGATCCCGAGCGACTGGAGCGCTCAGGGCTCGCGATCTTCGAGGCCGCGCTGGAACGGTATCTGGCCGAAGAGAGCGGGCGGGTCAAGCTCACCGGCCCCCTGCGAGCCGCCCGCACCCACGCCGCCGAACTGCGCGACGCCATGCCCGGAATGAACGCGCTGCTCGACGCTCCGCTGGCCGACGTCCACCGCCGCTACGCGCAGGTCCGGCCGGAGCTGGACGCGCTCACCGCGCAGCGGTCGGCGGTCGCCGAGCTGATCACCGAGCGTCGGAGGGAGCTCCTCGCGGAGATCGACTCCACGCTGGACGCCTTCATCGCCGACACCGAGCCGGCCCTGCGGGCCGCCGCGCAGCAGGTGCCGCTGGGATGGTGGGATGGTCTGGTGGCCCGGCGGCAGACGCACTCCGAGCTGGCGGAGTGGCTGGGAGGGTGGCTCACCGATCGGCTCACGGCCCTGGAGAGCGAACACCTGCGCCCGCTGATCGAGCGGCACATGACCGCGCTCGACGCCGCGCTGGACGAGCAGCTCCGCGCGTTCCTGGCGCAGGTCGCCGCGCTGCACGGCCGGCTGGTGCCCGAGCTGTCCGCGGGGGGCTCGCCCGACTTCGAGGAGGCCTCACCGCTCGACCGCCTGCTGTCCACGGTGGGGGCGTCGGTGCTGGTCGGCATCGCGCCAGGGCTGATGATCGAAGGCGCCCGGGGCGGGCTGCGGGGGATGCTGCGGGGTCTGGCGGCGCAGCTCGCCGCGTTCGCCACGGTGTGCGCGTCCGCGGTGCTGTTCCCGCCGCTGCTGGCGGTGCTCACGCCGGCGCTGGTCGTCGCGTCGGTGGGCACGGCGCTGGTCCGAGCCGTCAGCGGCGGACGGAGCGCCGCTGAGGAGATCCGCGCGCAGGCGATCGACGGCGCGGCCACAGCGCTGCGGGAGCTGCTGCCGCAGGTGCAGAGCCAGGCCGCGCTGGAGGTCGGCGGACGCCTGGGTCAGCTCGCCGACGCCATCGACGCCGGGATGGCGCAGCAGATCAGCGCGGTGGAGGAGCAGCTCGCCGCGGTTCTGTCCGAGAAGGAGGCTGGCGAGCAGGCGGTGGCCGAGGGTCGCGCGCGCCTGGCGTCGTCCGAGGTGGCGCTCGCCAGGTTGCTCTCCGAGCTGCAGGGACTGGCCGCACCCGCCGGCAAATCCGCGGGTTAGATCCTCGCACTCTATCGAGGAGGCCACCGTGTTCCTGCTGCTGCTCGCCTGCACCCCGGAGCCCGGGGACACCGCACCGACCACCCCGTCGGCCACCACGACCAACACACCCACCCCGACCGGCGCCGCCACCAGCAATCTGCAGTGGACCGAAGCGATCGCGCTGGACGAGACCTTCACCGTCGCGCAGGGAGAGACCCTGACGATCGACCCGGGCGTCACCGTGTCGCTGGGCGCGGAGGTCGATCTGATCATCGAGGGTCAGCTCATCGCCAGGGGCACCGCCGATCAGCCGATCACGTTCCAGCCCTCGGGGGACTCCTGGGGCTCGGTCATCTTCGAGGCCACCGCGACCGGCGCCACCTTCATCGCGCTCGACGACTACGACGCCGGCTCGATCATCGAGCATGCGGTGTTCAGCGGCGGCACCCGCGCCCTCCAGCTCCGCGGCGCCTCGCCCTACATCACGCAGAGTCTGTTCTCATCCAATACAATT
The DNA here is from genome assembly GCA_964464515.1 of uncultured Enterobacterales bacterium. GTDB lineage: Bacteria > Myxococcota_A > UBA796 > UBA796 > UBA2385 > CAYXGP01. The sequence continues at coordinate 12,698 of CAYXGP010000112.1, forward strand.
CCGGCGGACGTCGATCAGAACGGAGGGGCTGCCATCCTGGTCTCCGACGGCGCGACCCCGCGCGTCCGCGACTGCACGTTCGAAGACAACACCGCGGAGCTGTTCGCGTTCGGCGGGGCGATCCACGTGATGGACTCCGATCCCATCCTGCAGGACAACACCTGGACGGGCAACTGGTCGACCTACGGCGGCGCGATCTCCACCGCGATGATGGCCTCGCCCATCGTGGGCAACCACCTGGAGGGAAATGTCTCTGCATCCGAGGGCGGGGCGGTCTCTCTGCTTTCTACCATCTCGGCGTTCATGAACAACACGGTGGTCGCCAACACCGCCCATGCCGACGGCGGCGTGCATGTCTGCGTGACCTGCTATCCCCACGCCACGCCGTTCTTCCTGGACAACACGATCGAAGGCAACGCAGGCGATGTCAGCCATCAGGCGGACGGGACCGGAGGGCTCGGGGCGGCGTTCCTGCGCCGCGTGACTGGCAACGTCATCACGGGAAACACGATCCACGGGTACGACGCCGACTTCGGTTGGTTCCACGACATCGAGGCCGAGGGGTACCCCGAGTGGGTCTACACCCGCGACATCTCCGGCAACTACTGGGGGACCGAAGACGCAGAGACGATCGCCGAGCGCATCTACGACGGCACAGACAACCCCGCGCTGGGAACCGTCACCTGGGACCCCGTCCTGTCTGCGCCGCCCGAAGGTCCCCAACCCCGCCTGACCATCGCCCCCCGCAAGCTGCGGTACGTCGACTCGGGTGACGAGATGCCGGTCTTCCTGACGATCTACAACCCGGGCGAGGAGCGGACGGTCCACCTGGAGATCCGCCGCGGTGACGACGCGGGCGCTGATGATCCATGGACCGAAGACATCGCCTTCCCCGACGCCGCCGCCGAAGCCGACGGATGGGCGCTGGTGCTGCCCGAGAACAGCGTCTATTTCAATGAGATCCTCAACGAGACCTACACCCCGGGCGCCGATCGGCTGACCTTCTGGCAAGCTACCCTCACCGAAGATGGTGCTGTGATCGACCAGTCGATCACCTGGTCAGAGCTGACCACGCCGTGATCGCGCTCCTGCTGGCCTGCTCCGCGCCCGCCAGCGACAGCGGTCATGCAAAGGCAACGACAACAACACAGACAGCTGGGGAGACGGGGACTCAAGACACGGACACCACTCAGAACACCCAGACTCAGGAAACCCCTACCAAAGACACAGGGACGGTGGACTGCTCCTGGGAGGGGACCACCGGCTTCGCGGTCGGTGATCTGGTGCAGAATCTGTCACTCCAGGGCTGTGATGGCCGCGCAGTCCAGCTCCACGATGTCTGCGGAGCCGCGGCCAGCGTGGTGTTCGGCGTCTATGGCTGGTGTCCGCCCTGCATGGAGCACATCTCGCTGCTGGAGCCGCTGCGGGAGGGACGCGACCTGAACGCGCTCATCGCGATCATCGAGGACCCGCTGGGTGTGCCCGCGACCGTCGACTACTGCGCGCAGGTGCGCGATCTGTACGGGATGGAGGCCATCTGGACCGCCGATCCTGAGGGAGCGATGGCCGGCTTCGGGGGCCCTGGCACCGTGCTGGTCCTCGACGCAGAGGGGATCATCCGGCTCGCGCGGGACGACGCCACCGACGACGCCATCACCGCAGCGGTGGACGAGGCGCTGGCCCGCTGACGATCGCGTCTCATGCCCAACAGGGCACCTTCCGTAAACGGTGGGCGTCTGCTCTGGAGGAACGATGCGCATGATGACCCTGCTGACCCTGTTTGGACTGACCCCTGGCTGCGTCGACAAGGGCGACGACAGCGGCACCAGCTCCGGAGGAGGCACCACCGGCTCCACCACCGGAGGCTCCACTGGCGGGACCAGCGGCGCCACCTCGGGCGGGACGACCTCGGGCGGGACGACCACTGGAGGCACCACCAGCGCCAGCTACACCCTGCGCACCGAGACCAGCAACTTCACCCGCAACCAGGGCGGCAGCGGCACGCAGATCGTCTACATCGATCGCGACGCCGGCTTCGAGACGGCGGTGGACCTCGACCTCTCGGGCGCCCCGAAGGACGTGACGTGGTCGTTCGACCCGGACCCCAGCGCGGTCGCGGACGGCGGGGAGGAGGCGACCATCCTGTGGCTCGACATCGGGTCCTCTGTCACCACCGGCGATCACACGCTCACGGTGCACGGCGACGCCGACGGTGATCTCCAGTCGGTCGACGTTCCCCTGCGCGTGATGTCCAGCGAGGACTCTGACATCGGCGTCGACGTGAGTCCCCACACCGCCACGGCGCTGCCCGGCGGCACCGCGGACTTCGACGTGGAGCTCCAGTGGGCCGGCGGCTTCTCCGACGACGCCACGCTCACCTGCCAGTCCGACGAGCCGGCCATCACCTGCAGCTTCTCGGACAACCCCGCCGCCGCAGGCACCGCGGCCGTCGACCTGACGGTCTCGTTGGACGCAGGGATCACTGAGGGCAGCTACCCGGTGCTGATCGACGCCACGGCCGGCTCACAGAGCAAGGCCACGGGCTTCCTGCTGGAGATCACCGACAGCGGCTACTCTCTTCGCTCCGAGGTCAGCAACTTCACGATCAACCAGGACCAGCACGGCAGCATGATCGTCTACGTCGATCGCAGCGGCGGACACGCCGATGACGTCACGCTGTCCAACACCGACGCCCCGCTCGGCGTGACCCTGACGATCGAGCCCAACCCGACCGCGGTGGACAGCGCCATCGTGGGTGTGGAGCTGAGCGGCACTGCCCCCGCTGGCGATCACACGCTGACCATCGAGGGCACCGACGGCTCCATCGACGACAGCACCACGCTACCGCTGCGCATCCTGCCGGCCGGCACCGCCGACTTCTCGCTGGGACTGGACGTGCTGAGTGTGGAGATCGCCGCAGGCAGCTCAGCGACCGAGGACGTAGAGGTGCAGTGGGACGGCGGCTTCTCCGATGCTGTGACCCTGACCTGTGGCGGTCCGAGCGAGGTGAGCTGTTCGTTCGCCACCAACCCCGTGCCTGCCAGCAGCGCCACCTCCGCGCTCACCCTCTCGGTAGACGCCAGCGCGGCCTCCGGCACCTACGCGGTGCAGATCGAGGGCACCGGGGGGACCCAATCCAAGCTCGCCGGGCTGCACGTGGTCGTCCCGTGACGCTCGTGCTGATACGCAGGTGTCAGACCCCCAGCGCCCGCTGCCACACATGGAACAAACACACCGTCCAGATCTTCAGCCCGTGATTCTGCGTCCCTGCGGTGTGCTCCTCGGCCAGCTTTCGCACGGCGGACGGCTCGAACGGTGTCGCCGACGAGCGCGCGATCCCATCCACGGCGTCCGCCAGAAAATCCTGCCCGGCGGTGCGCAGCCAGTGGTCCAGCGGATTGGGCAGCGAACGCTTGGGTCGATGTAGCAGCGGCCTCGGCAGCCGCTTGCGCATGGCCCGCCGCAGCGGCCACTTGGTGATCACCCGAGGCCCGCGCCGCCGCACCTTGAGCGGCCCGGGCAGCCCGGCCAGGTAGGTGATCAGCTCGCGATCGAGCAGGGGGTAGCGGACCTCCATGCCCAGGTGGGCGGCCATGCGGTCGCTCCGAGCCAGGCTGTCTTCGGGCAACCAGCCGCGCTGCCACACGTGCAGCACCGCGTTGATCGGATCGGTGTCGACCTCCTGGTAGAGCGGATCGAGCACCGATCGTCGAATGCCGGGGCGCGCCAGGGCCGGATCTCGCAGGATGGACACCCGCTCGATGGACTGGAAGACGCTGGAGCCGCCCACCTTGCGATCGCGCCCGAAGTCCGCGGGCGACGCGGCCAGATCGGCCCGCCCCACGCGTCCTGCGATCTGCCGCGCCAGATCTTCGATGGGCTTTGGCGCCAACCCCAGCAGGTGATTGCGGAACATGCGCCGGGCGAGGTCGCCCATCACCCGACCGCCCAGCACCTCGTCGCCGCCGTCGCCCGACAGCACCGCCCGAGCGCTGGGTCGGATCTGCTCAAACAGCAGCATCTGCAGCACCGCGGCGGCCGAGGGCAGCGGCTGCCCCATGACGCGGGTGCAGCGCTCGATGGTGTCGATGAGGTCGCGGTGGTCGATGGGCACGAGGTGGTGCTCGGCGCCCATCACCTTGGCGACGCGCGCGGCCAACGCGGTCTCGTCGAACGGGTCATCGGCCAGCTTCACCGTGAAGGTCAGCGGCGGGGTGGGGCCGGCCTCACAGGCGTGGTGCAGGATGGCCGAGGAGTCCAGCCCACCGCTCAGCAGCACGGCCACCTTCGAGCGGCTGTCGAGTCGCTTGCGCACGCTGGCCCGCAGCAGCCGATCCACCTCACGCGCGGCCTCGTCGGGGTCGGTCTGCCCCTCGCCGGGCCGGCACCACGGCGGCGTCCACCAGCAGTCCAGCCACTCATCGGCAGTCGAGATGCGTACGACGTGCCCCGGCGGAACCGCGTGAATCTCCCGAAACAGCGTGCGCGGGGCGTGCACGTACCGAAAGCTCAGGTACTCGGCGAGGTGATCGGAGCAGACCGAGCGGCTGACCCACGGCAGATCCAGCAGCGGCGGAATCTCGGAGGCGAACGCCACCTGGTGGCCGCGTCGCGTCCAGTACAGCGGCCGGCACCCCAACCGATCGCGCACCAACCACAGCGTGTGGCGACGCCGATCCCAGATGGCCATCGCGAAGCTGCCGTCCAGATCTGCCAGCCCCTCGGGGCCTCTGCTGCGCCACGCGCGCACGGCCGCCTGCCCCTCGTCGCCGCCGTACAAGCGGCCGTCCAACGCGAGCACGAAGCTCTCATCGACCACCGGCAGGCGGATCTCCTTGTCGGAGGTCATCAGCCGGCGGTGGACCAGACAGACCGGCCCCTCTGCGAACACCCCTCGGTCGTCGGGTCCGCGCCGGGCGAGGGCCGCGGAGAGCGCCAGGGCGTCCCCTCTCTCCGGGGGATCGCCGCGGAAGTGGATGATGCCTGCGATCCCGCCCATTCGACTCCCGAGGCCGACCCCTTACCCCGGCGCCTCCCGTGCATCGACCGGGGCGGGATAGTCCTCGCGCATGCGGTCCCCTCACCTCAACGCCGCCGTCCTGCTGGCTTGCAGCTTGCCCGCCGGTAGTCTGTCTGCCTGCGGTCTGCTGAGCCCCCCCGGACCCCCTGACATCGTGCTGGTGGTAGCCGACACCGTGCGGGCCGATCACCTGGGCCTGTACGGCTACGACCGCCCCACCTCCCCGGCGCTGGACGCCCTGGCCGCGAAGGGGATGCGCTACGACCGCGCCTACGCGCAGGCTGGCTGGACCCTGCCGTCGATCACCACCCTGCTCACGGGCCTGTACCCCCACCAGCACCAGGTGGGTCGCGATCCGAAGCAGCCCGATCGCTTCGGCTGCCTGCCCGACACCGTCACCACGCTGCCCGAGATCGCAGCGACCGCCGGCTACCGCACCGGAGCGTTCTTCAACAACACCTTCCTGGCCCCCGAGTTCGGTCTCCAGCAGGGCTTCGACCGCTACGACTTTCAGGGCGCGACCAACGACAACCATCGCAGCGCGGCGCAGACCGTCACCGACGGCCTGACCTGGCTCGCCGGGGGGGATACACCCGCGTTCCTGTTGCTGCACTTCATGGAGCCCCACCTCGACTACCAGCCACCGAGCGACGTCGCGGGCACCTTCGCCACCGGCGCGCGACCCGACGAGCTGAAGCTGATCCCGGGTCGAGACAACCCGTTCACCCTGATGCAGATGCGCCAGCTCGTGCCGAGCCCCGAGGGCAAGGCGTTCACGGTGGCGCTCTACGACGAGGAGCTGCTGGCGGTCGATCGCGCGATGGCGGCGCTGTCCGCGGGCCTGGCCGGCCGCGATCGCGAGGCGCTGGTGGTGTTCACCTCGGATCACGGCGAGGAGTTCTGGGACCACGGCGGCTTCGAGCACGGTCACGCGCTGTGGAGCGAGCTGACCCGCGTGCCCCTCATCGTCGCGGGGCCGGGCTTCTCGGCAGGCAGCAGCGACGCGGTGGTCGAGCACCTCGACCTGTTCCAGACGCTGGTGGCTGTCGCCGGGGGGCTGCCCCCCGCTACCTCGGGCGGCGCCGATCTGCGTCACCTGCCAGCCGGTGAGCGCGCGGCACTCTCCGAGAACTGTCTGTACGGTCCTCCATGCATCTCCCTGGTCGATCGACAGGCGCGGCTGGTGTTCGACCCCGTGCAGCGGGCGGCGCGGGTCTGGGCGCTCGACGATCATCACGAGACGGGCCCCCACCCCGATCAGCAGGCCCAGGGGCAGCGGCTGCTGGCGGCGCTGCAGGCTCGGCGAGGCCACCTCGACCCGCTGACGGTGGCCAAGGGCACCCGGGTGCCCAGCTTCGAGACCTTCCAGCAGCTCGCTGCGCTCGGCTACATCGACAGCTCAGCGGCGCCCGGTGAGGCGGGGGAGGGCGGGTGCGGGCGCTCCCGCTGACCCTCGTCCTGACCGCCTGCACCTCGGACGACGTGCCACGCCGCGCTCTGATACTCCCCGATCTGGTACTCGTCGTGATCGACACCCTGCGCGCGGATCACCTGGGCGCCTACGGCTACGACCGCGACACCTCCCCCCACATCGACGCGCTGGCGACGCAGGGGGCGTGGTACCACCGGGCCTACGCGCACTCCGGGTGGACGCTGCCGTCGATGGCGAGCCTGCTCACGGCCACCCTGCCGCATCAGCACCGGGCGGTGCGCGACGCGCAGAACCACACGCGGTTCGGTCGATTGCCTGATGCCCTCCCCACCCTCGCCGAGCGCCTCGGCGCCGCCGGCTACGCCACCGGGGCGGTGGTCAACAACACCTACCTGGCGCCCGAATTCGGACTCCAGCGCGGGTTCGATCGCTACGACTACGCGGGCTCCGCCAACGACCGCCATCGCAGCGCGGCGCAGACCGTCCGAACCGGTCTCTCCTGGCTCTCCGAGCAGCACGATCCCGCCTTTCTGCTGCTGCATATGATGGAGCCCCACCTCGACTACGCGCCGCCAGGCGACCTCGTGGCCCGCTTCACCCCGCCCGGTGAGCCGCCGGTGCCCGTCCCCTACGGCTCGGACTGGTCGTGGGCGCGATGGCAGAACGGCGCGCCGCCGCCGCCCGCCGAGGAGGCGGCCTGGATCACCGGGCTGTACGACGCGGAGATCGCCGGGGTCGATCGGCAGATCGGCGCGCTGGCACAGGGCCTCGCAGCGCGGGCGCGGCCGTCGGTGCTGGTGATCACCTCAGATCACGGCGAGGAGTTCTGGGACCACGGCGGCTTCGAGCACGGCCACTCGCTGCTGGGTGAGGTGACCCGGGTGCCGCTGGTGATGGCCGGGCTCGGCCCTGGTGCCCCCTCCCTCCCCGCCGGCCGGGTGGACGCTGTGGTCGATCACAGCGATCTCCACCACGCGCTGCTGGCGCTGGCCGCCGCTGCCCCAGGTGCTCCGGGCGCTGATCCGTTCACGCTCCCGGCAGACGGGACCGCTGCCGGAGTCGCCATCTCGGAGGACTGCCTGTACGGGTCCCCGCGGGCGTCAGCGATCGGCGCCCGCCACCGGGTGGTCTACGATCTGAAGCGTCAGCGGGTGAGGGTCTGGCCGGTGGATGCCCGCGGCGTCGAGGGAGAACCCCTGCCGCCCCATGCCCTTGAGGGGGCCGCGCTCGTGGACGCGCTGCGCGCTGCGCGGGGAGATCTGAGGCCGATCACCGGGGTGGAGGGAGTGGACATCCCCCCGCTGTCAGGGGTCTGGGAGCAGCTCGAGTCGCTGGGCTATCTCTCCGAGCAGTAGATTCCAAAGCAGGGACTCCAGCGCTGAGACCATCAGCGCTGGGACCCGCTCGAATGATGGCCGACCCGCTCCACGAGTCCCCGCAGGTCTTCCGGCACTGGAGACCACACCACGAGCATGTTCCGGGTCTTCGGGTGCGGAAACGACAGCCGCCACGCATGCAGCGCCAGACGCGGCCAGGCCCCCCCAGCCAGGCCCCCGTAGCGGCGGTCTCCCAGCACCGGGTGCCCAGCGCCCGCCGCGTGCCGGCGGATCTGGTGCGTCCGCCCCGTCTCCAGCCAGACCTCCAGCAGCGCGCCGCCGCCGCCGGTGGAGCGCCGCCACCAGCGGGTGCCCGCGGGCTTGCCATCGACAGGGGTGTCCCAGCGACCACACGGCCCCGGATCGCCGACCACCACCACCAGGTAGCCGCGGTGGATGGCGCCGCGACGGAGCGCCTGCGCGACGGGCCGGTTGGCGGATCGCTGGAGCGTCAGCAGCAGCAGCCCCGACGCCGGGGTGTCCAGCCGATGATGCAGCCCCACGTAGCGCTCCTGCTTCTTCAGCAGGCTGTACAGATCGGGCCCTCGACGATCCCGCGTGGCCTGCGTGGGCAGCCCGCTGGGCTTGTCCGCCACCAGAACGTCGGCGTCGCGGTAACGCAGGGTGGGGATCACGGGATCTCTCGTCGGGCGCGCACCCGCCAGGCCCGAACCGTCGCCGCGCCGACCTGCCAGCGCTGCGCCTCGTCCCACACCAGGGCCCGCTCCAGGGGGGTGATGGGCTCCCCATAGGCCGCCTCCACGATGATGTCTCCCGGCGCGGGAGCCTGGGGGTCGGTGTCCACGGCGTAGATCGAGAACCCCCGCAGCGGCTCGGGGGTGATCCCCGCCCAGGGCTGGGTGAGGCCCGCCGCCTGGTACGAGCCTACCCACACCGTCTCTCCCGCCGTCAGCGCCTCGGCGATCCACGGGGCCGCCTGTCGCTCCGCCCGCCCCGAGTCGATTCCGAAGCACGAGGCCTCGGGCCCGAACGGAGACGCCGCGCGCAGGAACAGCAGACCAGGCAGCGCGAGGCCCGGCCAGCGCGCCGCGGCGATCACCGCGCCGACCGCCATCCCGGGCACGAAGTACCGCACATGGGTGTGGGGATCCAGACCCCGGGTGGCGAAGAACCCCACCAGAGAGAAGAACACCAGCCACACGACGACCAGGCTGCCGATCGCCGCCCCGCCCGGCCGCAGCCGGCGCCAGGCCCACGGGAGGCCCAGGAGGAGCAGCCAGCGCCCCTGCTCCAGCGCGAAGATGCGCGCCGCCACCGGCAGGTCCCGCAGCCACGCACCGGCCCCGGCGGGCAGGCTCTCCGGCCTGGCGAGCCCGCCGTGGGCGAGCGCCAGCAGCCCAAGTCCGGCCAGCGGGGCCAGCACCGGCCAGCGCCAGCGACGCTCCTGGAGCGCGAACACCACGGCCGGAGCCACCAGGAGCACCCCCGGCTCCTTCAGCCACGGGGCCAGCAGCCCGAGGACGCCGAAGAGGCGCCAGTCCCCCCGCAGCAGCGCCACCAGCGCCCACGGCACGACCGCCAGCAGCGGCAGATCCAGCTCCGGCCGGAGCATCTGGGCCAGCACCGGCGGCAGGCAGAGCGCCGCCAGGCCGCTCCATCGGTGGCCCAGGCGGGCCCCCAGCTCAGCGAACCCCACCGCCGCGAGCACCGCGGGCAGCAGGCAGGCCAGGTGCACGGCGATCACGGTCCGCGACGCCCGCAGCCACAGCGCCAGCCAGCCGTACCACAGCGGGGGGTGGGCGTAGTCCGGCAGGCCGCCGGCCCACTGCGGGGGGGTGGTCTCAGGCGTAAGGCCGGCCTCGACCGCCTCGGGGAGCGCGTGGGCCAGGACCATCTGCGGACCGGTCTCCAGGGCCAGCAGGGCCTTGGGCACCCACCAGAACAGCGCGTCCTCCACCAGGGGTGCGCGGAGCTGTGCGAGCACCCACGTGGCCGCGAGGAGGCCCGCCACCAGGTGCGGGGCTCGTGGGGAGGAGAGGCGAAACATGATCCTCTTGCGTCGGTCGCGTGCTCAACTGGTGGTGCCCGACGGAAGTCCCGAAGGGGTCCCACCGGGTGTCAGTAGTGCCCGCTCGAATTTCGGGCCGGGGGAGGCCCCTATCAATGGCCTTTGGGGGCGGAGTCCCCATAAGGAGGCTGGTTGACCAGGGAGCACGGTGTGCTCCCCTGCGCGCGGCGCAGTTGATAGAAGTGGCTTGCCACTTCTGTCGTGGTCAACTAGCTGGGCCAAGGGCTATGTGCAGGCCCCGTCGAGGTTTCCATGCACCTGCTCGCGCTCCTCCTGTCCCTCCACCTGAACGCCGCAGAAGACGAGGGCTGGCGCCTCGGAGATCTCGGGGTGACGGTCCACCTCCCGGCCGGCTGGCAGCCGAAGCGCGGGGGCTGGGCCGACTGGGAGCTGACCGCTTCGTCGTCCAAGGGGCTAGGGCAGCTCAAGGTGTGGGCGACGCCGTTCCAGGTGGAGATCACCCCCGAGGCGGCGCAGGCCTGGGGCGGGATGTACGCCGAGCAGATGGAGAAGGCGAGCATCTCGAAGGTGGGCGTCGTCGGCGCCACGGTCGAGGAGATCGGCGGACGTCCTACGGCGGTGGTGAAGCTCACAGGCAGCAGCAGCGCCGGGGCGATCACCGGGTGGTTCATGGCGTTCGCCACCTCCGGCAAGGTGGTCCACTCCCGGGTCATCTCCACCACTCGACGCTCCACGCGCGCGGCGACAGCCCTGCGCAAGACCGTCGAAGCGATGGCGGTGGACAAGCCCCCCAAGCCCCCTCAGAAGGCCGTGTCGTCCACCGCGGGCTTCGCGGCGACCCTCCCCGACGGTTGGCGAGCGCCCATCAGCAAGGAGTATGAGACCGTACGCGAGGTCTCCGCGCAGCTCGGCGAGGAGAACCTGTCGCCTGACGAGTGCTGGGCCGCCATCCGCCCTCCGGCGGTCGGCGATCCGGACGTGATCTTCACCTGCTCGACGTACTACCACGTCGGTCCGTTGGACGAGCACTCGTTCAAGGGCGTCGAGGCTGAAGTCCACGAGCGCTGGTTCGGCAACAGCGACGTCCCCCCGGCCGAGCGGGTCACTGTGGGCGACCGCACCGGGCTGTACTACCGCCTCACCGCCGGCTCGGGAAAACCCACCCGCCTGCTGATGGCGCCCTACACCGGCGGGATGATGACCGCCTGGGGCATGGGCGGCGTCTCAGACGAAGCCACCATGGACGCAGCCATGTTGGCCCTCGCCCCCACGGTGACGTTCAGCGGAGAGGGTGGCGGCGCCCCGATCATCGGCGCCGACAAGTGGATCGCCTACTACCTGAGCTACCGACCGTTCTCGCTGGTGGTGATCGGTCCTGTCCTCGGGCTGCTGGGCCTGGTGGGCGGCGGCGTGATGCTCGCGCGCCGCCGGCCCAGCTACGATGAGGACGAGGACTGAACGTTCTCATCCAGGACGCTCTCGATCAGGGCTTCTTGCCACCCTTGCCACCCTTGCCACCCTTCTTGCCCTTCTTGCCGCCCTTCTCGCCCTTCTTGCCCTCCTCCGGGATCTGCGCGCAGTAGCAGGCGCTGAAGCTCTGACTGGTGAGGCCGGTGCCATCGCTGAAGTCCGCCGTCAGCCCGGAGACCTCCAGGAGGCCGCCGCTGGTGACGGAGTCGACGGTGAAGCTGCCGCTCTCGGCGCTAGCCACCGAGCCGGTGGTGCTCTGGAGCTGCGCAGCCGCTGTGTTGCCGGCCGGGGGCGGCTTCTTCTCGAAGCTCTCGATGGAGTAGGTGCCCATGCTGAGACCACCATCGGCCATGATCTTGAAGAAGTAGTGCGGGTAGCCGCCCAGGTTGGTGGCCTGAGCGCAGGCGTCCAGACCGGTGTAGCTGGAGTCCACGGCGAGGATCGTCGCGCCGATGGAGTTCTCCACCCACGCCCAGCTGTCCCAGGTGGGGTTGGAGCTGTCGTCCATCAGGCCCGCGTCGGTCACCACCGCATCGTCGATATCACACTCGTCCGAGGTGCCGGTGCCCGTTCCGGTAGTGCCGCCGGTGGCCCCGGTGGTCCCATTGGTGCCGCCGGTGGCCCCGGTGGTCCCATTGGTGCCGCCGGTCTTGCCCGTGGTCCCGTTGGTGCCGCCGGTCTTGCCCGTGGTCCCGTTGGTGCCGCCGGTCTTGCCCGTGGTCCCGTTGGTGCCACCGGTGTTGCCCGTGGTCCCGTTGGTGCCGCCGGTGTTGGTGTTCCCGGTGGTGGTTCCGCCGGAGCTGGTGGTACCACCCTCGCCGGTGTCGCCACAGTCAGCGCTTCCGACGCAGCCCGGATCGTCGCAATCGAACAGTCCGTTGCCGTCGTTGTCAGCGCCGTCGATGCACTCGCCGGGGTTGGCTCCCTCGCTGCCGCCGCAGGCCGTCAGCATCAAAATCGTCAGGAGATTCATCGTTCGAAACATCACGTCCCTCCGGGGTTGGTTTCTCACGGTGCAGCATAGCAAGACCCCGACCGAATGGCCGGGGTCTGCGCTCTACCAGGGGTAGATCAGGGCTTCTTGCCGCCCTTCTTGCCACCCTCCTCGGGGATGTCCTCGCAGTAGCAGGCGTCGAAGCTCTGGCTCGTGACGGTGGTTCCGTCGCTGAACGCCATCGTCATTCCAGAGACCACCAGATCACCGCCGCTGGTGACGGAATCGACGCTGAAGCTGCCGCTCTCGGCGCTAGCCACCGAGCCGGTGGTGCTCTGGAGCTGCGCCCCCGCCGTGTTGCTGGCTGCGGCCGGCGGCTTCTTCTTGGTGAAGCCGGAGATCTTGTAGGTTCCGTTGTTGGGGCTGTTGTCGATCAGGACTTTGAAGTAGTAGTGCGAGTAGCCGCCCAGGTTGGACATCTGGGTGCAGCCGTCGTCACCGGTGTAGCTGGAGTCCACGGCGTAGATCGTCGCGCCGACCGAGCTCTCGACCCAGACCCAGCTGTCCCAGGTGGGGTTGGAGCCGTCGTCCTGCAGGCCTGAGTCGGTCACGACGTTGTCGTCGATCGGGCAGGTGACCCCTGAGCCGCCGGTCGTGCCGCCGGTGGTGGTACCACCAGTGCCGCCGCTCGTGGTGCCGCCGGTGCCACCGCTGGTGCCACCTGAGGTCGCGCCACCGCCAGAGGTCGCGCCACCACCCGAGGTCGCGCCGCCGCCGGAGGTCGCGCCACCGCCAGAGGTCGCACCGCCGCCTGAAGTCGCACCGCCGCCAGAGGTCGCTCCGCCACCTG